>CALDTL010000040.1 GCA_937923965.1 uncultured Caulobacterales bacterium
AGCGCTCGGGAAGACCGTCGTCCTCACCGGAGCCATGCGCCCGTGGTCTTTGGGACGTTCTGACGGAACATTTAATCTCGGCGGTGCAATCATCGCAGCGCGCCTTCTCCCTGCAGGTATCTACGGCGTGATGAACGGGCGAGTGTTTGCAGCTTCAGATTTACATAAAGATACGCGGCGCGGGCGTTTCGATTAGTGTCAGCTCCAACGCCGTGTCGGCTCTCTGGTAAAAAAGCACTAACATCCAGTCTATTTACTAGCTATCACCTGACAAATTCGATGGAATAAATGGAGCCCCCCATGTCGTCAACTTTACCTAAATTTCTGCTTTGCTTTGCCGCGCCCCTCACCTTCATGGCCTGTCAGCCCTCCGAAACGACAGCGCCCGCAAAAACCGAAGCCGGTCTTGATCTCGCCTTTGAGAAAATCACGCTCGACAATGGCCTTGATGTTGTTTTCCATGTGGACCGGTCGGACCCCGTCGTTGCGATCAATTTGGCGGCGCATGTTGGTTCCGCGCGCGAAACCGAAGGCCGAACCGGGTTTGCGCATTTGTTCGAGCACCTTCTTTTCTTGGATTCCGAAAATCTCGGCTATGGCGGATTGGACGAAATGAATACGCGCATTGGCGGCGAAGGCACGAATGGATTTACAACCAAAGACATGACTCAATATTTCCAAGCCGTCCCCAAAGACGCGCTAGAAAAAGTTATCTGGGCCGAGGCGGACAAGCTCGGGTGGTTCATTCAGACCGTTAATCAGGACGTTATCGATAATGAGAAACAGGTCGTTAAAAATGAAAAACGCCAGCGCGTCGATAATGCCCCCTATGGGCATAATTGGTATGTTATCGGCAAAGCGCTCTATCCTTCGGATCATCCATATAATTGGCAGGTCATTGGCTCGCTGGAAGACCTCGATGCCGCCAGCCTGAAAGACACGCAGGATTTTTATGCGCGGTGGTACGTGCCGAATAATGTGACCATTACAATCACGGGTGATTTTGATGTCGCCGAAGCCAAAGCCTATGTCGAAAAATATTTCGGCGAAATTCCGCGCGGCGAAGACGTGGACCCTTATGGCCCCCGTCCCGGCGTCTTAGAAGCCTCCATAAAGCTTCAACATGAAGATAATTTCGCGACTGTTCCGCGCCTCACTCATGTCTGGCCGACGGTGGAGCAATATCACCCCGATAGCTATGCGCTTGAAATCCTTGCCAGCTATCTGACGGAGGGTAAAACAGCCCCGTTCAACGAAGTGCTGGTAGATGAAACCAAACTCTCTCCTGGCCTTGGCGCCTTTTCGAATACATCCGAAATTGCCGGAGAATTTTACCTTATTTCGCCGTCCAATGCGGGAACCGATTTAGACGCGCTCATGCCCGCCATCGAAACCGCTTTTGAAAGATTTGAAGAAAATGGCATTTCGCAAAAAGATCTGGATAGAATTAAAGCTGGGATTGAAGTCGATTTTTACGGAAATTTCAGTAGCGCGCTAAACAAAGCTATCGCGCTATCAGAATATAATCTCTTCACCGATAATCCTGGTGCTTATAAAGACGACCTTGCAGGCTATCGCGGCGTCACACCTAGCGATGTCATGCGCGTTTACCAAACTTACATTAAAGACAAGCCCGCCGTGATTACCAGTTTTGTTCCAATGGGAAAACCAGCTCTTGGCGTAGAGGGATCCGCTAAAGCGGATGTCGTCGAGGAAGTCATCATTGAGGGCGAAGGCGCCGCAGTCGAGTTTGACCCTGCCGCCCGCGTGATTGAAAATCCAACGCCGTCCAGTTTTGACCGAACAATCGAACCGCCGTTTGGCACAAACTATGAGCTTCCCTCTCCTCAGATTTGGCAGGCAACTTATGGCAATGTATTAAATGTTCTCGGTCTCGCCAGCGACGAAATTCCCGTGATTAATTTCACATTGCGTTTGGATGCGGGGCGACTCCGCAATGCAGCAGACACACCCGCCATTGCAGGGATGACCGCAGATATGCTGTCAAAAGGCACCGCCAATAAAACAACGGCGGAGCTGGAGGAAGCCATTGGCGCGCTCGGCTCTACGATCACAGTGAGCGCCGGGGACAGCGGCACTTTCCTCTCCGGCACGACACTCTCGCGGAATTTCGACGCCACTATGGCGCTGGCTCAAGAGATGCTTTTTGAACCGCGTTGGGACGCAGATGAATTTGACACATTAAAAAACCAAGTCGCGCAAGCGATAACGCAAGCGCAAGGCAATCCCAACTCTATTGCCCGCCGCGAGCTGGCTGAATTGCGATATCCTGTAACGTCGCCCCTGCATCATAGTGGCGGAACGGGATACGGCGGTGCCGAGGCGTTAAGCGGCGTTACGCTCGAGGATTTACAGAATTTTCACGCGGCGAATTACACTTTGGACGGGGCGACACTGCGGCTCGCAGGAGATTATAATGCAGCTAGCGTCAAATCCTTGTGGGACCAAAACATCGGGCCTGACACAGCGGCAAAAGCTGCGGTTACATCTGAATTGACGCCGGTCGAGGCGGCGCAAATTTATTTCTATGATGTGCCCGGCGCAAAACAATCCGTCCTGAGGCTGTCGCGCCCCGCGCTTGCGGCGACGCACCCAGATTATCCGCTGGCCGATGCGCTGAATTTTCCGCTGGGCGGGATTTATACGTCCAAGTTGAACACGCAATTGCGGGTCGAAAAAGGCTATACCTACGGTATTCGATCAGGCTTTAACGGCGGCAAGGATAATGGCACATTTGCGGTTTCCTCCTCCGTTCGGTCCAATGTCACGAAAGAGTCTCTCGCGTTAATTCGTGATATTTTGGCCTCACATGGTCCTGAAACCACGGAAGAAGATTTGGCTGAACTCAAAGATGCTTTGCTCCGCGGGCAGGCCCTCAAGATGGAAACGCTAGGCGATAAGCTTGGTATGCTCGGCGAAATTGATACCTATGGGTTTGCCCCAGATTTCCGCGCACAAAATGCAAAAGCGATTAGCGCGATGACGTTGCAAGATTTCAAGCGCATCGCCGCCGCTCATCTCCGTCCAGAGGCGATGCAATATCTTGTCGTCGGGGATGCAGACACACAAATGGAGCCTGTCAAAGAGTTGGGCTTGCCCATTACGGAAATTAAATAAGCCCCCCCAATGTTGTTACGTCCAAGGATCCTGCGACGAAATACGTCTTACAGAGTGAATGATAGGAGTGTTGCGATGATTAGATATGGTCTTTTGGGGCTCTCAGCCCTCACCCTCGCCGCATGCGGCGGCGGGTCTGATTTAGAACTCAGCGAAGCTTACTCAGCCGACAGCGGTTTTTATGGCGGCAATGAATATGCTGGACAACCCGCTCCACAATCGGTTGTTGTTCAAGAGGCGAAAACCTCTGTTCAAAACGGCAGAGAAACTGTCTCGAGTACCACCTCTTCCGATCAAGACCCCAGCGCGGACCCTGCCGGAGTCTATTTGGCTTACAGATATGGATATGGCCTCGTAATGCCCGCAAAATCTGTGAAGGCCACGACGAATAAACATATCCAAATTTGCCGAGACGCTGGACCTAAACTCTGCCAAGTCACCGGCTCCAATACGCAAAATTTCTCGGAAGAGAATATCAGTGCCAATCTGTCCTTGCGCGCGGAACCCGACTGGCTGGTTGGTTTTATACGCGAGATGAAAGCGGATGTCGCAGAGGTCGACGGGCGCATTGCAAATGAAAACACATCCGTTGAAGATCTCACCCGCGCAATTCTTGATACGGATGCAAGGCTGAAAGCCAAACGTGTTTTGCGCACGCGGCTGGAGAAACTTCTGGAGACGCGCAATGCCGAACTTCCTGATCTTCTTGCACTAGAGCGAGAACTTGCCCGCGTCCAAGCCGAGATTGAAGGCGCGACGGCAAACCTAAAAGCCCTGCGCGCCCGCGTCTCTATGTCTGTTGTTAACATCAACTATACTAGCGAGCGCGTCGCCGTGAGCCGATCTTCTATGTCGCCCATAGGCGCTGCCGTGAAGGATTTCGTCGGCATCGTCTCCAATGGTTTGGCAAATGTTATCCGCTTTTTTGGCGCGATATTACCGTGGTTGATTTTTGTTATCATCCCCGGCCTGTTTGCCCTGCGGTGGTTCTGGCGGCGGCGAAATATCAAGAAAAAGACTTAGGTCAAAACATCAGACTGTTCAGATTTATCTTGCGCGCTGCCTGATAGCCAATAGCGCTGATAGGCGCGGCCAATGACGATCAAAACAAGCCCAAGCGCGACAAAGGAAAGCGCGCGCAGCACGCCTTCGAGGCCCGCCATATCGATCAAGAAGGCCTTTAGCACTGTCAAGATAATCACCACGCCAGAAGCAATCCGCAAGGCGCGCTCTTTGCGCCAGACACCTAGTGCCAAGAGCGCAATACCGATCAGAAGCCAAATGGCGCTGATTGTCCAGAGTTCCAAATCCCCGAAATTCACACGGTAAATATTTATAGCGCTGCCATTAAAGATATATCGGATCATGGCTGTGACCCAGCTCATGCCGCCGGCCAAGGCCAAGCCGCCCAAAACATTGACATAGGCCGCAGGCCGGCGCTCCCTCGCGCGCCACGCACAAAGAGCAAGCAGCGCAGTTGGCACAAGCAAGCCTGTGGTCAGGGAATTAAAAAACACATTACCACTTATTGTCTCGGACCGGTGGAAAAAGGGCGAGAGGCCGAAAAGGGACCCAAACGCAAACACGGTGAGGGTCACATAAGAAATCAGTTCCGCCATTTTTGACAAAACGAAATTGCCAGAAAAACGT
>CALDTL010000041.1 GCA_937923965.1 uncultured Caulobacterales bacterium
GCCAAAGACAGCCGCTTGCTTGAAGACCCGTGGGCCAAGGTGACCCTGCTTAACGATAGCTCAGTTGATATTCAAATGCGCGTTTGGTGCAAACCCGAAGATTATTGGGACGTTCGTTTCGATTTGATTAAATCTGTTAAAGAGGCGTTTGACGCGGGCGGGATCACAATTCCTTATCCGCATTGCGTTGAAATCGAAAAATCTTAGGGAGAGCTTAGACTAACCTTGAGCATAGACCCCGTCACGTTCATGGACAGCGGAGACCCCGGCTACTTTAACCGCTACGCCTATGTTCTAAATGATCCTATCAATTTAACTGATCCAACTGGAATGTGTGCTTCAGAGAACGGTGAACTCACATGTCCAGACGGGGTTTCTTATAATGCATCCGAAAATACTCCCCCTGAGCTAGTGTCAGGCGTTACTAATTCAATTAACGCGGTTGCAAATGGAATTGCATCAGCAAGTGCAGACAATCCACTTACTTCACAATTTCAGAGTGGACTAGAAAATGCGAAAAGCGTGACGGTGAACTTTGTTGATGGAAAGGGCTCATTCGAAAATGATAATGATGCCATTACGCTCAATATTTCAAATGATAGTCCTGCAGGAAAGACAGGCATGACTGGAAGAATAGGCCGTGACCAAATCAAGCATGTGGCAGGACACGAAATCAATCATAGTTCTTCAACGGATAGGGCGCGAATGGGTGCAGCAATTGAAGGCAGCGCAGGGACATATACAACTGGTAGAACTTCGGCGACTGGCGCTGTCGAGCGTTTGAACGATGGCGAGACACACCGTTTTCTAAAAAGTGAGGGAATCTATGAAGGGCAGATACCCAGAAGTTATGTGGGGTATGGGAAGTGAAAAATATATTTTCATTACTCTTTTCTAATCTGTTTTTGGCAGTCTTTCTAGCTTCCTGTCAGAGTCCAGAATCTGATTCTGCACAGCTAACATACTACGATGATATAATTTGGGACTTAAGCATTAAGGCAGATCTTTCAAGTATGACATTTACCCGCGTGGCCTTAACAGACGAACTTAAGTTCTGTGCTCGAAATTCTGACTTTAGATGCGTTTTCAGGAATGAGATCGCATGGGTCTCAATACCTCGAGACTTAAATTATATGAGTGCCAGTGAGTGGAAATTTGGTGGTTTTGATTTTAAATCAACACCTCTTAGGCACATGTTTAAATGTGAGAACACTAAAAATCAAAAATGGGTTAAAATTGAAAAAAATATTGGCAGTGATGTTTACGTATTTATTGTAAATGATGCTGGAGAAATAAAGTCATTTGGGACTCAAATTCCTCAAGACGACTTTAAAGAGAATACCGTCGGTAATGTAGGTGAAAATGATGTTCTGGGATATGAAAGTTTATTTATTGCTGTAGATGGCTGTGGAATTGCGATGCCGTAAATAGAGCTATAAAATAGAACGGAAAACTGGGAAAAGGGTTAGATTAGGTGGAGAGCAAGATAAAGCGAAGCGTGCCTTGTGGCCCACTTCGACGCTAAAGCTCTGTTTTCGCCACTGGTCTGCCCTAGCAGACGACTAATTTACTGGGCCAAAGTGACACCTTTTTTACATCACCTTGGGCCCGTGCAATTTTGCTTGCAAAAATGCACTGAGTGACACTGTCCCGGAACCCTCAATTTACCTGAATTAATCCCCCAGTTCCCGCCAAGACTCTTGAGCCGCCACTGCCGTGGCCTTCTCCGGCTATATTCAATCCACTGGATTGAATATTTTGCTTCGCAAACCGTCTACGAAGTCTGCTATGTTCATTGCATGGCGCAGGATGATGACTTCACAATCGGCGGTCGGAAGACTCGAAAATCTGGCTCGCAAGGTTCCCCTAGAACGAGCACATCACCTTGGGCCACATATGGAACTAATCCTCGATTCAAACGCGGTCCAAGCGCGTAAGAGTCCCATTGTTTCAATCCCTTATAAAAAAACCTGAAAACATAATCCTCACTTTGGGGCTTTGGCCTTATGTTTAAATGGTTCTTTCAGACATAGGACAGGTTAGCGCTTTCTGACTGGTCTGGGAGACAGCAGGGTTGAGCGACTTGGGGTAAGAGCCGAGTGTGTGCCGGGCCTTTTGCGCTGAGAGACGACCGCTTTGTCTTAAACCGGGGCTGTCAGGACGGCTGGAAACAGTTGGGTTGGTGTACTGTGCAAGGAAAGCACACCGCACTGACACGCTAAGTTATCTTCACCAGATAATGAGGCGTCACGGCATGCATGACCGGAAGGCAAAACTGCGGGACCCCCGCCCGGTGCATTATAAACTGCTGCCGCAGGTTCTGACCCGCGTAAAACAAATTAACTTTTCTGGTCTCCATCGCGGAGACTGAACCTGCGGGCTGTCCCGCTTATTAAATCACTGTCCGCTGTCACTGGATTGGCAGCAGGAGAATTTGCTTGTCTAAATCACTAACATCGTGGCCAAAACGGCATAGCCGTTTAGGCGCTCCACTGCATTTGACGCCCCGCGTCAAATTATTGTTTCTCTGTATAACTCTGGAAGAAACAAAGAGGGCGTTACGCGTCCATCGCGGAGACCGACCACGCGGGCAGTCCTATATGCCCAAGGCTAAAAGATTGGCGGTGCCAAGATGGACTGCGAGCGCTCCCGCTTGGCCATTTGACACCCTTGCGGCATCTCCACTCAGCCAAAGATAAATCAGTGGACGGACGAAAGACTGGGTCCTGCAAATAAATTGGCGATCCCGGGTGGATTCGAACCACCGGCCTCCAGATTAGGAATCTGATGCTCTATCCGGCTGAGCTACGGGACCGCGAGATTGAGCCTTTACGCAATTCGGCGAGAGGCCTCAAGCCGGATAGCCCTGTGCCGCGTCAATCGATTCGACCTCGGCTCGGTTTTGTGAAACACTCAAGGCGTGTCTGATCTTTATGACAACCCCATGCGGCTTTCGCGCCGCAGCGCGCTCTCGGCCTGTGCGGCGTCTGTTTTCTTGCTGGGAAACATAAAAGCGCCTTCTGCTGCCGCGCCGAAAGCAGACCAAAAACCGGGGGAGACGGGCCGCGTCGCCCGCGTCATTGACGGGGATAGTTTCGTCCTCGCGCTCGAAGATGGCAGCGAGCTATCCGTGCGTTTATCAGCGGTGCAAGCGCCGCGGACAGCGCAAGGAACGGCGGCGGCTTGGCCCTATGCGCAGGAGGCAAAAGCGGGACTATCGGCGCTCATACAGGGGCGAGCCGTTCAGCTCTTTTATGGCCGAGAGACCCGAGATCGATATAGCCGCGCGGTGGCGCAGGTCTATACGCTGGACGCGGGCGCGCAGCGTGATCTTTGGGTGCAGGGCGAGATGTTGCGGCTCGGTTTGGCGCGGGTGTTGAGCTGGCCCGGGGAGCTCGCGGATATGGAGGCGCTTTATGCGCTCGAGACCGCGGCGCGGGACCGCATGCGGGGCATATGGGCGAGCGAGTTTTACGCGGTGCGCCGCCCCGATCCTGACCCGCTCGCGCAATACGTCGATAGCGTGCAACTCGTCGAGGGAATTGTGACCTCGACCGCGGATGTGCGGGGGCGTGTCTATTTGAATTTTGGCGCGGATTATAAAACGGATTTCACGATTGCGATTGCCAAGAAAAATGCGAAACGTTTCGCGGCAATAAATCCGGTCGGCCTGACCGGAGCGCGGGTGCGCGCGCGTGGCTGGATTGAAATGATAAACGGCCCGATGATCTGGCTTGATCACCCGGGCCGTTTGGAAATCCTGAGCTAGAATTTAAGCGAGAGACATTACGGCGGCATCTGGCCTAAAGACCGGCAAGCGACGTCTTTGACATGGGCTAATTTGCGGTTGTCCTCATTCACGAGGAAACAATTTTTACCATCCGTCATGAGCAATAACCTTGTCGGTATCACAAAGCTTTGCTGATTATACGGCGCGCCTATGGGGCTAAATGCGCGCTCAGGCAGGACGCTGACAGTCGGAGATCGCGTTAACTCACTTGCGCCGAGCTCGACTGTCTTTCGGCCCAAGACCTCTGCTGCCGCCGTTTTCACAGCGGTCATAGAGGATGGGTCCGTGGACGCGAGAGCGGCGGGCGTCATGTCGCCCGACGGGTAGGTTTTACACGATGCCGTGCTGGTGCCTGCCACTATTGCCAGGCCGATCATTGCGACGCGGCTCATCATGGCGTTTCCGTTGGAAGCGTTGCATCCAAATAGCTATCGGCGGTGGTCTCAAACGGGTCATTTCGCAGGTTAAGCTCGTAACCATCGACAATGGATTGTCTTGTTTTGGCGGCCGGAGCATAAGATTTCGCGGTCGCAGGTTCCGTGATCGGGCAGCTATCATTGTCGCGGTAGAATAATGCCGCTGACAATAGGGCCTCCTCTGGATCGCCCAGTTCTTTCGAGATATCATCGGGGACCGTGCAGCCCGGGGATTGCTCACTAAACGTATTTGTCGTGTCCGCTGGGGAGAACCCATCAGAATAATCTCCAAATCCCTTGTCATTCACGGAGCGGAACTGGATCGTGTAATAGGTTTGGCCGCAATTATCCGTGGGCAGGAAGCCATAAGGTTTTCCGCAAGTCGTATCGCCGATCATAATGACCTCATAATCAATACCGCGCAGGCTATTAATCACGAGTTCACTGGCGCTGCAGGTTCCGCCTGTCGTCAAGATGAAGACACGCGGAAGATCAACGGTTGCCAGATCCGTCGATGTTGGGAGTGAGAAACCGAGGCCGGTATCAAAGAATGGGAAGGGCCGCACAATTTCGCCGGACGTCGGATCCGTATTCCCGGCGGCTTCGTTATATTGCAGTAATGATGCGGTTTTCCCCTCAGTCCGGTCTCCGCCGGCAATCATATAACCAAGTTGCGCGGCAACGGCGACTAAGCCCCCGCCGTTATAACGCAGATCTAAAACGAGATCATCGATGTTTTCAGTTTCAAGTTCGCTGAAAGCTTCCTGCAGGGAGGTCTCGGACTCGAAGGGGCTAAATGTGTTGAACAAGACATAGCCAACTTTGCCCGTAGGTGTGTCGAGTATCTCAGTGCGGTTAACAGGGGCGGGCGCAACATCTTCTGATGTGATCGTGAAGGTCCGAACTGTGCCGTCAATATCTTGCACATCAAATGTATGTTCCTCACCAGCGGTTGCCGGGAAAAGACCCGCATTGAGCGTATCAATGTCATTACCGAACAGGAGATCTGCTCCGTCAACGGATAAAATCCTCGTGCCGCGCGGGAAATTCACTTGCCCGTCTTGCAATGCTGAGGCGGGTGAGTCTGGCTCGGTGTAAAGAATACGGAAATCTCTGCCGCCGCTTCCGTCTTCTGGTGTGACATTTGTCAACCGAAACCCGTAACCGGATTCAGCCACTGAGTTACGCCGTGCTACAAAATCCTCAGTTGGTTCGCTAAAGTGGAAATCGTCTTTGGGGATGCCCGACCCAGTTTCGGATAACTCGTTACTTTTCATCAGGTCGAAATAAGCTATCTTGTCAGCAATCGAATTTGGGTCGCGGTCTTCTATCTCCGTATTCCAAAGATAGGTTTCGTTAGACCATGATCTAATCCAGAATTTTTCTAATAAATTGGAGCCGTCGCTATCAGCGTAAGCTCTATCTGTGAGAGGGTCTATACCAGTTCGGGGCGTTTCGCATTGGGCCACAAAGTCTGAGTCAGGCGCGAACACGCCAGACGTAAATGTTGGTGCATTGCTCACAGGCGGTGGGGGCGTGGGCGTGGGAGTCGGCGTTACCGTTGAAACTGAATTGCTTGATGAACTGCTGCCGCCGCCGCCGCCGCAAGCCACAAGTAACCCGCAGCTCGCTGCCGTCGCCAAAAGAAATTTAATCTGCTTTGTCATGTTCTGTCCCTTCACACGTCTGACTCTTACTCTAGCATCTCTGCGCCAACCTAAGATGAACGTTGGAGACTGGCCGAATAAACGTCAAGCGTGTGGGATGTCACAATAGCAGCCTGACGGCAAAATCAGGTGCATTTGGGATGAATTATGCAGCAAAAAGCGGCTTTACGCCGCAGCTTCGCCGTCTTTTCCCTCCGCCTCTGCATTAGCGGCCGCTTCTTTTTCAGCTTTAGCCGCTTGCCTTGAGCGGGCCTTGGCGAGTGTGTCGAGCACAGATTCTAGGGCCGCATCATGCGACTCTTTGCGGATGGATGCGACCTCTCGCACCATCCGATCAATGGCGCGTTCATAGAGTTGGCGCTCTGAATAAGACTGTTCAGGCTGCGCATCTGTGCGGTGGAGGTCACGCACGACTTCGGAGACCAAAATCAAGTCACCTGAGTTGATTTTCGCTTCATATTCTTGCGCGCGGCGTGACCACATGGTGCGTTTGATGCGCGCGCGTCCCTTTAGGGTCGTGAAGGCGTCTTTCAGCGTCAATTCGCCAGAGAGCGCCCGCATACCAGAGGTGTCGGCTTTTGCGGTTGGAACCCGAAGCGTCATTTTATCCTGCTCAAAATGGACAACATAAACTTCGATGTCGAATCCTGCGATGACCTCTTGATCGATCGATGTCACAATCCCGACACCATGCGCCGGATAGACAATATGCTGGTTGGGCTTGAAAACCTTTTTGGGAGCCTTCTTCTTTTTCGTAGCCGTTTTTTTCGTCGCCATGGGGGTATCCTCTATCACACAAATCAAAAGCGCGGCGGCCTTTCAACGGGCACCCGCGCTTTGTTATATCTGAACAGACCATATCACAATTTTAGAGAAAAAGCGAATCGTCCCTCAGGGTGTAAAAATATCTGTTATTCGTCGCCTGTTCCGGCTTTCTCGCTGAAATATTTCTCAAATTTACCTGTCTCTGACTCATATTTCTCGCGGTCTTCCGGCGGGTCTTTTTTGACGGTGATAACAGGCCAAATTTCGGCATATTTGGAGTTGATTTCGAGCCATTTTCCATCTGGATCATCTTCTGTGTCTGGCACAATGGCGTCAACAGGGCATTCCGGCTCGCACACGCCGCAATCAATGCACTCATCCGGGTGGATGACCAGCATGTTTTCGCCTTCATAGAAGCAATCAACGGGACAGACTTCGACACAATCCATGAACTTGCATTTGATGCATTCGTCCTTGACGATATAGGTCATGCGGTATGGGCTCCAAATTAAACGCTGCGCCGCGATGTGACGGACAGGGCCCGAGCTGTCAATAGGGGGCTACTCCAGTCTTTCATATAAGGCTTGAGCTTCGGGTGCAGGGCCGCGGCGGGTCCCCGCAGATATCATACGCACGGACAGCAATTCCCTGCCGCGCATGAAGACAACGCCGTCGCCGGGCCGGATAAGCGTATGAGGTTTTTTGGTGCGCTGGGTTTCCCCGTTTCGCGTTATTCGAATTTTTCCATCAGAGATCATTCGCGCGGCGCCTGAGCGCGTTTTTTGCAATCGGGTTCGGAACAGCCAGACATCGAGACGGCAGGCCGCTTCTGGGAGGCCTTGGCTAGCTTTGTCTTTTGATGTTGATCTCAAACGCGGCAGTCGATCAGTCCTTCTTGGGTGATTTTAGCGCTGCGAGGGCGGCGAAGGGGGAGTTCTCAACCTGCTTGGCTGTTGGCGGCTTATTGCCTTTCGGCGCGCCGCGTTGGGGCTTTGGGCCCTTGAATGCAGATTTGCCGCGTTTGCCCTTATAGGGTGGTTTGCCCCGTCCTCCTGATTTGGCGCCCGGTTTGAAACCTTTTTGGCCGCGAGTTGGGAAGTGCCAATATTCCAGATTTTCAATTTCCGTTGTGACCCCGTCCTCATTGGTTTCGCGGTTATGATAGAGCGATAAGGTCTTTTTGGGTTTTGGCTTCGGCTTTGGCGCGGCAGGCGCTGGCGGTGTTGCCGTTAGTGCATCGTCTGCTTTCGGTATGTCCGTTGTTTCGGCGTTCGCTGCGGCGGGTTCCGCTGGCTTTCCTTCTGCCGGTTTTTCGGCCTCTTCTGGTTTTGCGGCTGCGGCTGATGCTGCGGCTTCAGCTTTGGGCTCTGCAGGCGCATCAGGCGCACGCGTCAGAGAGGTTTCGGAGATTTCAGATTTATAGCCCAGGGCCGTCAAAACGCCTTGAACATCCTCATAGGTCGAGCCCAATAATGCCAGCATTTCAGCCATAATTTGAAATTTATGACCCTTGGCTTCGGGCGTTTTGGTTTTTTTGAACTGGTCTTGCGCGTCGCGAATAATGAAAGAGAGCCTGTTGAGAATATCAAATCGGATGATCCGATTTCCGACAGCGCGGTAACCCGCGAGGGACAGAGCCTGCGGCGAAAACCCAGAGGCTGCGAGATCACCCGTATTGGCAATTGAGGTCACGCCCGCAAAGGGAATCCATGGTTTCTTATCGCCGCCCGCCCCATAAGCGACCAAAAGGGACAGGAGCCTGGCTGGTTTCGGTTTTACCATATCTTGCAGATAAACATTATAATGTCCGAAGACGACGCCGACGGAACGAAGTTGCCTACGTGCATCTTGATCCAAATCTCGAATAGTTTGAAGATGGTCCCGGCGTTCCACTGCGCCGTTATTTTCGAGCAAAATATATCCGAACCCTTTCGCCGCTGGCAGGGTGTCTTCGGCCGCGATCAAGGTTTTTAATGCCGCCAGAGGCGTAAGCTGTGCCAAGACAGAGGCCCGCAAAAACTCTCGCATGCGATCGGCAGCAATCTCCCGTAGCGGCGCTTGGCCCAATTCGCCGCCGATGACTTCGGCGTCCGGCGTAAAGACAGAGCCGCTAGGCGCAATACGTCCAACGGCCATGCCGCCCCACATAATATGCCCGCTATCTGATAAGGTGAAAATCTGATGAGTGCCGGAAGATATGGACGTCAGCCTGCGATCGACTTCCGGACCAACAGCTTTCTGAGCGGCGGCGGCCAAAGCCTGCGCTTCCAATCCGCCTTGGCTGGCATCGGCCGTGAATTTCAAGCCATCCAAACGACCAATCAGGTCGTCATCAACATACACCTCGCCGGTGTCTTTAATCGTGGCGCTCATGTCCAAATCGGCTCCTATGCCTTTTAACAGCTTGCGTGTGCGCCGGTCGACGAAACGCGCTGTCAGGGCCTCGTGTAGCGCGTCTGATAGCCTGTCTTCAACCTCTCTTGCATGATTTATCCAATGTTCCGCCCCATTTTCATGATTGGGCATCCAACTGACTTTTGAGGCGCAATAGGTCCATGTCCGAATAAAGGCGAGGCGAGAGGAGAGCTCATCGACGCCGCCGAGGGTCTCATCGCAGCGATCAATTTTACTCGCCATGAAGTCATTCGACAGCTTGCCGCCGCCTTTGATCAGCGTCCGCCAAATGTCTTGGAGGAGTTTGACATGGGTATCGATCGTCAGATTTCGAAAGTCCGGCACTTGGCAAACATCCCAGAGCATCTTGACTTGCGCCCGCGTTTTCAGCGCGTCGTGAACCTCGTCAATGGCCTTGAGGCGCTCGAGCGCGGCTTCATCATCTGCGCCTTTAATGCGGCGCAGACGTTTTTCCGGGCGCGGCGCGTGCAGGCTTTCCATGAGGCTGCCTATGGTTGAAAAATCGAGATTGGAATTTCGCCACTCCACATAATGCAGCGGCTCGAAATCATGGGACTCAATGCGTTTGACCAGCTCTTCATCCATCGGCTGGCAGTCACCCGTTGTTCCAAAGGTGCCGTCATTGCGAAAGCGGCCGGCGCGTCCCGCGATTTGCCCCGCCTCCATAGGGGTCAGATAACGCCGCCGCCGGCCATCATATTTCGTGAGCCCCGCAAAAGCGACATGGTTGGTATCCAGATTAAGCCCCATGCCCACGGCGTCTGTCGCTACGAGAAAGTCCACCTCGCCGGATTGGAAAAGCTCGGCCTGTGCATTGCGCGTGCGCGGAGATAGCCCGCCCATGACAACCGCCGCGCCGCCGCGAAACCGCCGTATAAGCTCCGCAATGGCGTAAACTTCGGCGGCGCTAAAGGCGACAATTACAGAGCGTTTGGGGAGGCGCGTGAGTTTGGCGGGGCCGTCATAATGTAGTTCTGAGAACCGCTCGCGATAATCAAAGCGAATTTTCGGCACTAACGTCGCCAGCACATCTCGCGCGGTTTCTGCCCCCAAAAATAGGGTTTCTTCCAATCCGCGCGCATATAAAACGCGGTCCGTAAAAATATGTCCGCGCTCATGGTTAGCCATGAGCTGCACCTCGTCGACCGCTAAAAAGGCAAAGCGTTTTTCAATCGGCATCGCCTCGACGGTGCAGATGTAAAACCGGGCTTTGGGCGGGATGATTTTTTCTTCGCCCGTGATGAGCGCGACTTGCGCGGCGCCTTTTTGCGATACCACACGGTCATAAATCTCGCGCGCGAGCAGGCGCAGCGGCAGGCCAATCACCCCAGAGCTATGGGCCAGCATACGCTCTATCGCGTAATGCGTTTTACCGGTATTGGTCGGCCCGAGTATGGCCTTCAGGATGGGGGCATTAATAGATGGGGGCATTAACATAAGCCATGAATAAGCCGAGTTTATCTTCACAATGCGAGAGGCGTTGTTCTGTGTCTCTGTCGCGATTCGTGCGTTAGGCGAAAGCCCCAAAAGTCCAAAAGCGCAAGCGCCCTTACCGATTTCGCGCCGATCTGATTTCCATATCATCGACTTTGACGACGGCTTTAAAGCCGCTGATTTTATAGGTGAAGCGAACGGGGACATGGACGCCGGCCTCTTCGTAATATTTGAAATAGACATTCACGGGCGTCGCCGCTTCTTCTGCGCTGGGCAGGTCTTCGGGGTCATAGCCTGAAATCGGTTCGTAATAGGCGCGGCAATGAATAGTGTCGTCTTTGCCGCCGTCAAATTTGACGCGCCGCGTTCCCACGCGCTCCATACGGAGATTATAATGCTGTTTGGAATCAAAGAAGGGGACGCGGCCCTCGCACAGCTCGCCATTGACCTTTGTTCCCATCATCATGAGGTGCATAATGCCCGATAGCGTATCATTGGCCATATAGCGCTCTCGCGGCGTTGCGGGGGGCACGCCTTGACTGCCGAGGCGCGGGACGATGGCAACATCCACATTGCCCGCGGATCGGTCATAGTTCATCTCGACGCGGCGGTTTTTCTTATCCGTGTTTTGCTGCACGTGCCAATCAGGCTGCATTCCGCTGCGACTATAACGCCCCTTTGTGACCGACCAGATTTCCATTTTCTTGAGCAAAGCGGCCAGCCCTGAGGATTTCGCATCGGCATAGGCTGAGTATTGTGTCTCATCAAATTGTGTGATGAGATCTGAGCGAATTACCCGAAATCCAAACACATAGCCCTTCAACTCCAGTCGAATTTGCGTCGTGTCCGAGTCTGGTGATGGTAGGCTGTAAACATTTTTGCCTAAATTCTGTTCATTAAGGACGGAAATATTCTTAGCGTAATTCATTAAGTTGAAAGGGACGCTATATGCGGCTGCAGTTGCCCCTAAACCCGCAAAGGCCGCGAATCCGAGTGTTGTAATGGTTTTTTTCATGAGAGGCTTATGGCAAAGTCAATGTGGCGCGAGTATGAATGATTCTGAGATATTACATGAAAATTCAGTGAGGTTCAGCCGCAAAAACGGGTTGACGAGGCGCGCTTCAAGCCTTAGGTCGCGCCTCTAGTCAATCGCCCGCTTTGAGTGGGCCTTTTTTCATGTCTGATAGGTGTTATCATGGCTCGTCGTTGCGATCTTTTAAATACAGGCCCTATGTCTGGGAATAATGTCTCCCATGCGATGAACAAAACGCGTCGTCGTTTTGAGGTCAATCTTTGTAACGTCACGCTGGCGTCTGACGCATTGGGCCAAAAGTTCAAAATGCGCATCGCTGCGAAAACACTGCGCACAGTGGACTTCAAAGGCGGTTTGGA
>CALDTL010000042.1 GCA_937923965.1 uncultured Caulobacterales bacterium
CATTCTCGCAAAACTCGAAGCAAATCGCTTTCATTTTGGAAGCACAAACTAAAGGAAATACATCATGGCTGATGTTGCAAAACTCGCTAAAGAACTCGTCGGATTGACGATTTTGGAAGCAAAAGAACTCAATGACATCCTTAAGGATGAGTATGGTATCGAGCCAGCTGCTGCTGCAGTTGTTGCTGGTCCTGCGGCTGGCGGCGACGCTGGCGGTGCGGATGCTAAGACTGATTTTGATGTTGTCATGACATCATTCGGCGGAAACAAAATCTCCGTCATTAAAGAAGTCCGCGGAATCACGGGTCTTGGCCTCAAGGAAGCTAAAGAGCTTGTCGAAGGCGCTCCTAAGGCTGTCAAAGAAGGCGTGCCTGAGGCAGAAGCTAACGAAATCAAAGAGAAGCTTGAAGCTGCCGGCGCAACGGTTGAGCTTAAATAGTCTCTTTGAAAGCTGCGGAAGATTATCTTCGGCAGCGATCAACTTTCGGGCGGCGCGGGATTTCTCGCGTCGCCCATTGCCGCATTCATGTGGCCCACATTTTTGAAGCCCTAACGGGTGTGGTGAAAGTCAAAAGAAAAGCTGACGGGACAGTTTAATCCCGATGAAATTCTAGGGCTGTTGAAGGCGAGAGGCGTGCACACCTCAAGCTGGTAAACCTCCCGCCAACACAAAGGTTGCTTTGATGTCGCTTACATTCACTGGCAAGAAACGTATTCGCAAGAGCTTCGGCCGGATCCCTGAAGTGGTCCGTATGCCGAACCTGATCGAGGTTCAGAAATCCTCATATGATCAATTCCTACAAAAGAACATTGAACACGAAGATCGTGGTTCTGATGAAGGAATGAATGGCGTTTTTAATTCTGTTTTCCCCGTTCGTGATTTTTCTGATCGCGCCGTTTTGGAATATGTCTCATTCGTCTTCGAAAAACCAAAGTTTGATGAAGAAGAATGTCAGCAACGCGACATCACCTATGCGGCGCCGCTGAAAGTGAAGATGCGCCTCGTTGTTTTTGATGTAGACGTCGATACGGGCGCACGGTCGGTTAAGGACATCAAAGAGCAGGACGTTTATATGGGCGATATTCCGCTCATGACGGCCAAGGGCACCTTTATCGTCAACGGCACAGAACGCGTGATTGTCTCGCAAATGCACAGATCGCCAGGCGTCTTTTTCTCCCATGATAAGGGCAAGGGGCACAGCTCTGGCAAGTTCCTGTTCTCTGCGCGGATTATTCCTTATCGCGGCTCTTGGCTCGATTTCGAATTTGATGCCAAAGATATCCTCTACGCGCGGATTGACCGCCGCCGGAAACTGCCTGCGACGACTGTTCTTTACGCGCTGGGGATGACCCGCGAAGACATTCTGCAGCAATATTACGAAAGCATCGACTTTAAACGGGACAAAAAGAAAGACGGCTGGACACGTCCGTTTAACGCCGAGGAATATCGCGGTGTGAAATTATTGCGCGACGTCGTTGACGCAAAAACCGGCGAAGTCGTTGCCCCTGCTGGGCGTAAACTGACAAAGCGCGGCGCGAAGAAACTCGCGGATGAGGGATTGAAGACAATCCTCATTTCCAATGAAGAAATGTCCGAGCGCTTTGCGGCGGAAGATGTTGTGAATACCTCAACGGGCCAAATCTACGCGGAAGCTGGTGATGAGCTGTCTTTGGAAATCATGGAGCAAATCATTGAGGCGGAAATCTCTGAGCTTTCAGTTCTGAATATCGACCACGTCAATGTCGGTCCATATATTCGGAATACTTTGGCCGCCGATAAAAACGATAGCCGCGAAGGCGCGCTTGTCGATATTTACCGCGTGATGCGTCCAGGCGAGCCGCCGACAGCAGAAGCCGCCGAAGATCTCTTCAACTCGCTCTTCTTTGACGGCGAGCGTTATGACCTGTCCGCCGTTGGCCGGGTGAAGATGAACCTTCGCATGAATATGGAAGACGTCGGCGATGAAATTCGCGTTCTTCGCAAAGAAGACATTCTGAATGTCGTCGACACGCTGACCAAACTCAAAGACGGCATTGGCCAAATTGATGATATTGATAACCTCGGCAACCGCCGCGTCCGCTCTGTCGGTGAGCTCATGCAGAACCAGTACCGCATCGGTCTGCTGCGCATGGAGCGCGCCATTAAAGAGCGTATGCAATCCGTCGATATCGAAACGGTGATGCCGCATGATTTGATTAATGCCAAACCAGCTGCGGCGGTTGTGCGCGAGTTCTTTGGCTCCTCGCAGCTCTCGCAGTTCATGGACCAAACCAACCCGCTGTCTGAGATTACGCATAAACGCCGCCTCTCAGCCCTTGGACCTGGCGGTCTGACGCGCGAGCGTGCTGGCTTCGAAGTCCGCGATGTTCATCCAACGCATTACGGCCGTATCTGTCCAATTGAAACGCCGGAAGGCCCGAACATTGGTCTGATCAACTCGCTCGCCACACATGCGCGCGTGAATAAATATGGCTTCATCGAAAGCCCTTACCGTAAGGTCAATAAAGGCAAGTTGACGAATGAAGTCGTCTATCTCTCCGCTATGGAAGAGGCGCGCTACACAGTCGCTCAGGCGAACGCCAAAGTTTCCGATAAGAGCGAGCTTGTTGATGATTTCGTGACTTGCCGTGTCAACGGTGATGTGACGCCTGTCGCCCGCGAAGATGTGGACTTTATTGACGTCTCTCCAAAGCAGCTCGTGTCTGTCGCGGCGGCGCTTATCCCATTCCTAGAGAATGATGATGCGAACCGCGCCTTGATGGGATCAAACATGATGCGCCAAGCTGTGCCCCTCTTGAAGGCGGAAGCGCCTCTCGTCGGCACAGGCATGGAAAGCGTTGTGGCGCTGGATTCCGGTGCGACGGTTGCGGCGAAACGTGAAGGTATCGTCGAACAAGTCGATGCCCGCCGGATCGTAGTGCGTGCGACAAAAGAAACGGACCTCACAAAGTCCGGTGTCGACATTTATAACCTGCTGAAATTCCAGCGTTCAAATCAGTCGACGACAATTAACCAGCGTCCGCTCGTGAAAG
>CALDTL010000043.1 GCA_937923965.1 uncultured Caulobacterales bacterium
AAGCGGCGCTTGTCATTGGGAGCGGCGGAGTCACGACCGTCAATCTGGATGGCCTATCGCGAGCTGATTGAGCCTCGACTGCTCTGTTCGGCCGGTAGCGGGAAAAGGCGTCGTCGCGAGGGACCTTCCGGTCCGACAAACTGGCTGGTCTTAATTTTGGGACGGCTCAAAAACTACACTTTATTTCCGGTTCCCGCCGGAGCCTGACACCATCCTCGCGAACATCCCACTTTAATTTAAAAAATCGAAAGACAAACAAAATGAGATAGACGCGAGATACCCACCATCGATTAAATATCGTTTCAGTGAAGCGCCGACCAATATGCGGTTCAGTCCGCCTGACCTGTGCACCCAATCTGCCAGATTTGGCGGGTGGGTGACCGTAGCCTGTTTCGATCCCGAGCCCGCAAAAGAGGCGCAATCAAAAGACGCGCCTCCTTCGGGAGGCGGGCTTTAAACCGATGCTGCCAAGGCTTGATCCAAATCCGCAATGATGTCGTCAATATGCTCAATCCCGATACAGAGGCGGAGCATTTCTGGCGTGACATTGGCCGCTTTTAACTCATCTTCATTTAATTGACGATGGGTCGTGGACGCCGGATGGGCTGCGAGTGACTTAGCATCGCCAATATTCACGAGGCGTTTGAAGATTTGCAGCGCGTCATAGAATTTCACGCCTGCGTCAAAGCCGCCTTTCACGCCAAATGAGAGCAGCGCCGAGGGCTTCCCGCCCGTATATTTTTGCGCGAGATCATAATAAGGCGAAGACTTAAGCCCGCCGTAATTCACCCAGTCGACGCGCGGGTCTTTCTCGAGATATTCCGCAACGGCCATAGCGTTTTCCGTGTGGCGCTCCATGCGAAGGGACAATGTCTCCAAGCCTTGCAGGATGAGGAACGCATTCATCGGAGACAGCGCGGCGCCCGTATTTCGGAGAGGGACGGTGCGCGCGCGGCCAATAAAGGCAGCAGGGCCAAAAGCCTCTGTGTAGACCACGCCGTGATAGGCAGGCTCTGGATTATTGAGCATGGGGAAGCGCGCTTTATTGGCAACCCAATCGAATTTCCCGCTATCGACAATCATCCCGCCGAGGGAATTACCATGGCCGCCGATATATTTCGTTAGGGAGTGGATCACGATATCTGCGCCGTGGGAAATCGGTTTAATGAGGCACGGGCTTGCGACTGTATTATCGACAATCAACGGCACGCCGTGCTTGTGCGCGACGGCCGCAAGGGCTTCGAGGTCGACGATATTCCCCGCAGGATTGCCAATCGACTCGCAGAAAACCGCACGCGTATTTTCATCAATCAGGGCGTCAATCGCTTCGGCGCTGTCATTCTCTGCAATACGGCAATCAATGCCTAGGCTTGGGAACATATGTTTGAACAGCGTATAGGTGCCGCCGTAAAGCATCGGCACGGTTACAATATTACTGCCCTGCTCTGCGATGGTCAGAATGGCGTATTGAATGGCAGCGCTGCCCGCCGCCACGGCGAGGCCTGCAATGCCGCCTTCCATTTCCGCCACGCGCTTCTCCAGCACGTCATTGGTTGGATTCATAATCCGCGTGTAGATATTTCCGGGAACGGCAAGATCGAATAAGTCCGCTCCGTGCTGCGCGTTATCAAATTCATAGGCCACTGTCTGGTAAATCGGAACCGCTACTGATTTTGTGGTGGGGTCCGTTTCATATCCAGCATGGATACCAAGGGTTGCGTCTTTCATGGGGCTCTCCAAAATCTTAAGTCGGAAGCCTCTTAGAGAAATTTTCTAAGAGGTATAGTGACCTTCGGGATTTTGGGGAAAATACGCCCCATTTCGAAGATAAATTAGGTTATTTTATCGCTTGCAAACTCACTGAGCAGTTCCGCATAGCCTTCGCCGCCTTGCCAATAAGGCGTGATTTGTATCAGCGTCATGAAGACGCCTTGGTCGATGAGGCGTTTTTCCGGCGCTGTGCCAAAGCGCAGATCGTGATATTGCAGCCAGAACGTAAAATGCTGCGCGAGACGTCCTGCGAGCGCGCCTTTCTCGCCTTCGTCAAATTTCAGTTTCCCGAGATCGTCCAAGGTCGATAGGAGCGAAAAGGCCGCGCGTTCTTTAAGAGCGAGGATACGTGAGAACGGCCCCCGAAGCTCTGGCATACGCTGCAAGAGCTCCCCCTGATTGCGGTAGAAGAATCGGAAATCGAAAATCTCTTCAAATATAATATAGAGATAGATCCAATTATCCTCGATCGCGAGCGGGTCCTTGAGAGGGGCCGAGAGAACTTGGCGAATTTCCGTGTCGAAATCTTCGAAAAGCGCCGCAATGATTTGGTCTTTGCCTTTATAATGATAATAAAGATTGCCCGGCGAAATTTCCATAACCGAGGCGATATCAACGGCCGAGACTTGCGCTTCGCCCTCATTGTTAAAAAGCGCCAGCGCCGTGGCGAGAATTTTATCCTTGGTTTTGGACCGGGCCGGCAATTAGCTTTTCTTAGATGTGGAAGTCTTGCGTGTCGTTTTCTTTGCGGTCGACTTTTTTGTCGCAGCTTTCTTCGGGGCCGCTTTCTTCTTGGTCGCGGCAGTCTGTGTTCTCTGGGTCGTCATTTTTTTCTTCGAGGCCGCTCTGGGCTTCCTGGCCGCGGGTGCCTTTTTCTTAGCCGGTGCCGCGTCCCCAATATCAAGTTTTTCCAGAATTGCGTCTAGCTTCGCTTCGAGCCTATCAACGCGGGCAGACAACCGGTCCTCGCTTTTATCCAATGTCCCAGATAATCTCGCGCGCATTTTTGCAATTCGGTCTTCGATTTCGAAATCGGGCTTAATGTCTTCGACGGCGGCTTTGCCTTTGCCAACTATTTCTTCCGCCTTATGCTTGCCAACGGTCTCAAGCATTTCGCCTTTTTGGACGAGCTCATCAAAAACCTCAGACCCCTTGCCCGCCAGGCTATCAACGGCGCCCTTGGCTTCAGTATAGGCACGGCCATATGCGCCGACGCCTGCAAGCCAAATTTTGCGAATCATATCTTTTTCGGAAGGGGTTTTAGCCATATCTATCTCTCCAGAGCTATCTTGCGGCAGCTTTGTTTCCTTGCCTGTAATTGATGAAGCTCTCTTCAACTGACGGAAGCTTTACAGCTTCTTTATGCGGCATCGCCACGGCAGGTTCGAGGAAAAAATTTCGAATGAGTTTAATCGTCTCGTCGCGGCGAGTCAGAAGAAATAAATGCCCTGCCCCCTCGATTACTTTAAGTTTCGAGCGCGGCAATAGCGTATTTAATATCTTGCCATTCACAACGGGAACGATGTGATCATTCCCCCCCATAATGACGAGCGTTTTGGCCTTGATACGGCGTATAAAGGGTATGGTCGAGTAACCCGCCATAGCGATAAGTTGGAAGAGATATCCTTTCATAGAAGGGGGCATCATATTGATCGAAAATTCGCCTGCATTCCCTGCCGCATCACCATAAAGCGTTTCAAAGTTCTTAGCGAGAAAATCACGGTCAATGTATCGTTTGGGGCTTATCATTTTTGATAAGGCCTGCGGCTTTCCGGGCACCATGGTAACCCCCGTTGTCGTCGCGCAAAGCACCAAACGTTTAGTCATTTTTTTGTTCTGCCACGCAAACTGCTGCGCGGGACCCCCGCCCCAGCTGACCCCCAAAACGTCCACGAGATCATATCCGTTTTCTTGGAGAATTTGCTTGGCAGCTTTCGCGACCCACCACGGGCGATAAGGAATGTTTGGATCGGGCGAGCCGCCGATACCGGGCATATCAAACGTGATGATGTCGCGACCGGTAAACGTATCTGCAAAGGCTTGCGCGATTTCGAGATTTGCCCCAATTCCATTAAAGAATAAAAGCGGCGTTCGCTTGCCATCACCTTTATCAACGCCAGACCAGATTGCCGTTCGAAGTTTTTGATTACCTACTTTTGTGAAAAATATCCGCGGCAGCGAATGGTTTTCAATCGGTTCTTCATGGCCATCAACAGCCTTGAGTGTATGCGGCATAAATCCATCTTTCCTCGGCGCGCTAATCGCAAAAAACGCCGCCGAAACACCCAGTTTTGCACCGAGCATATTAGTCTTATATATGGGTTACATTAAAACTTTAGCTAATAATTAATTCAGCCTTCGCCCAGTCATATAAGTTTCGTTCATATAGCCCTAAGTGAATACATACTCCCCCGGCGCAGTGGACTGCGGCGGGAACGCTTTGTTCCCCAAATTCTTAGGCGCGTTTTTCATCTCGCCTGACCGAATGGAGAGCCATTTATTCCAACGCAGCCACCAACTCTCATCGACGGCATCTGCGGCTTCAAGCCACTTTGTCGCGCGGGCCGGATGGTCCTTATTCGTAAAATACTTCGCCTTTGGGTTGCCTGGCGGGTTTAATAAGGACTGCAAATGCCCGGAATTGGATAAAACGAAGTCAATCTCTCCCCCAAAGAGCCTGATATTCCGATAGCAAGCAATCCAAGGCGTAATATGGTCTGTAATACCAGCCACCATAAATCCGTCCTGCGTCACAGCCTCCAGGTCGACGATGTGGTCCATGAAGACAACATCTTTGTCTTTTCTGAACCGGCGATCTTGGAAAATATCTAAAAAATCGGAGTGAAGCTGCGCCGGCAGATTCGTCGTGTCATTATTCCAATAAAGAATATCAAATGGGGGCGGATCTTGCCCTAACAGATAATTATTGACGACATAGTTCCAAATAAGGTCATTTGGACGCATCCAAGCAAAAGCCCGTCCGAGTTGCTCACCTTCCAACACGCCTTTCTTGGCGGACATTTTCCGAGCTTGCTCAATACCTCTATCCGTCACGAACAAACCCACATCACTATCGACTTTTTTTGCATCAAGAACAGAAACCATCAGCGTATAACAATTCACCCGATTATCGCCGCGGGCCGCAAGCTCCGATAGGAATAGAGCAACTGTCGTGCCGCCCGAGCAGGCACCTGTCACGTTGAGACGCGGACTGCGGGTAATCTTGCGAACTGCGTCTGACGCTTCGATCAAAGCTCCAACATATTCTTCCAATCCCCAGTGGGCATGCACCCGCGTGGGATTTCTCCAAGAGACCGCAAAGACTTGGAATCCCATCTTCGTCAAAAATCGGATCATAGATTTGTCGGGCGCAAGATCTGTGGCATAGAACTTATTGATCTGCGGCGGGATAATCATCAACGGCACTTTATAAACTTGGTCCGTTTGGGGCGTATATTGTATGACTTCCAGCATATCGCTTTTAAAAACCACCGCCCCAGGACTATTGGCTAGGTTTTCCCCGATTTTGAAGGGACGTCCGTCAACTTGGCTGGGCATCCCGCCGTTTTTTGTGAGGTCATTATAGGCGTTTTGAATACCTTTTACGACGCTTTGGCCCTTAGTATTGACCAGCATTTTCATCGCAGTCGGGTTGCTGAGTAAGGCATTCGAAGGCGCGAGAGCATCAACGATCAAATCCGTTACAAATTTCGCACGGGCCTGATCCGCCGGATGCATACGCGAGTCTGCTATCCAGCCATCAAGCTCTTGCTGCATCGCGAGCCAAGATTGCATCGCGCGTTTATAGAGTGGGTTTTTGTGCCAGCTTTCATCTTTGAAGCGGCGATCTCTACGGTTTGGTGCCAGCTCAGACTTACCTCGGGCAACGTCGACCATTTCCGCCGCGTATTTCGCAACATGTTTCGCAAGTGGCCGAGGCTGTTTGGCTGCATAACCCGCCAAGATCCCAAAACTTTTTACGATTTCAGATCGCCTAAATCCTAAAAGACCGTTGACCGCTGTTGTCGATTCTGCAGCTTTGGTGCCAATTTTCTCTGACTTATCCGGCATGGTAAATTCCTCATCCGCGTCTGTAATGTAACGTGAGTAAGAAAGAGACGCGCTCATGTCGAGTCGTCTTCTCCAAGAAAAATGGCGTCTGCCCAAGTGAGCAGACGCCTCAAAGTCTTTAGCTGGACCCAGAGCCAATTTGCGAACAGGCTACCAAGGGAGAGAGAGGTGCCAGTCCGGGGAGGGCATGACTAAGCCCGCCAAAGATTAATTCTTATGCGGCTGTCTTGTCAGTCGCCATCAGCTCTTTATTGATGCCAACTTTTTTGGCGGAGTTTTTCTTCGAAAGCGCCGTGATCTTTTTTGTCAAAGACTTGATTTCGGCTTCGAGCTCTTCAACGCGGTCATTTGCGCCGAATGGGACCACAGACTTAACTTTGTCCGTTGTTGTTTCAAACGTCTCGACGGCACGCTTTTGAGCTGTCTTGGCTGTTCCAACGGCGAGCATCTCAACTTTCTCGCCGCGCGCTACGAGGTCTTCAAACAATCCGTCAGTTGCATTTGAGTAGAGCGCCTTAACCTGCTCAGCACGCTTTGATGCACGCTCTGCCGCAAAACCATAGAGGCCGAGATAGGCCAAAGTGCCCTTACGCAGGACTGATGTCGTCTTGGCTTCGACTTTCTTCGCAGTCTTAGGGGCTGTTTTCTTAGCTGTTGTTTTTTTAGTCGTCTTAGTCGTTTTCTTTGCAGTTGCCATGATGGCCTCCATAATAATTGTCTGAACGGTAACGTCCCGCCTTAATTCGGTGAGGTCTTATTAGGCGCGAAAATTAGAAAGCGCGTCCTAATCTGGATATTTTTCGACTAGCCCCTCCAAATCTACGTTTTCAGCGTCTTTTTTCACGCCTCGTTAACAGGTCCTAATAGAATAGCTGTTGATATTAACCCCTCTTACCAAAATCTTAATTAGTTAAGTAAATCAACTGTTTACGGCCTGTTAGGACGAATCAGGCAGCAAGGCATGGAACGTCGTGAAACCCCCATGTGAAAGTCCGATCTGTGGAAGAAAAAAAGAAAAGCCGATTCAAAGTCATAACAAACCCGAATCCGCCGGAGCGTCCAGACCCAGAAATGGGTATGACGCTCGCAGAGATGCCTTTGAACCAAATCGTCCAAGGCGATTGCATTGCCAATATGAATGCCCTGCCCGCAGAGAGCGTTGACCTCGTTTTTGCCGATCCGCCTTATAATCTCCAGCTGGGCGGTGATCTGTCCCGACCTGATAATTCCCATGTCGACGGCGTGACGGAAGAGTGGGATCAATATGACACGATGGATGCCTATGATCTTTTCACGCAAGAGTGGCTTGCCGCGGCGCGGCGAATTTTAAAACCCAATGGCGCGATCTGGGCGATGGGCAGTTACCACAATATCTTCCGCGTTGGCACCGTCTTGCAAGACCAGCAATTCTGGATCTTGAATGACATTATATGGCGCAAGACCAATCCGATGCCGAATTTCCGCGGCACCCGGTTCACCAATGCGCACGAAACCCTGATTTGGGCGTCTAAATCCGAGGATGCCAAGCCGACCTTCCATTATGACGCGATGAAGATGCTCAATGAAGGCGTGCAAATGCGCTCTGATTGGACGTTGCCGATCTGCACAGGCCGTGAGCGCCTCAAAAAGAGCGATGGCAAGAAAGCCCATCCGACCCAAAAACCCGAGAGTCTGCTACACCGCGTTATCCTTGCGACAACAAATCCCGGCGACATCATTGTCGATCCGTTCTTTGGAACCGGCACAACGGGTGCTGTGGCCAAGAAGCTTGGCCGGAATTTCATCGGCTTTGAGCGCGAAGAAGAATATATCCTTCACGCCAGTCGCCGGATTGCCGAAATCGAAGAAGGCGCAACCCTGTCTGTCACAAAATCCAAACGCGCCGAGCCAAAAGTTCCCTTTGGAAATCTCGTTGAACGCGGCTTGGTGAAAATCGGCACAAAGGTTTTTTCGAAAAACGGGATTCTCTCTGCCACGGTTCGCGCAGATGGCAGCCTCGAATCAGGCAAACAGAGCGGATCTATTCACAAGCTTGGGGCGCTCTTAACAAACGCTCCGTCTTGTAATGGATGGACATTTTGGCACCTACAAGGCCCCAGCGGATTGCAGCCTATCGACACAATTCGTGCGGAAGTTCGCGCTGAGATGGCAGAAGCTGCCAGCGCTTAGCGTGTTCAGCTTGCGTTTAGGTGAAATTAAACATATCTAGGCTTCAGGCCCGAGCAGCCGCTCGGGTTTTTATACATATTTAGGGGAGCCTGGAGAGACCTATGAGCAAACGCGACGAACTTATCGAGAAATATGCTAGCGATCTAAAAGACAAAATCGGCATGACACCGGACATGGACTTACTGCGTAAAGTCACAATCGGCTGCGGTCCATCGATCTACAACAAAGATGCGTCAACCGTGGCAGGATCGGACAAATCAGAGCTTGAGACAGTGAAGAATAACTTCCTGATCAAAAAGCACGGCTTGTCCGCCAGCCAAGACCTTGATGGGGCTATTGCATCTGTGATGGAAAAATACGGCAAATCCAATCCAAGCAAACACCGTGCAGTCGTTTATTATATGCTGACAAAGCATTTTGGCCTTGAAGGTAATTACAAATAAGCTGGCAACAGTTTTATGATTTAGCCGGGCCTGAGGGTCCGGTTTTTTTTTGAGCTAATTTTACAACTTTTTTGAAAACAGTCGGCAGTCCCGCGCTCTCGCGCGTCCACTCCCCCTCTAAACGATCTGACGTCTCTGCGGTAAAGACATCGAGTCTGAGTTCGAAATGCGTGAAGACATGTTTTATCTCGCCTGCCCTTTGCCAGTTGCGGTGCCCATCTTTTGTTTGGGGGGCGGCGTTGTGACTCGCGGGCTTTTCGCCCCAGTTTGAGGTTGGAATGCCTAGCATGCCGCCCAGCAGGCCTTGATCTGGGCGCGCCTCAACCAAAAAATAATCACCGCAGCGCAAAACATAAGCATAGCCGTGGCGAACGGGAATTGTCTTTTTTTTCTCTTTTTTAGGATAAAGCGTCTCCTGGCCCTGCGCATGAGCTTTGCACCATTCGGCCCACGGACAGATGTCACAATCGGGGTTTTTGGGCGCGCAAATGCCTGCGCCCAAATCCATCAGCGCTTGCCCGTAATCCCCGGGGCGATCTGCTCTGACGAGGGTTCCGGCTAGCTCTCGCAACGCTTTGCGGCCTTTAGGGAGCGCGTCTTGATATGCGAAAATCCGGCTGATGACGCGCTCGACATTGCCGTCGACAATATTCGTCGCTTCATCGGCGCATATCGCAGCAATGGTGGCGGCTGTGTAAGGCCCAATTCCGGGCAGAGTCAGGAGCGTCTTCTGATCGGTTGGGAAAACCCCTCTGTATTCATCCCGGACAACGCCTGCGCATTTGTGCAGGTTCCGCGCCCGCGCATAATATCCCAATCCAGCCCACATGGAGAGAACAATCTCCCGCTCGGCATTTGCGAGATCCGTTGCGGTGGGAAATTCCGCGAGAAACTTTCCCCAATAGGGCGCCGCATGCGCAAGGGTCGTTTGCTGGCTCATGACTTCGGAGAGCCAAACCGCATAGGGGTCCGGAATAACGCCGCGCGCCCGGTCCTCTGGCCTGACGCGCCAAGGCAGGCTTCGGCCCTGCTCATCATACCAGCGCAGCAACGCCGCACGCATGTCCAAAACGTGATGCATAAAAGCGCTCTGTAAGCTTTACGGCCTCGCCGCAATAGGCGACAGATAAACCATGTCAGAAGACAGCCGAAAAAAGCGCCAAAAATTGACTCAATGGGTCGAAACCCAGCGTGGACGACCTCAATATCGGGCGGCCCCCAATGCGGGCTTAGCCGTATCTAAAGTCATGCGCCCACTGGCCAAAAAGCACGGTAGCGGCAGCTCCGCTGTCGCTTTGGAGAAAATTTGGCCCGAAATTATGGGCCCGCGCTGGTCAAAAATCTCATCGCCTGTTCGCTTTTTGGGAGGAAGGGGTGGCCGAACGCTCATTATTTCAGCGCCTGGACCTGCAGCCTCGCTAATTTTGGCGCAATCCGGCCCAATTATAGAGCGGCTGAACGCTCATTTAGGTTCCAGTCATGTTACCCGAATTAAGGTTGTGCAATCGCGCATGACGATTCCTCCGCGGACGCAGCCCAAAGCAGGGCTAGCCCCGCGACAAGAAGCCGAATTGCGGGACGGTCTTTCCGGCGTGAAACATAAAGATCTCAAACAGGCACTGGAAAAGATGGGGCGGCACGTCCTGTCAAAAGGATCATAAACTATGAAAGCTCTGATATTCTCGGCGGCGGCGATCATGATCGCATTTGGACCTACAGCCGCGAAAGCTCAACAAGCAGATACCCTGCCTGTGCGTGTGTCGGATTTTGCCAAGACGGAAGCCATTGATGATCACGTCATTGGCAGTGAAAATGCCGCAATTACGATGATTATCTGGGCTTCAGTGACCTGTCCGCATTGCGGGCAATGGTTCTCGGAGGAATGGCCTAAGATCAAAACAGACCTTATTGAGACAGAAAAACTGCGCGTGGTTTTTCGTGAATTTCCGACGCAGCCAGCCGAATTATCCATGACAGGGTTCCGTATGGCGGAGTGTGCTCCAACGGAAGACTTCATGTCCATTATCGAATATCAGATGGAAAATCAGAAGGATATTTTCGACGCCGCACGCGAAGGCCGAGGGCAAGAGGTGTATTCTGAGATCGCAAAATTGGCAGGCATGGAAACAGATGATGCAATTGCATCGTGTTTTCGCAACCCCGACATTACCTCCCACATTATCGACAATGCGAGCCGGGCCCAAGTCGCCGAAATCAAAGGCGTGCCGGCCTTCCTGATCAATGGCGAGACCTATAATGGCGCGCAAGACGCAGACAGTTTAGTCGCTCTAGTCACGGAAATGGATAAAAAAGGTCTATCTTCCCTCCCTGTGGATATCGTGCCCGCAAAAGCGCATGCAGGACATGATCACGATTAAACCGTGATAACTGAGGATTATTGCCTCACAGTCTATCCAGAATACAATTGCCGCTCCCCCTTGCTTCTTTCCCCTAAATCTCAAGGATGACCCCATGACACACATTGATTCGCTTTCGAGACGTTTTGTTCTTTTACTCGCTGGGGCAACCCTTGCGCTTTCGGCGTGTAACAGCGGCAGTGAGACGCCCACAAATACCGGCGGGGCAGACAGCGAATATACCGTCGCAGATGATTACATTCTGGGCGATGCCAATGCGCCTGTGACACTTGTTGAATATGCCTCCGTCGGCTGCGGCGCCTGCGCAGTTTGGCACAAGAGCGTCTACCCAGAAATCAAATCCCAATATATTGACGCAGGCAAAGTCAAATATGTCTACCGCCCGTTCCCCGCAGGACAGCCAGAAATGGCGCAAGCGGGTCATAAGCTCGCGCTTTGCGCCGACCGCAATAAGTTCTTCAAAAACATCAAATTGCAGTTTGATCGCCAGTCGCAAATTATGGATATGGGCCGCCGGCCTGATGGGTTGAGACAGGCCTATGTCAGTTTAGCGAAGGCATCTGGATTGTCCGAAGATGAGTTCATTGCCTGCATGGGGAATGAAGAAATCTCTGAGCGCTATGAAGCCTTTATCCAGTTAGGTTATGATCAAGGCGTCAATTCCACACCGTCCATTTTTATCAATGGTGAGCGCACGGACAACGACTTAAAATCCATACAAACCGCGATTGCAACAGTGTTGGGCGAGCCCCTTCCAGAAGATGAGGCCGCGGCGGAGTAAATCATGGGGTCGCTCGTCTTCAATTCTATCAAGCTGACGGGCTTTAAATCTTTCGTCGAGCCAACCGAATTTCTCATTGAACCCGGTCTTACGGGTATCGTGGGGCCAAATGGCTGTGGTAAATCCAATCTCCTTGAAGCCATCCGTTGGGTAATGGGCGCTAATTCCGCCAAAGCGATGCGCGGCGCGGCGATGGAAGATGTAATCTTCAACGGAACAAAAACACGGCCCGGGCGCAACCAAGCTCATGTGACTCTAACCGTGGACAATAGCGCGCGCATCGCGCCCGCTGCCTTTAACGATGCTGACACGCTGGAAATCATGCGAGTCATCGAAAAGTCAAAAGGCTCCAAATATAAAATTAACGGCAAGACGGTTAGAGCTAAAGATGTTCAGCTTTTATTTGCGGATGCGTCAACGGGGGCGAACTCCCCTGCTCTTGTGCGTCAGGGCCAGATTTCCGAACTGATTGCCGCAAAACCAAGTAATCGCCGCCGTATCCTTGAGGAAGCCGCAGGCATTTCAGGACTCCATTCCCGCCGCCATGAAGCCGAGTTACGGCTGCGCGCGGCGGAAAATAACCTAGACCGCTTGGAAGATATTGTCGGGCAAATTGAGAGCCAGCTCTTATCCTTGCGCCGCCAGTCTCGCCAAGCCGCCCGCTATAAACGCCTCGCGGGCGAAATTCACGAATATAAGGCGCTGCTCTGGCTCAAGCGTTGGCAAAGCGCGCTGGACACTTTGGAAACAGCGCAGGTGGATTTACGCGATCGCGAGTCCGCTGTTGCCGATACGCAAGTCAAAGCCTCTGAGTCCGTGCGCCTCGCGGATGAGCTTACTGGATTACTCGAGCCAAAGCGCGAAGAGCAGTTGATTGCCGCGGCCCTGCTTGCGCGGTTAAACGCCGCAAAAGATGCGCTGGAACAGGATGAAGCGACAGCGAAATCGGAAGTCAGGAAGCTAGAAGCCCAGCTCGTCGATATTGAGTCCGATCTTGCTCACGAGCAAGATGTCGTCAATGATGCAGCAAAGGCGGAAGAGCGCTTAGCGGCCGAACATGCCGAGCTCTCGGCTCTGAAAGATATTTCTGCGGCCTTGGACGCGGCAGCAGATGCTGCGGCGGAAGCGCTAAAAGCGCGTAATCTGTTAGACTCCGAGTTTAATGAGCTGACCCGCAAAACAGCGGATCAAGCGGCGCGCAAAGATGCTGCAGAGCGGGAACTCTCGCAGGCGCAGCAAAGACGTTCGCGCACGCAAATCGAACTTGAGCAAGCGCAAGAAAAATTATCGGGGCTCGACACAGAGAGCTTTGGCAATGCCAATCTTTTCTCCTCTGCGGCGCAGGACGCCCTGGGTAAATTAGAGGCCGCACGCGCCAGTGAGCAGCGGCTTTCGGCAGACCGCGTTGGGGCCGAAGAAAAAGATCAAGCAGCCCGAGAGCATCTGTCGAATATTCGCCAAGCCGCGCAAAAACTGACAGCCGAAAAATCGGCCCTCGAAAATGTATTGCGCCGCGCGACGTCAGCAGATTGGGCACCCGCTCTTGATAGTATTCAAGCTAAAGCCGGTTATGAGCAAGCGCTGGCCGCCGTGCTTGGCGAAGATTTAGACGCAGCGATTGGCGGAAAGGCCGGGCTGCGTTGGGACGGCGCAGATGTTCCCGGTCAAGGCCTGCCGAGCGGCGTTTCCCCGATTACAGATTATATCACGGCCCCAAAAGAGTTGCAGGCGCGGCTTTCTCAAATTGGTGTCGCTTCGGTCGATGAAATCCAATCCCTCGCCGCGTCTTTGAAACCCGGGCAACGCCTCGTGAGCCCGCGCGGCGATGTCATGCGCTGGGATGGATTTACAATTGCAGCCGGCGTGGAGACATCCGCCGCCGTAAAACTCAAACAACAAAACCGGCTTGCCGAATTAGAAGCCGAAATCGCAGCGGCTGAGTCTGATGTTGAAAAAGCGGCCTCTGATTTCGAAGCGGCGCGGGCGGTCCGGCAATCCGCCGAAGCGGCCGCCCGAGACGCCCGCAAAGCTCTGCCAGATTTGGAGCGTGCCGACCGCGCCGCTCAAGCCGCTATGGCGCAATATGAAACTGATATCGCCCGCGCATCAGCTCAAAAAACGAGCCTGGAAGATCGCGTCGCGCGCCTGACAGCCGAACTCGCCGAGCTGAATAAGCAAGTGCAGGCGGCTGAGGAAAATCTCGCCAGCCATTCGGGCGGCGAGGATTTATCCGAGCAGCGCGAAACGCTTGAGGAGAAATTACGCGGCGCGCGCGACATAGCCGATGACGCCAGCGCGCAATATCGCAGCCTGAAGAATGAAAGTGAGGCCCGAGCAGCGCGGCTCACAGCCGTTGAAGCAGAACGTGCGAATTGGGCCAGACGCTCAGAGAATGCCGGACGGCGCGTTGCGACACTTGGCAACCGCAAATCAGCGGTAGCGATGTCGCTGGCATCCGCAACAGATGGCCCAGATCAATTCGCAGAGCGGCGCACGAAACTTTTTGCTGACCTTGCAACGGCCGAGGCACGGCGCGCTTCTGCAGCAGACGCACTCGGCCAATCTGAAAAAGAAACAGCGGACGCCGTTCAAGCCGCCCGCCAAGCTGAGACCGATGCCGGCACAGCCCGCGAAGCGCGGGCCGCCTCACAGGCCCGTCTCACGGCGGCGCAAGAGCGGATTGGCGAGACAAAAGCTCGCGTCACGGAGACGCTGAATTGTGAGCCATCCGAGTTGAAATCTCACCTCGGTGAGTTGTCGGCGGACACTAAGCTTTCGGAAAATGACATTGAGCGGAAGCTAGAGCGCCTGAATAAAGAGCGCGAGAAAATGGGCGGCGTAAACCTCCGCGCTGATGAAGAAGCGGTCGAGCAGGAAACCCGCCTCGCGGCGATGATCGCAGAGCGCGAAGATCTCGTTGCGGCGATTGCGCGCCTTCGCGAGGGCATTGATGAGCTCAACACAGAAGGCCGCCAAAGATTGCTGGCCGCCTTTGATATGGTCAATTCTCATTTTGGCCGCCTCTTCACAACGCTTTTCGGCGGCGGCGAAGCGGCGCTGGCGCTCACAGAATCGGATGATCCTCTGCAAGCAGGCCTTGAAGTTATGGCCCGCCCGCCCGGAAAATCCTTGAAAGCGATGTCGCTCCTATCTGGCGGTGAGCAGGCCCTCACGGCAACGGCGCTGATTTTTGCGGTCTTCTTGTCCAACCCCGCACCTGTCTGTGTTCTCGACGAAGTGGACGCGCCGCTAGATGATGCCAATGTCTCGCGCTATTGCGACCTTCTCGATGATATGAAGAAGCATACAAATACGAAATTCATCGCCATTACCCATAATCCGGTAACCATGAGCCGTATGGATCGCCTCTTTGGCGTCACAATGGCCGAACAGGGTGTCTCGCAGCTACTGTCCATCGAGCTAGAGAAAGCCGCCGCTCTCGTCGCTGCGGAATGACGCCGAGGCTTGGTTCGGTTCGCCCCCGCTCAGGGACCTGATATCCTGATTCATACGGCCCCTGCCTGTTAGAGCGGCGAAATGTTCAAAATGAAGGCTCTTCTGTCTAGATGGGGAGATGAGCACTCCAATTTCGGCTCTCAAGACCCTGTTTACTGTAAAAACGAGGATTAATTTTACGGCAAAGCTGCGAGTCTTTCTATCGCGGCTGCCACACGTTGAAAAAACATCAGACTAAAACTATTTTATCCATATTTTTCAGACCCTTACGACGCCCACACCTTTGTTGACTTCCCCTACCCCCTTCGTTAGGTAGGGGCCGCTTTCGGAGGGATGGTCCTGCCGCGAGCGCGTAACGTTATGGTAGACCGAAACGGATCAAATCAGACCCCTAAAACTGGTGACCTCGATGATCTCGGCGAGCGCTTAAAAGTAGCCCGTCAAAAACGCGAGACACCAGTTGAAACGGCGGATGATGGTTCGCTGCTCGGGCAAGCGTGGCGTATGAGTACAGAACTGGTGGTTTCAGTTGTTGTTGGATTGGGTCTTGGCTACGGCATAGACGTGATTTTCGGCACGAAACCTTGGGGTATATTGTTCGGGTTGTGTCTCGGCTTCGCCGCCGGGATTATGACAGTTTTAAAAACGTCCGCTAAAATGGACGCTCAAAATGCGGGTATCCCTCTCGGGGACGATATGCCCGACGATGAAGACGAATAGGAGCGGGACGTGACAAGCGATCCTATGCAACAGTTCCAGATCAAGGAGAAAGCTCAGCTTTTCGAGATCTTTGGTCAGTCAATTTCTTGGACCAACTCAGCTTTCTGGATGGTTGTCGCCGCTGTTTTGATTGTCGGATTTTTCGCTCTGACAACAAAACGCAAGCTCGTGCCGGGTAAAATGCAGTCCCTCGGCGAGCTTAGCTACGAATTTATCGCCAATATGGTCAAAGATACGACCGGCGCCGAAGCCATGAAATTCATGCCTTTCGTCTTCACTCTCTTCTTTTTTATTTTGGCCGCAAACCTCATTGGCATGAACCCCTATGCCTTTACAACCACGTCGCATCTGGCCGTTACGGCAGCGATGGCGATTTTTACGATTTGCGTCGTCATCGTGGCGGGTATTTGGAAAAACGGGTTCAAGTGGTTCAAAATCTTTGCGCCTTCCGGCCTGCCCCTACCGATGTATGCCATCATCATCCCGATTGAGATCATTTCTTTCATCAGCCGCCCGATTACGCTCGCCGTGCGTTTATTCGCGAATATGGTTGCGGGCCATGTCATGCTGAAACTTTTCGCGATCTTTGCGGCTTATTTGGCCGCTAAAGGCGGTATATTCGCACTCGGAGCCATTGTCCCAGTTTTGGGAACGATGGCTATCGTCGCGCTCGAATTTCTCATCGCAGGTTTGCAAGCCTTTGTTTTTGCAATTCTGACCTGTGTCTATCTTAACGACGTTTACCACGTCGATCACTAATCTGAATTCCACCCATAGGAGACATCATCATGGAAGCAGAAGCAGCAAAGTTCATTGGCGCCGGCCTCGCCGGTACAGCTCTAATCGGTGCCGGTATTGGTATTGGTTCAATTTTCTCAAACTACCTTGCAGGCGCATTGCGCAACCCATCTGCAGCGGCAGGACAACGCACAAACCTTCTTCTCGGTTTTGCGCTTTGCGAAGCGACTGGCCTTTTCGGCTTCGTTCTCGCGATGATCATCCTGTTCTCATAGAGCTTAAACGCGCCTGATTTGAAAAGGAGCCTTACGCAATGGCTGCTGATACAGATAAAACATATGGCGCTGCTGAACAGGCCGCTTCTGGCGGCCTGCCCCAGCTTGACCTATCGACATGGTTCAACCAGATTTTCTGGTTGGCCCTTGTCTTTGCGGCACTTTATTTTGTGATTGCGACCTTTATTCTCCCTCGCTTGCGCGAAGGGATTTCCGAGCGCGGTGACCGCATTAGTGATGACCTAGACCAAGCTTCAAACATGCAGCGTCAGGCCGAAGAAGCTGAGAAATCCTACAACCAAGCCCTAGCTGATGCGCGCGCCAAAGCCATGAGCGTTGCCGAAGAAACAAAGAAATCCGTCGACGCCGAAATTGCAGCCGAAGTTGAAACCGCCGATGCGACCGCCGAACGTCAGGCCGAAGTTGCGGAAGCGAATATTTCTGCGATTAAATCCAAAGCCTTGGCAAATATTGATGCCATCGCGGAGGATACAGCCAGCGAAGTTTTCGCGCGGCTTATCGGCAAAGCCCCTTCTGCAGCGGCTGTTCGTTCAGCGATGTTGAACTAGAGAGCTATTGATATGATGTCTGTAAATCTCATTAACGCTGCAGCCGGAACGCCGTTCTATTTGGACTCCAAATTTTGGGTTCTGATCCCTGTCGTTCTTTTCCTCGCCTTTGTCATATATAAAGGCGCCTTGCGCGCCGTGGGCAAATCCCTTGATGCCCGCTCAGAAGCTATCAAGACTGAACTCGACGAAGCTCGCCGCCTACGTGAAGAGGCTCAGGCTCTCCTGGCCTCCTATCACCGCAAGCAAAAAGAAGCTGAGGAACAGGCCGAAGAGATCGTAAAACAAGCGCGCTCTGATGCGGAGAATATGGCAACCCAAGCCCGCAAAGATCTCGCGGATCGTTTGGAGCGCCGCGCGGCGCAGGCCGAAGCTAAGATTGCGAATGCCGAAGCCCAAGCGATGGGCGAAGTGAAAGCAAAAGCCGCAGAGATGGCGCTCAACACGGCTGAAACATTACTTCGGACGAAGCTAACGGCGGCGGATAAGTCCAAACTTATCAAGGACGGCATCAAACAGATGGGCTCTACGCTAGGGTAATCGAAACCGTCTTGAACAAAACAACAAGCCGCTCAATTTGAGCGGCTTTTTTGTTGCGCAATGAAGGGTGTTGTGCCGACTCGGCTACGGGCGACCCCGTGCCATCCCATAACCTTTGAAACATCGCCATGCCGGGTCGCATTGTAAAAAAATTCATGGCATGGGAGCGCTCAAGCTTCGCTTGCAGCGCTGTAACTCCCATTAAATGAATGCGCTACTCCGCAGCTTCCGCGACATCGCTCGGCGGAGTCCAGCGCAGAACCGGTTTCCGGGCGGCTCGGGTCTCGTCCAAACGGCGCATCGGCGCATAGACGGGGGCTTGTTTGAAGCTTTCCACATCGCCCGCCTTTGCGCGAGTGGCGAGGCTCCGCATGGATTGAATGAAGCGGTCTAGCTCTCCCTTGCTCTCACTCTCCGTCGGCTCGATGAGCATCGCGCCGTGGACAACCAACGGGAAATACATCGTCATCGGATGATACCCTTCGTCGATCATGGCCTTGGCGAAATCGAGAGTCTCCACGCCTGTGCCTTTCAAGAAGCGATCATCAAATAAGGCTTCGTGCATGCAAGTTCCCTCAAAAGCTGTTGTCATGACATCAGAAAGAGACGCTTGGACATAATTCGCGTTCAGCACCGCATCTTCTGTGGCTTGCTTAAGCCCATCAGAGCCGTGGCTCATCATATAAGACAGCGCGCGCGTATACATGCCCATATTGCCGTGGAAGGCGCACATGCGGCCAAAGCTCTTCGCCCCAGGGGAGTTAGTGGGATGTTCGACTAAATCGAAACCATCTTTACCTGCGACCACATAAGGCACGGGTGCGTGGTCTTTCAAAGCTTCTGACAAAACCGTTGGGCCAGAACCTGGGCCGCCGCCGCCATGCGGCGTGGAGAAAGTCTTGTGCAGGTTTATGTGCATAGCATCAACGCCGAGGTCACCCGGACGCACGCGCCCGACCAGCGCATTAAAATTCGCGCCGTCGCAATAGAAATAACCGCCTGCCGCGTGGATAAGGTCGGCGATTTCAATGATGTCGTTTTCAAATAAACCGCAGGTATTGGGGTTGGTCAGCATGATACCGGCAATATCAGAGTCTTCGCCTAAGCCTTCCAGCTTCGCGCGAAGCGCGTCCATATCCACACGTCCGCCCGCATTCGCGGGGATCTCATCAACGCTAAATCCGCATTGCACAGCGGTCGCTGGGTTGGTTCCGTGGGCACTTTCTGGGACAAGCACGCGGCGCTTATGCGACGCACCATCATGGTCGAGACGCGCGCGAATCGCCATCATCCCGCACAGCTCGCCATGGGCGCCCGCCTTGGGTGTCAGCGCGACGGCTGGCATATTGCATAGCGTCATGAGCCAATGCGATAACACGGACAAAACCTCTAGCGCGCCTTGAGCCGTTTGGATGGGCTGCAGCGGATGCACATCGGCAAAACCCGGCATGCGTGCGATTTTCTCATTGAGGCGCGGATTATGTTTCATTGTGCAAGAGCCAAGCGGATACACGCCCAAGTCGATCGCATAGTTCTTTTGCGACAGGCGCACGTAATGGCGCATGGTTTCGGGTTCGCTTAGGCCTGGCAATCCAATCTCGCCTTTACGCGCATGCCCGCCGAGACGGGATTTTGTGCCTTTTGGCGTGGGAAGATCTACACCCGTGCGGCGCGGCGTTCCGGTTTCGAAAATCAGCTTAGTCGCTTGGTCTAGCGCTTTGGAGCCAGACACCGTTTGCGGCAAGTTGCCATTCGCGGCGACAGGGGAAGTGGGGCGGCCTTCGGTCTTCATGATGTGGCTCCAAGAAAATAGTGCTCCTCCACCGCAAGGCGGGGGAGGTGTGTAGAGAGATTGCGTAGCAATCTCGAAAGACGGAGGGGGTATCGCGCGTCCGCGCGATCAAAAGATGGAATTAAATAAGCGATAAGGTCTATTGGCAGCGCAGACGCGCTGCACCCCCTGCGAGCCCTTCGGGCCCACCTCCCCCGCATTGCGGTGGAGGAGCTTTCTCTCACGGCGCTCAAGATAACACCTCCTTCAACGCCGTCCCAAAGGCGGCGATGTCCTCATCTGAACTTGTTTCTGTCGCGCAAACCAGCAGTAGGTTTTCATCCGCATCTGGCGCGAGGCGGGATAGCGGTACGCCCGCGATCACACCCTTTTCAACCATCGCGTCCACAACCTGCGCAGCGGGACGGTCGAGGCGCACAGCGAACTCATTAAAGAAGGTTTCGTTCTCAACAAATGCGCCGTCGATACCGTCAATAACATCGGCGAGATCGCACGCTTTTTCATGATTAAGCGCTGCGAGTTGCTTGATCCCCGCATCGCCGAGGAGGCTCATATGAATGGTGAATGCGAGGCAGCACAGCCCGCTATTCGTACAAATATTCGAGGTCGCTTTCTCGCGGCGAATATGTTGCTCGCGCGTGGACAGCGTCAGCACAAAACCGCGGTCGCCATTGGCATCCACGGTTTCGCCGCACACCCGTCCCGGCATTTGGCGCACGAGTTTTTGGCGGCAGGCAAAGAGGCCGACATGCGGCCCGCCGAAAGCCAAACCCACGCCGAGGCCTTGGCCTTCGCCGACAACAATATCCGCACCCTGCTCACCCGGAGGCGTAATCGCGGCGAGCGCAACAGGTTCCGTAAAGACCGCAATCAGCAATGCTTTATGGGCATGGGCTTTTTCGGCTATGGGTTTGAGGTCAATAATTTCACCGAAGACATTGGGCGACTGCACGACGACACAGGACGTGTCGTCATCAATGAGGTCAATAACATTCACGTCGCGGCCCATGCGGGTATCGCGCTCGTCAATTTTAATATTGAGCGTGGAGGCCAAAGTTTGCGTCGCGGCGGCGTAATGCGGATGCAAGCCAGGTGCGAGAATGGCTTTAGATTTCTTCCCGCGCGCAACGCGGTGCGCCATGACGACAGCCTCGGCGCAGGCGGTGGAGCCGTCATACATGGAGGCATTGGCGACCTCCATTCCAGTCAGGAGCGCGACTTGCGTTTGAAATTCGAACAGTGCCTGCAGCGTGCCTTGCGAAATTTCTGGCTGATAAGGCGTATAGGCCGTCAGAAATTCGGAGCGTTGAATGAGGTGATCCACCGTCGCAGGGATGTGGTGCTTATAAGCTCCTGCCCCGCAGAAAAATGGGAGGCTGCCCGCAGGTGTCGATTTGTTGGACAGCCGTTGGAAGAACTGCTCCACCGATTGCTCTGACTGATGTTCAGGCAGATCAATCAAGCCCTTGAGCCGGGCCGATTTCGGCACATCGTTAAACAAATCATCAATCGATTTAACGCCAATCACATCGAGCATTTGCGCCCGGTCATTTGCATTCAGGGGAAGGTAACGCATTTAATTATCTTTCCTATTCTTGCGCATTTTCAAATTCAGCGCGGTGACGATAACCCCAACCAGCAAGCAAAAAATCCCGACTGCGAGTTTGAAACCATCTTTATAAAAATCGGGGGCTTGCCCCCATGTGACAATGTACCAAATGCCAAGGGCGCTAATCGCCAAACCCCAAATTTTCAAAAAAATAGGACTACGGAACATTATCGAGGAGCCCCAAAGAGAAGCAAAATATTTAGGACAAATTGGAACATTCAATCGTCAGTTTTCTTACTGTTCAATTTTTTTTCGAAGCATAAAGTGAACAAAGGCTCCAGTGACCACCCCGAACAAAAGTGAATCAAAAACGATCCAGACGACCCCCCCGCCAAAACCGGACCCGCGAAAGAAACCGCCTGCCCGTTTTTTGTTTTCCCAAACTCACCATTCATTTTTACAGTCCGTCGCAATATGCCTTATATTTCGCTTCATCCATGAGGCTCGAAAGCTCATCGGCATCGGCGATTTTTATTTTTAGAAACCAACCATCGCCAGCAGGCGAGAGGTTCACAGTCTCTGGCGAGTCTTCGAGGATCTCATTAACAGCCGTGACTTCGCCGCCAATGGGCGAATAGACCTCAGAGGCTGCTTTGACGGACTCAACAACGGCGGCTTCATCGCCTTTGTCAAATTCTGCACCAACGTCTGGCAGCTCAACAAAGACAACATCACCTAGCGCCTTCGCCGCATAAGCGGAAATGCCCACGGTCCCCTCGTCCCCGTCAACTTTGATCCATTCGTGATCTTCGGTAAAATATAGGCTCATGGGTCAGGCTCCTCGGTAGTAATTATGCGGGGCAAAAGGTAATTTAGCGATTTTGGCAGGGCGGGCCTTGCCGCGCACGATTAACTGCACATCGGTGCCAGCTTTCGTGAATTTTCGGGAAACATAGCCCATCGCCACAGGACCGCCTGCTGTTGGACCATAGCCGCCCGATGTGATCTCGCCAATCGTGTTTCCGTCCATATCCTGGACTTCCGTATGCTCGCGAGCGGGCGCGCGGCCTTCGGGTTTAATACCGACAAGGCGCTTAGTCGTTTTATCTGCGAGGTCGGCCGCAACGCGCGCCGCGCCAAGATAGCCTGCATCCGCGCTGCGGCGATGTTTTTGAATGGACCAGAACAAGCCTGCTTCAATGGGCGAGACGCTTGTATCAATGTCGTGGCCGTAGAGGCAAAGCCCCGCTTCGAGGCGGAGACTATCGCGCGCGCCGAGGCCAATCGCTTCAACGTCGTCATGGGCGAGCAAGGCCTCTACTAAGGCACCAACATCTTCATGTTTGACAGAAATCTCAAAGCCATCTTCGCCAGTGTACCCGGAGCGCGAGACATGAGCCCAGATCGGCGCATCCAACGGTCCGGCTAAGTTCAAATCCGTATGGGTCATGAACACAAGGTCGGCTACCGCTGGGTTAAAATCTTCTAAGACTTTAGCAGCAGAAGGGCCTTGTAGAGCAATCAACGAAAGTGTGTCATCTTTGACCTGCGCAGACACGCCCTCTGGCATGTGGGCCTCGAGATGGGCGTAGTCGGTAATTTTGCAGCCCGCATTCACCACGAGATAGAGAACATGCTCATAGCCGGGCAGCTCGAGGCGAGAGATCATCAAATCGTCCAAAATACCGCCTTCTTCATTGAGAAATTGTGAGTAGCGTTGCTGGCCGGGTTTCAGAGATTGAATATCGGCGGGCACGAGTTTTTCGAGAGCCTTCGCGGCAGTCAAAAAATCCTTATCCTCTGCCATGATAAAAACTTGCCCCATGTGGGACACATCGAACAGGCCCGCTTTTTCCCGCGTATGCAGATGCTCTTTTAATACGCCCATCGGATATTGGACGGGCATATCATAGCCTGCGAAGGGCACCATTTTCCCGCCCATAGCGACGTGCCTGTCATGAAGTGCTGTTTTGCGTAAATCAGTCATAGGCATCTAGCGGCTTACGCCGCCTCCAATGCCGCCTGCTGTCCTTGAGGCCTGAGAGATTGATCCGAGCATTTCACATGAAATGCAGGGGTTTACTCCGTCGGCGGGATCGTTTCACAAGTCGATCCGCTTTCCAGCGTTTTGACTGCCAAACGGTCCGTTGACCTGAGCGTTTCCGGGGCGGTTGCGCCTTCGGTGGCGGCTCCCTCATATTCAAGGTGTTGACCGCTCTCTCCCATTTGGCAGGGATAACGTCTAATGCTCGGAGTCCATGAAAGAGTCAATCTTACTGATGCACGTAAAGCCTTAAGACCTGTGTGTTATCGAGTGTCAGCACAATTTTTAGCCATAGGTGGTATCATGTCAGGCAAGTCTAAAGAAGAAATCGCATTTGAGCTCGTTGCTAAGCTGAAAGGCGTTGGCGTCTGGGGCGAAAACAACATGCAGCAGATTTTGGATATGTATGCGGAATGCCTCGAGGCCACATCCGGTCTCCGCAGCGCGCAAGGCCGAAAACCTTCAGCTATACAGCTCGCAGAGGCTGGCTCTGGTGCATCAGGAAAAGCGCCAGCGCCAGCGCCGCGCCAAGCTGCCCCCGCGCCAAGACAGCCAGCTCAACACCCCGTCCAACCAGCACAGCCTGTAGTCAGACAGCAACAACAGCAGCTACAACAAACGCTGCAACAGCAGCCAGTCCCGCACGTTAGATAGCAAATTTACATTCGGTCAGGGGCCTCGATAGCCAGTAAATCCAGACCGTGCTCGAGCTGGGACAATGTCGCCTTTGCGAGAGACAGGCGCGAGGCTTGCACCGCGTCCGGAACATCATCCGCCAATATCGGGCAGTCCGCGTAAAACCGCGAGAAGCTTTGCGCCACAGTATAAATATGCTCGCATAAAATATGCGGCGCATATTTCTCTGCGGCAAGTTCAATCGCACGCGCATAGGCATCGAGAGATAGCACGAGCTGTTTCTCGGTCTCGGCCTCGATATGAAATGCCCCTGATTCCACATCCATTTCAGCCGCTTTACGCAAAATCGATTTAATCCGCACGACAGCATAAAGCAGATAAGGTCCTGTCTTGCCTTCAAAGGCCGTGAATCGCTCGGGGTCAAAGATGTAATTCGTCATGCGCTGGTTCTGCAGATCGGCGAATTTGAGCGCCGCTAGGCCAATTTTTCGGGCAATTTCGGTCCGCTCTTCCGGCCCAAAATCAGCGCCAATGCCGGAGCTGTCCAATCGGTCACGGGCGGCCTCATGCATAATTTCCATGAGATCCTCAAGGCGCAGCACGCCGCCCTCACGAGTTTTGAAAGGCTTACCGTCTTTTCCATTCATCGTGCCAAATCCGGCGTGGAAGAGTTGGCCGCGGTCATACCATCCGGCCTTTACCGCGCCGCGAAAGACCTGTTCAAAATGCAGCGCTTGGCGCTGGTCGACCACATACACAATGAGGTCTGGATTAATTTCCGCCTTACGGTCAATCAATGTCGCGAGATCTGTGGTGTGATACAGAACAGCCCCGGAACTCGCGAGGAGCATAACAGGCGGCGTTTTGTCCTTTTCGCCCTCGGCGACGCGAATAATCAACGCGCCGTCATCTTGCTCGGCAATGCCGGAGGCTTTTAGGTCATCTATCATATCCGGTATCAAGGGATCCACACAGGCCTCGCCTTTCCAGAGGTCAAATTCGACCCCAAGATTTCCATAGCCAATTTTTAACGCGGCGACTGACACATCGATAAAATGATCGAGGAGCGCGCGATATCCACGGCGACCCGCTTGGAGTTGCGCCGTTGCCACGCGGGATAACTCCATTCTGTCTTTGTCAGATTTCGCTTTATTAGAGGCTTGCGGATAGAGCCGCGCGAGATCATCCATAGTGACAGGAGGCTCGCTTGGGTAATCCCCTTCAAAAGCGTCGTCAAAATAAGGGAGATCGGGCTGTTCCTCCGCAAGCTCTGAAATGAGGTGGCCCATCTGCAGCCCCCAATCCCCCATATGTACATCGCCAATCACGGTGTGACCTTGAGCGCGCAAAATACGTTTAATCGCTTCGCCTAAAACGGCAGAACGCAAGTGTCCAACGTGCATAGGCTTGGCGACATTTGCGCCGCCGTAATCCACGACAATCGTTTTCGATATGTCTGCTTTTAAATCCGCCGCCGGATCGGCCAGCAACGCTTCGGCACGCCGCGTAATCAAATCATCCGCTGGCGTAATATTAATGAAACCCGGCCCTGCAATTTCTAATGACCCTATTGCAGGGTCAGCCGACATAATGGCCACAGCTTGAGCGGCGATCTCTCTCGGGTTCAGTTTTTCGCCGCGTTTTTTCGTAATACCCGCCGCCGCCATCGCGCCATTGCATTGATAAGGCACATCATCACGATCAGAGGCGCGGACAGCGGCGATTTGGCTCGGAAATCCGAGAGCTTCAAATGCGCTGCGAGCAACACTGTCCAAGCTGGACAAAATACTGGGCATGAGACTTAACCGTTACTGACCGGCGGAAACGCGGAAACGCTTACCATCCGCATTGAAAAGACGTTGTTTTGGCGTGACCACAAACCCGACAATGATTTCGTAATTTTCGCCTGATGTTGTATCATTTGCGCGCGGAATTTTAATTTCGTCAATCGTTTCCGTGACGCGCACGCGGTCTTGACCCGCCGGAAAAGTCACAGTTAGTGGAAAGGTGACCTTCTCCATGACATCGATATTTTTTCGGGTGACCGCGACAAAGTAGTTATAGGTGTTTGTCTCTGCCGCCGCAGCGGGACCTCGGCCCAATGCGAAATCAATTGTTAAATCCGCATCAATCGGCCGATCTGCAAAATAGCGGCAGAGAGACCGAACTTTCAAAATCTCACCTGTAAATCCCACATTTGAAAAGCGCTCAGCACCGTCGCCACGAAACTCAGCCATGCGAGAGGCATCAAAAAGCGCAAAGGCCCGCGGACATGGGCCTGGGTTGGCTTCTGCCGCCTCACCAATGGCCAATACCTCTTGGGTAGATCGACACCCGGCCAATGCGAGGAAGGAGAGCGCCGCTGCTCCGATAAGCGTGGTTTTCATCGACATGAAATTATCCCAATCTGGCCAAGTTTTGTCACGCCTCATGCTCTATCGCGAGGCGAAGTCTAATGCTATAGGCGGTCTGTAATCAAATCCGAGCCATGCTGCAATGCGCGGATTATGAAGGAGTCCTCATGTCAGTCACTTTTGACGCCCCGTCACAGGCGAAATCAGCCCGCAAAGCCAAAACCGTTCTTTTGGCCGCGCCCAGAGGATTTTGCGCCGGGGTAGACCGCGCGATTCAAATTGTTGAGCGCTCGATTGAGAAATTTGGCGCGCCCGTCTATGTTCGACATGAAATTGTTCATAATCGTCATGTTGTGGAGCGCCTGCAGAAGCTGGGCGCTATATTTGTTGAAGAGTTAAGCGAGTGTCCGGATGATCGCCCTGTTGTCTTTTCGGCGCATGGCGTGCCAAAATCCGTGCCAAAAGCAGCCCAAGCCCGCGAAATGACGTATCTTGATGCAACATGTCCACTTGTCTCAAAAGTACATGTTGAGGCCGAGCGTCATGCCAAAGAAGGACTCCACATTCTATTGATCGGGCACGCGGGTCACCCTGAAGTCGAAGGTACAATGGGGCAATTGCCGAAAGGTCAAATGAGCCTCATTGAAACCAATGAGGATGCGCGTAATTTTGAACCGCTTGCGGGTCAAAAATTGGCGCTCGTCACTCAAACAACTCTCTCGGTTGATGATACAAAAGAAATGATTTCTATTCTTCAAGAGAGATTTCCAGACATCGCCCTGCCCTATAAAGAAGACATTTGCTACGCGACAACGAATCGTCAACTGGCTGTTAAAGCGATTGCCGAGCGCTGCGATCTCTTACTCGTCATTGGATCGCAGACCTCCTCAAATTCTAAACGGCTCGTTGAAGTGGGGGCGAAAGCCGGTGCCGCGGGGGCGGCTTTAATTTCCTCCTCTGGATCGATCGATTGGGACGCGGTAGATGCCGCGGACACAATTGGTCTCTCTGCTGGCGCATCGGCCCCCGAATATCTGACGGACGGCGTGATTGCGGCACTTCGCTCTCGCTATGACGTAAGCTGTCAGGAGGTCGAGGTTACCAAAGAGAAAGTGATTTTCCGCCTGCCGCGACTCCTTTTGGACAAATAGTGCCGAGACGAAAGAAAGACTTAGAGCCCGGCGCGCTGGACGGAGCCTTAGTTATTTATACGGACGGCGCCTGTTCTGGCAACCCCGGCCCGGGCGGTTGGGGCGTCATTATGTATCACGGCAAGAGACAAAAAGAGATCTTTGGCGGCGAAAAAGAAACCACCAATAACCGTATGGAAATGATGGCGGCCATTAAAGCACTTGAGGCCGTTAAACCGAATTTTTCTGGCCCTATCGTGTTATTCACGGACTCAACCTATCTCCTTAAGGGGATCACGGAATGGATCCACGGATGGAAGAAACGCGGATGGAAGAAGTCTGACAAAAAACCCGTCGTCAATAAGGACCTCTGGCAACGACTAGATGCCTTAAACCAAGCCCGCGACATTCGGTGGGAATGGGTGAAGGGTCATGCCGGCGATATAGGCAATGAGAAAGCCGATGAGCTCGCGCGCAAGGGCATTCCGGAGAGAAAATGAAATGAGAACCTTAGCTATATCTATAATTTTAGCCTTAGCCATCGCCGCCCCAGCTTTTGCCTGCTCTCCGCGTGTTGTTTTCACTGATGACCATCTTTTGGTGGGCAATAAGGCCGAAGATAATGTCAGTTACATCAACTTAAAAACAGGCCGAGAAACCGCCCGTGTCCCTGTAAGCGGATCCGCCCCACATGAGATTGCCGTCACGCCGGATGGCAAATTCGCCGCCGTTGTAAATTATGGAGAAGCTTCGATCGACGTTTTTGAGATTGGTCGTAAGGTAATAATTGCAACAATTGACTTAGGCGAAAACAAAAATCCACATGGCCTGATAGCTTTAAGAAACAATAACTTTGTCGCGACAACAGAGGGCGGAAAATCTATCGTTCTACTAACCCAAAATATCGAAAAGCCCACGGCTCAAAGATCAATCGATTGTCAAAATGAATGGGCTTATGATTGGAAGGTAGACGCCATTCCAACGGACCAAGCGGGCACTCACATGATTGCTGTCGGCCCGAACGAAAAAATCGCCTATACCGCGAACCTACAATCCGGGACCATTAGCCGTATCAATTTAAGAACCGAACAGGTCACATCCGTCCCCGCTGGACAAGAAGTTGAAGGCGTCGCCGTCACGAAAGATGGACGCGAAGTTTGGGCTTCGGTTCGGGGCGAGGATAAAGTCGTTATCTTTGATGCAGTGTCATTGGATAGACTTGCCGAAATCTCAGTGGGTAAATTTCCGCTCCGCATCCTCGTTTCGCCGGACGGAACCAAAATGGTTACATCAAACCTTTTGGACGGCACCGTCTCTGTCATTGATGTCAAAACACGCAAGGTTGACCGGACGATCCGTGTCAGCGGGTCAGCGGATACGCGGCAAGTGACCTTGCTGTTTAATGATGATGGCTCTCGTCTTTATGTGGCGGAAACAGGCGCGAATAAAATTGCAGAGATTGATTTCGAGACAGGCAGAGTCATTGGCCGCCTATCCGGCGGGGAACAGGGTGATGGCCTCGCTATTGTTCCGGCTTTTCGCGGGGAAAAATAATCTATCCCGGCCAGCGGCCTGTCGTGATGCCTTGCATTTTTGCGGTGTAAATATTGGCCGCAAAGGTCACATAAATACTGAGCTCATCGAGGACCCGTTCTGGAAGCCGCCGCGAGCGTTGATTCACGCGGTAATGAAACGCATCTCGCCGATATTTTTCCGTCGGCTTCAACTCAAGAACAGGCCGACCATCCCTCTCCACTAAAAACCAAAAGCTGGTTAAGCCGCGCGCCTTAATTTCAAATTTGTCTGTGCCTTTATCAACGCGCTCAAGGTCAAGCTTCATTTTTCCTTTTCGGTCAATCTCCAAGCCTCCAATGTCGACGCCCGACTTAGACACGTCATACTCAAGTTTTCCAATTTGGCTGTTGGAGCGTTCGGCTTCGATCTCGGCGTCTATACCATGAATATGCGCCGTGCCCGTGGCAAAGGCGACATTGCCCATCGGACTGCGCATATCGGACGCATAAGCGAGGCCGCCAATGACAACCTCATCTCGTATCAGCTCAAAGGATTGACGGCTGCCAAAACTCTTTATGGTGAGGCCCATTTTACGCTTTCACAGCAGGGGCAACAATGAGAGTGCTTCCAACGACCGACGTGATGACAAGCGTATCACCTTTCACGGGATCATCTGACTCTGTGCTCGCTTTCCACTGCGTATCACCGACAGTCACGCGGCCATCTCCATTATGGAAATCCGTGAAGGCCACAACGCGGCGCCCTTGCAATGTGCGGGCCGGATCATTGAGATCGGAGGGTTCACCAGATTTCATGAGCGGGCGTAAATATTTATGCCCCACCACAAGCAGCGCGGTTGAGAGCAAGAAAAACAAAATAAATTGTAGCTCCCATGACAAGGGCAGGAAGAACACAAAAATGGCCATAGCCAGAGCAGCAATGGCCGGCCACAGAATATAGGTCGTCCCTGTGACCAACTCTAAACCGACCAATCCGATCCCAAGCAGCCCCCAATGGGTGGCTTTGATAGACTCAAGAAAAGCGATAATTGCGTTGGAATCCGGCTCCATAGACGCCTCCCTTATTTTTTCTTATTTTTATCGCTATCGAGCAGAGCCGTGACGCCGCCAACTGTGGCCGCCAATCCCGAGAGTTCCGCGGGAACAATAACAGTTTTCTGGTTCGGACTTTTTGCCAGCTCACCAAAGGCTTTTACATATTCCTGCGCGACGAAGTAATTAATCGCATTCACATCGCCCCGCGCAATCGCGGTTGAAACCATCTCCGTCGCTTTCGCTTCGGCTTGGGCTTCGCGTTCGCGGCCTTCCGCATCGAGATAGGCGGCTTCCTTGCGGCCCTCGGCTTCCCGAATGGCCGCTTCTTTCTCGCCTTCTGCTTTTAGGATTGAGGATTGCTTATGGCCCTCCGCGATTAGAATATCCGACCGCTTTTCACGTTCCGCCTTCATCTGCTTATTCATGGCTTGGGTGATGTCATGCGGCGGAGAGAGATCCTTAATCTCAATCCGTGTCACTTTCGTGCCCCAAGTATCTGTCGCTTGATCAATAACCGCCAAGAGCTGAGCATTAATTTGATCGCGCTTGGAGAGCACTTCATCGAGATCCATAGACCCAACAACCGTTCGCACATTTGTCAGGCAGAGGTTTTGAATGGCGTTTTCCAAACTAGAGACCTCATAGGTTGCCATGCGGGCATCGATGACTTGGATAAAGACCACGGCATCTGCTGTGACCATAACATTATCTTTTGTAATCACATCCTGAGACGGAATATCAATCACGCGCTCCCGCATATCCATCTTGTTTGAAATGCGTTGATAGAACGGAATGACGAAAGCGAGTCCCGGTTTCAATGTCCGCGCATAGCGTCCAAAGTTCTCCAATGTCCACTCCATACCTTGCGGCACGATCCGCACGGTTTTCATCACGATAAATACAATCAAAGCGACGAGCGCTATCGGTAAAATATTGGCCAGTTCCATAATTCCATCCCTTTCAGCAGTGACTCTATAGGCGCTTACCGCGCCGTTTACTTATAATTGCGCGAGCATATGCTCCGCAGAGCTGACTTTGAACTCGCCCGGCGCTTCAATGAACAGGCGCTCAACCGTGCCGTCATCAACTACCATCGCATAACGCTGCGAACGCTGGCCCATACCAAAACCAGATCCATCTAGTTCTAGCCCAATCGCTTTCGCAAATTCACCATTACCGTCCGCGAGCATATCCACATCTGCACTGCCAGCCGCCTCGCCCCATGCGCCCATGACGAACACATCATTGACGGATACACAGGCAATCTCGTCGATGCCGCGCGCTTTCAGTAGAGCCGATTTTTCTACAAACCCCGGCAGATGTTTCGCAGAACAGGTCGGCGTGAACGCCCCCGGGACCGCGAAAAATGCGACACGTTTACCGCCAAAAACATCTGCGGTATTAACTGGCTGCGGGCCATCCGGACCCATTTTCATAAAAGTTGCGTCGGGAAGCTTATCCCCTTCTTGAATTGACATGACTATATTCTCCCTCATCTAAATTTATCGTCTTTCGATAAAGATAGAGAGAGTTGCAGTCATGCGCAAGATAGGCCGTGTCGATTTTCATCGCAGCCGCCGCATTTTTGAATGTTTTCCAAGAGTTGAATTGAACCTGTCACGTTTTTAGTCATTGTGGGTTTATGAAATCCAAGACAAACAAAGCCGTTAGCTATCAGAATTCTTTCTTACTGGCGACACCGGCCATGAGAGACCCGCGTTTTGAATTTTCTGTTATATATATCGTGAGCCATGATCGATCCGGCGCGATGGGCATCATCATCAATAAAGGAAAAACGGAGCTCGTTATTTCTGATTTGCTCGAGCAGGTCGGGATATCCGGCGATGTTCGGGTCGCGGATAAGCCTGTTCTAAGCGGCGGCCCTATTGATATTGATCGCGGCTTTGTGCTGCACAGTTCTGATTACTTCAAACCGGAGAGCTCGCTAATTATCTCTGATACCCTCTCATTGACCTCCACCAAAGATGTTCTGGAGTCTCTCGTCTCGGAAGATCACCCCAAACATGCGATGCTGGCCGTTGGATATTCGGGTTGGGGTCCAGGTCAACTGGAAAAGGAAATCGCAGAGAATAGCTGGCTTGTCACGCATGGAAATGACAGTCTTATTTTCTCTGATGATCTAACCAATAAATGGGCTTTGGCTCTAGGCAAAATGGGCATTCATCCAAGTTGTTTAAGTCACTCTGGCGGCGAAGCCTAAATCAACTTTACGTCCGACAAACTTATCTCTGGCCCATTTAATCCCCGCTTAGGCGAGCGTAAATATCATGGTCACGCCAAGCTCCATTTATTTTCAAAAGCCCCCTTGCGGTGCCTTCATAGCTAAAACCACCCGCTTTCAGCACTTTGATTGAAGCGGCATTATCGCTTTGCACCGCAGCTTCGACTCTATGGAGGCCGAGGCGGGTAAAGCTAAATTCAGAGGATGCCCTCACGGCAGCCCGCGCAAACCCGCGACCCGTATAGGCCTCGCCGATCCAATATCCGAGCCGCGCAGATTGCGCCGTCCCGCGTTCGATATGTGTGATGTTACACGCGCCAATAAGGCTCGTTCCGCGGAAAATATGAAAAGGAAAGGCGCGGTCTTGCTGAAGGAGTTTTTTCAGGCGCGAGAGGCGCGCGCGATAGGCAGACCGGTTCAAGCCAGCCTTTGAAACATCCGGCTCCCAGGGGCGGAGATACTCCAGATTTTCACGTCGAAGTGTCGCCCAATTATCGAAATCAGCCCAACGCGGATGGGCCAAACGAATGGTGCCGCCAGAGGACTCGGCTGTCAGAACCGTATGTGTCCCATGCGAGCCTACCACGACAGATCTACCATTGCAGGCGTCCCGCGCGGCGGTGAATCAAAATATAAAAAATGATGAGAAGTCCCGCAAAAGAAAACCACGTCAGCATATAATCCCTGTGGTTATTTCGGATGGTGGGCCGGCGGACGGGTAGATCGGCAGATGAAGTCATAGAGTCGCGACCAGACTCCGTCGACTCTACAATGTCGATGTAATGTGTCTTGATTGTATCTTCTTCGCCCCAGTCTCCGCTTTGGTTAAACTTAAACCAGCGATTGGCCTCGGGATTGGGTTGTGATTTTAGCTTGGCTTCAACAAAACCCATAGGGTGATCTTCTCGCACATAGCCAATGTGCCATGGCGAAATATCACTTGTGCAACAAACGGAGGTCTTTTCCGGTTTGTCTTTATCTTCAACAGTGTCAAACCTTGCAAAGACATATCCATATTCTGTGAAGAGGTCCCAATATATGCCGCCCGTCTGTGTTTTGTAGACTGCATAAATTGGAGCCCCAGTCACCTGTGGCGCTTGAAATTCTATCCGCCGAAAATCGACGGGCTCACCGGCTGCAATCGCGCGTTCCAAATCCGCCAATGACCTTAGCGGCGGCGCCGTGACAGAGGCCTCGACCTCTGCCAATAAATCCGTTTTCCATTGCAGACGTTGATATTGCCAAACCCCTAGCGAAATCAAAATTGCGAGCATAATCGCCACAATTGCGGTGAGCCATGGCATCGGACGGAATTGGACGCTCATGTCTTGAAGTCCTGTGCCCGCACTTCCCGCGCCTTTCGCTGCCAAGAAATATTAAACATGATACCCCGCATGAGGCGCAGCAACCACAAGCAAACGCCGATGATGATGAGGCCCCATAGAATAAAGGTCACGGCGAGGGGCGGGTTCAAAATCATATGAAACCCAAGCGCCATCGGGATGATAAAAATGCCGACGATGAAGATAACAAAAACGGCGGGACCGTCACCTGTATCTTCATTTGTGAAGTCCGCGCCGCAAGCGGCGCAGTTATCGACGAATGAGAGCAGAGATTTAAATAACCGGCCTTCGCCGCAGTCTGGACATCGGCCTGCGAGGCCTGTTTGGACCGGCGGTAATCGCCGCCGACCCCGCCGAGGTGTCGCCATTAGTCTTCTGACCTACATGCCCACGGCGAAGATGATGTAAACAAAGGCGAAGAGGAAGAGCCAAACCACATCAACAAAATGCCAATACCAAGCGGCCGCTTCTAGGCCAAAATGTTTCTCTGGTCGCAAGCCGCCCTTCATAAGACGAAGATACATAACCGCCAGGAAAATGGTCCCGATCAAAACGTGCAACCCATGAAAACCCGTTGCCATAAAGAAAGCAGATCCAAAGGCATCATTAGAAAGCCAAGGATGGTGACCATCGGTATTATAGTGGAAGAGTTCGAGGTATTCATAGCCCTGAACAAAGGTAAAGAGAATCCCGAGCAAAACAGTAAGTCCTAGTCCCCATTTCGCGCCCTTACGATCTCCGTGGATTAACGCGTGATGGGCCCAAGTCACTGTTGTCCCAGACAGCAGCAAGATAATCGTGTTCATGAGCGGTAGGTTCCACGGATCAACACCTTTCACGCCGGGCGCCATAGAGGTCGCATATTCGTCAGCATTTTCGAGTATATCAGGATTCCACTTCGCGCGCATTTTATGGAAGAGGCCAAGTTCGAAGAACATCCAGAACCAGCCGACAAAGAACATGGCTTCTTGCATGATAAACATGATCATGCCGTAGCGCAGACCAATATCTACAACGGGGGTATGGTCGCCGGCTTTACTTTCGGCGGCGACATCTTTCCACCACGCAAACATAACGTAGGCGGCGAAAAGACTGCCCAAGACAAGCAATATCCAGCCGCCATCCGCGCCAATTTTATCGGCGGCGGGGCGATAGCTGTCTTGCAAGCTGTCGAGACCTTTGGAGAAGAACCATTCCATCATCGGCGACTCGCCCGTGCGGGGCGTGAGCCCTGCGAAGAACACCACCATTCCTGCGCCCCAAATCAGGGCGGCAATACCGGATAAAAATGGCCATGGAGACGGCGGAATGAGGTGATAGTCGTGTTCGACGGCGTGTCCGGCCATGAGAGAACTCTTGTCTTTAGATTCGCGCGGGGATCGCGCGAGATGAATATTCAGCGTCTATAGACCCCGACTGCCCTCGCCGCAATATGGCAAGATAGATTAGTTCGTCGCGGCCACAGTGGTTTGCGCAGATTTCTGAGCGGGCATTGTGCCCTCTTCTGCTGGGAAAAATGTGTAGCTGAGCGTGATACTTTTGACCTCGTTCAAACGTTTGTCCTCATCCATTTGCGGGTCCACAAAGAAGATTACGGGAAGGTTGATTTTGCCGCCCGCCGGGATGAGTTGTTCTTCAAAACAAAAGCAATCGGTTTTGACGAAAAACGGTGCGGCTTTGATGGGCATAACGTTAAAATTCGCGACACCAATAACCGGCTCATCGGAGGTGTTTTCAACCGTGTAATACGCCAATCCCGACTGTCCGAGTTTCACATCCATACGGCGTTGAACCGGGCGGAACTTCCACGGTAAATCTTGTGCGACATTTGAGTCAAATTCCACGGTTACTGTGCGGTCTATGACCTCGGACAGATTATCCTCGGCAATTTTAGGGGTTCCGCCATATCCAGTGACTTTGCAAAAAGTATCGTAAAGCGGGTCTGATGCGAACCCGAGACCCAGCATAGCGACACCTACGCCAGAGAGGATAAAGAGAGTTTTCCGATTAGACTGCATTTGGTAATTCGCCTCTTGAAACCATTGTCACAAATACGAGGATGACGAATAGCAGTAAACCTAGGGCTAAGGCGATGTTACGTTTTGTCCTAGCCCTGATTACTTCGGCTGTTGGCTCGACAAATGTCTTGGGCGTATCGCGATATTCTTTCATCAGGCAGCTCCTACCAAAAGATAATCCACGCCGATGAGCGCAAACATCGCAAAAAGATAAATTATAGAAAAAGCAAAGAGATTACGGGCATCTCGGTCGCCTTTTTGGACCTCGTAAAGACTTTCCGGTTGAATGTCATCCTTCTCGCCGGCGCGGGACTTCCAGACCTTAAAGGCTAGAGCCAAGAAGCCAGCATTTAATAGAAATGCGCCGAAAGCATAGATCGACCCGCCGAGACCTGTAAAAACTGGCGCCGCTGAAACAGCGGTCAAAACGGCAGAATAACCAAAAATCTGGTTTCGCGTCGAATTTGGCCCGGCAACATTCGGCATCATGGGAATGCCGACGCGGCCATAATCGCTCAGCTTATAGAGTGCGAGCGCCCAGAAATGCGGCGGCGTCCAGATGAAGATAATCAGGAAAAGAATAGTGCTGTCCCAGGTCACTGTTCCGGTCACGGCGGCATAACCAATCATAGGCGGCAAGGCACCCGGAGCGCCGCCTATCACAATATTCTGAGGCGTGCGGCGCTTTAGCCACATCGTGTAAACCACAACATAAAAGAAGATCGTAAAAGCGAGCAGGCCTGCCGCGACGTAATTGGTCGCAAGGGCCAACATCCACACAGAAACCACGGAGAGCAAAAACCCAAAGGTGAGCGCGGTGCCCGGCGCCATAACGCCGCGCGGGAGAGGCCGTTTTTTCGTCCGGGTGATCTGGGC
>CALDTL010000044.1 GCA_937923965.1 uncultured Caulobacterales bacterium
GGACTGACAGGTCGGCTCTCGTTCCTAAAGTCCCGGCACACTCCGAGTTCTCACACTCAGGCGCTCAGACCCATCGTCTCTCAAACGGCAAGCGAGGCCTCGCCTGTCCTATGTCTGAAAGAACCATTTAAATATGACACAGTTTTCGAAAGCGTGGATTATGTTTTTTGGATTGAGGTAGCCATATGACTAAACCTCTGATTTTCAGCAATAAAATAAAGGATCGCGCAAATTCAAAACGTGGATGATGGGATTTTACCCTTATCCGCATATTGCCCTTGGAACATGATTTGCTGCGCGAAGGCACCGGCGAGGTTCACTGAGTCCCCGAATGGCGTGACGATGTCTCCCATATCCCACGCGACTTCGCCGCTCACATCCGTTACGAATTGTGGCCGCCCTAGGTGATCGGTGTGGAGATAATCAAGTGATCCGCGTGTAAAAAATAAACGCCGCCGCCTATGTTTATTTCGCCGCTCCAGCCGCCGCAATTTTCTTGCTTAGGCTTCTAGAGAAACGACTAAAGGCTCGCTGCGTATCTTCCCATGTTCCAACGGGAGGGAAGGGCGTGTCGCCTAGATTCGAATAGTAATCATAGTCCACTTGGCCGATAATTTCGCCGCTCGCGGATGTGATTTCCGCCGAAACCTCTGCTCCGCCAATCCCAAAACTTTGGAACGAAATAGATGAGTCTGTACTGAGCTGCTTAAATGTCGGCCGATTTGGCTTCACGTCCTCTATCGTCACCCGCAGGGTTGTCGACGCTGTATCGGATAGGGTAATGCCTCTTTTTGCAAAGTCATGCGTGAGCTCTTCATTCATGTCTTTGATCAAATAAGTGATCTCTTTTTCTCCATATCGTCCGTTGTTCCCAAATGACGCGTTCAAACGACGTACGGGCCGATCAGACATTTTCTTCGGGAGGTTGTTGGCTCGATACGCAAGATCATCAGAGACGACGATTTCAAGCTTCATCGGCCCGCTAATGCCTTGCGTAAAATCAAAATCAAAGCCGCGAGCCTGGGAAACCACGGGGGCCGCCATTAAAGCGGCGGCGGCAATTAAAGCGAAAGAACGGTGCATGGGATATTCCTCTTTTAAAGAAAAATAGCACATTTTGGAAAAATTAGCAAAAGCTGATAGGTGGCCTATCGCTGACAATTCCGTCATCTCATTCGGGATTTAACGTCTATCGGGCGACGTCAACGACAACAGATAAGACATTTTTGGCCGTTTTTAATCCTGCGAGCTCTGCGTCTAAACGCGCAGCAGCGACATTCCGCGACACTGTGACGACCCGTCCGGTTAGGTCCACCGCTTGGGTTGTTATCGTCAGAACCTTAGCTGTTGTGTCCAAAGCGGCATCTGTAATTTTCACGGGAACAGATCCCACATAATAAACACCTTTGCCAGTTGCCCATAAGCCTTTGCCGATCAGTTTTGTTCCCCCAACGGCTGTTTTTCCGACGAATTTCGTCGTATTATAGACCCCTTTCACGGGGACGGTGACAACCTTGTGAACACCGCAGGATGACAAGCCGACACCAGCAATAATTAAGCTGGGAATGAAAAATGATTTAAGCATAATAATCGTCTTTAAAGCTAAAACTGCCCTTATTTTACCTTGAAATTCATAACAGGACCTAAAAATGGCGGTGATTATCGACCTTCGCGTCGCCACGCCCATGCGAGAAATAAGAAGAAAAGGGCGAAAATGAAGAAACCTGGTGCTAAAGGGGTTCTTCGGCTTTGCGTGACTGTGTAAGCCTCATGCGAAACGAGGCCCATCCAATTATTGCCGGATGTCGCGCGGCCGGGGTTTGTGCGTCGAAGGCTGGGAATATTGGACGCCTCTAATTCCACGGATTTTATCAACCCATTTGTGGCTTCCGTCAAAGGGAGCAGAACTTCCTCCGTTGGCAGAAGATTTTCATATTCTTTGGGATTGAGAGCGCCGACAGCGGCGATCGCGGTAATATCATCATTTTGTAGCCGATAGGCCCCTTGGCCCTCGAGCGGTAAGGTCGTGCGATACAGCCCGTCTGCGACACGATCAAGCGTGACACGGCGTCTTGTTCCGTCTGGGGAGATGACGTCTACGGGACTCTCAACATCTTCAAGCGATCGCCGCGTGATGACAAGATCCTCCCCATCCCGCACGGCCGTGAGAGTCTCTGCATCAAGCTCAGGTTCGCCCATAAGCCAATGCGCGGTGCGTCGGAACATCTCTCTATAAGGTCCGCCGCCTTCATGACCCTTGGCCCAAAGCCAAGCTTGATCGCTCATGAGCATTGCAACACGTCCGTCGCGGACCTTGTCGATCACGAAAAGCGGCACGCCCTCCGGGCCGTCCATTAAAACGTCGCCGCCGATCGGGTCATTATCAATGACGCGATACCAAGGACCCCAAGCTTGGTCATCATTTCCTTGAAAATCGGCTGTGATGGGGTGGCGACGGCCTTTATCATTGAGTTCGGGCCGGAAGGCACCTGTCAGGATATCCCCTGTGGGGCGGGTTGGAAGAACGGACACAAGCGGCGTTCTGAAGAGGCTGGCTTGGGTCGCAAAAGCTGGGCCGGTCGCCAGCAACAGTGCGCCTCCGTCTTCAACATACCGGGAGATATTCTGGAAATATTGCGGCGGAATTGTCGGACGAGATCGACCTACGGCCCGAGACATAGATCTTCTCTCATATTGGTCGAAAATAATGAGATCAAATTCGTCTAGACGTTCTTCAAAGAGCTGACGTGTCGGGAATTGAATGAGCGAAAGTTCGCGTTCACCCGCATTGGTATATTTGCTACGGCTCGTCAGAATTGTGAATTGAACGAGATCGAGTGCAGGATCAGATTTTAGGAGGTTTCGCCATGCACGTCCTCCGCTATGTGGCTCGCCGGTAATTAACAAGACACGCAGGCGGTCTCTCACGCCCTGGATTTCGGAGACGAATAAATTATTATTGAGCGTCAGCTCGCCTTCGACACCCTGCACGGTCATCTCAATCGTATTACTGCCGCGGCGTTCGATCTCCAAAGGAATGGAAAGGGGCCGCCCAATGGTAATTGGAAAGCGGGCTTTCACGTCTCCATTGAGTTTCAATTCAATGCGCGCTTGCTCGCCTTCAAAACCTGGATCCTCAACGAGGAGTTCAAACTCAGCCTGTTCACCCACGACGCCAAACTTGGGGGCTTTCGTCGCCAAGATGCGGCGATCTCTGGATTCGGCGTCTCCGATGATGAGGCTGTGGAAGGGGACATTTTCCGGCAAATAACTCGCCGCTGCCTCGGATATATCATGTGCTCGGCCATCGGTCAGGGCAATTACGCCCGCCAATCGTGCCGAGGGCGTTCCCGCTAATGCATCCGACATGGCGGAGGCCAAGAGCGTTCCGTCATTATCCTGCGGGACGGAAATTGAAACGATGTCTAAATTTCCGTCAGCTCGGAAGGTTGATTTCAACGCGGCTGACATTTCATTTAGCGCGATGTCCCGGCCGCCAAATTTCATACTATCGCTGCGATCTTCTATGATGATGACTGTGTCCGGTAAGGTCTCGCGATCTTCCTCCACGGCTTGCGGGTTGAGCAAGCCAACAAGCAACAAAAGTCCGGCCGTCAAACGCGTGAACTGGCTTCGCAGTCTCCCCGCGCCGGCCGCGATGGAGGCAATGAAAATCAAAATCCCCAGACCGATAATCCAAGATAAACCGATTAGCGGGTCAAGTGCGAGATTGCCGAAAAGTCGTTCCATTAATCTATCTCGCCTGGAAGGTCTCGATTGCCTGCGCCGAGGCGCTCCACCAGCGCGGCGGCATGAACTTGGTCGGCTTTGTAATTCCCAGACAGAGCATACATGGCGATATTGACGCCGTAGCGAACCGCCATTTCGCGCTGGCGCGGAATGTCTTTTTCCAAATCAACGATAGCGCCATCGGCATTTGTGACCGCCCAGCCAGCAGCCCAATCATTTGATCCGATGATAACGGGAGATACGCCGTCACGGCCGCCTGTTCCGGTCTCGCCCGCTTGCACATAAACAGGACCATTGGCCCAGCGCCCGGGAAACACATTTAGCAAATAAAAGGATTTGGTCAGCACGTGATCTGATGGGACCTCGGTGAGGCGCGGAATGTCCAAACCTTCGCTCACGCGCTGCAATCCGGGATGGGGCGCCCCTGCGCGCAAAACCCGGTCGCCTTCATCGCCAGTGTCAAAGACAACGGTTCCGCCAGCCGCCATATAGGCATTGATATTCAGTCGTTCCGAGGGGGTGAGGGCCGGCGTATCTCTGCGAATTGGCCAATAGATAAAGGGGTACATCTCGAGCCCTTCCATATCTGCCGTAATCGCGTGAACACCCTCCGGTTCTATCGTCGTGCGGCCAGCTAATTGCTCGCTCAGACCTTCCATCGCAACACGCGACAGCTCGTCCCTGCGCACATCTCCTGTTTCAATATACGCCAAGTGAAGTCCCGTGGCGGCGTCCAGGATACGGCTGTCCTCTTGCGCTAGGACATCGGGCGATATGAAAAGCATAGCGATAAGGACCGTTGCTAGGCCTCGCGCGGGGTTTAAATATCCCAACCGGCCAGAGGCCATCAAGGCGAAGAGGGCATCTAGAGCTAAGGCGAACAGGGCAAGGCCAAGCAATCGGCCCATCAGAGAGCTTTCAGAGGTTGTGCCGTAACTGCGCGTTGCCGCGCCGTTTGAATTGATGTCTTTAACAACAGACGGTGTGCGTATGGACGGTAAGGCGCGAAGGCGCGTGCCTTGCCGATAGGTTCCCGGACGCACCTCAGCCGACGCCTTAACAGTCTCGAACTCAGCGTTTGAAACAGTGGGCAGTCCCGGCGGCGGTGACTGTAATCGTCCAAAGGCATCTAATTCACGATCCAGCATCCAATTTGCATCCGACTCCGTTTGTTCCACCGTACGGCCCTTTGCGAGCGGGAGAAGCCGTTGCAGCATGTCAACATATAGGCCCGATAGCGCGAGATTAGACCACTCCGGCCCTGCCGTAACGTGAAACAAAACCACCCGGCCTTGCCCAAGTGTTGACGTCGTAACGATCGGGCTACCATCTTCCAGCCTTGCCCAAGTCCGTGTGTCTGTCTCAATTCCAGGTTCGGCCATGACTTGCTTTGAGACCGTGACGTCGTCCGGAATAGCGAGTCCCGCAAAGGGCGAGTCATTTGCAAAGGTCGCCAACTTCTGAGGGCTTTCCCACGCTAATGCGCCGCCGATTGCGCGGTCACCGACCCGTAGAGTGACCGGGAGTAATTCATCTGGACGCTTTGCAAGGCGCGGCCCAGCAAAGCGAATGAGTATGCCGCCATCTTCAACAAAGGCTTGGATGCCCTCATCGTCACTGCGTTGGCTATCGGACATCACTAAAATAGAAGGTTTCAAGGCCAGTAAGGTTTTTTGGTCTCCTTCGAAAACATCCGCAAATGGCAGAAGCGCTTGCTTGGCGTAAAACGGCTCCGTCAAGAGAGGGCTGGAGGTGTCGGCGTTGGCCCGCA
>CALDTL010000045.1 GCA_937923965.1 uncultured Caulobacterales bacterium
TCCTCGACTGATGTGTTCGGCCGGTAGCGCAGAAAGGCGTCGTCGTGTGGGATTCCTCTGACAATGGATGTCGGAAGGGCTCAAAGCATTCGCATATCGCATTCGCACTCGCAGAGCCTAACCACCCACACGAACATCCCATTTAACACCGAGACTTAAGAGAGAAACGAAATGAGATAGAGGAATAGGAAAGCGGTAAGGAGCAGGAAAACTGAACCGCCAAAACACCATATGTCATCCCGGGCCTGACCCGGGACCATCGGAGTCAGCGATCATTCACACTGACAGCGAGACGCGTTGTCGTCTCTCCAACCTTTAAGCTGGGCTGGTCCCCGATCAAGTCGGGGATGACAACTGTATATTGGCGCTCACGGCGCGATATCTCACACGCGCAAGCCCATAGCCATACCCCGACGTTGCCGCTATGTTCTTCGCAGCATGTCTAAACCTGATTCCTTCACCCCTGCGCCTCCGCCGCCCCAGAAAAATCAAGAGGGTCGGTCAATATCCCAAATGGCGATGCCGACTCGCCCGGGGGCGGCACAAGCTGGCGATTATCTGGACGGGTTAAATCCCGAACAAAAAGACGCGGTCATATCCGTCGAGGGTCCCCTCCTCGTTTTGGCGGGTGCGGGCACGGGCAAGACCCGGGTGCTGACCTGCCGCCTCGCGCATATTCTCAATAACGGGCTGGCATATCCGTCGCAAATTCTCTCCGTGACTTTCACGAATAAAGCCGCGCGCGAGATGCGCCACCGCGTCTCGGACCTGCTCGGGCAAACCACCGAGGGTTTGCCTTGGCTTGGCACCTTCCATTCTATCGCGGCGAAAATTCTGCGTATCCATGCGGAGCTCGTCGGGTTGAAATCCAACTTCACCATCCTGGATACGGACGATCAAATCCGCCTTCTCAAGCAAATCATCAAGGCCGAAAATATCGATGATAAGAAATGGACCGCCCGCTATATGGCGACGCTCATTGATGGCTGGAAGAACAAGGGCCTGACGCCCGGAAAGGTGCCAGCGGGCGAGAAATATCAATTCGCGGAAGGCAAAGGCATTCTCGTCTACAAGACCTACCAAGATCGCCTAAATGTTTTAAACGCGGCGGATTTCGGTGATCTGCTACTGCATAATCTGACCCTGTTTCAGAATAATCCCGATGTCCTCGCGCGCTATCATTCTAAGTTTCGCTATATACTGGTCGATGAATATCAAGACACAAATGTCTGCCAATATCTCTGGCTCCGCCTGCTCGCCCAAGGCTCCAATAATGTCTGCGTCGTCGGGGATGATGATCAGTCCATCTATGGCTGGCGCGGGGCAGAGGTCGATAATATCTTGCGCTTTGAAACAGATTTTCCGGGCGCAAAGGTCATTCGGCTGGAACGCAATTACCGATCCACGGAACATATTCTTGCGGCGGCTTCCGGCCTAATTTCGGCCAATGAGGACCGCCTTGGCAAAACGCTTTGGACCGAAGACACGGGCGGGCACAAGGTCTCGGTCACAGGCGTCTGGGATGCCCCAGCCGAAGCGCGCATCATCAGCGGCGAGATTGAAAATTGGCGCTCCGAGGGACGCAAATATTCAGGCGTCGCGATCCTCGTGCGCGCCTCGCGGCAGATGCGCAGTTTCGAAGAGCGCTTCATTCAAATCGGCCTGCCCTATAAGGTCATTGGCGGCCCGCGCTTTTTCGAACGGCTCGAAATCCGCGACGCCCATGCTTATCTTCGGCTACTTGTGAACGATACGGATGACCTCGCTTTTGAGCGCGTCGTCAACACGCCCAAGCGCGGGATTGGCGCGACCTCCATTCAAAAGCTACAGCGCGCGGCACGCAGCATGGGCGTGTCGCTCGAGGCGGCCACGCGCGAGCTGGTGAAAACGGATGAAATTCGCGGCAAAGCGCGGACATCCTTGCGGGCCTTTTGTCTTGATTTGGACCGCTGGCGAGAGCGCCTGAACGGCACGAAACACACCGACCTCGCCGAGCAAATTTTGGACGAATCCGGCTATACGCAAATGTGGCGCGACAATAAGGACGCCAAATCTGCAGGCCGATTAGAGAACCTCAAAGAGCTTATCCAAGCGATGAATGAGTTCGACACCTTGCCCGCTTATTTGGAACATATCAGCCTCGTCATGGATGTAGATACCAGCAATGGCCTTGTTGAGGATCAAGTCTCGCTCATGACGCTGCATTCCGCCAAGGGCCTAGAGTTCCCGCTCGTCTTTTTGCCGGGTTGGGAAGAAGGCATGTTCCCCTCGCAGAAATCTCTGGACGAGAGCGGCATGGCGGGCCTCGAGGAGGAACGCCGCCTCGCCTATGTCGGCATCACCCGGGCACAGGAGCAAGCCAAGATTTACTTCGCCGCCAACCGCCAAGTCTACGGCAGCTGGCAATCCTCGCTACCCTCTCGGTTTATCGATGAACTCCCGCCCGCCCATGTGGAAGCCGAAGCGGAAAGCGGCCTGCAAGATAGCGGCGGCGTCGCTGACCGCGTTGCAGAGAGCTTCTCGCGCAGCTTTAACGGCGCGCAATCCGACCGCGTCTCGCCTGGCTGGCAGAGATTTCAAAAAAATAAGAGCCGATCTTTTGGCCGCGCGCCCAGCGAAATTGAAGGCCACGCCGTCCGGCGCCCGGCTAAAAATAAGACCTCAAATTACACTGTAGATGACAGGGTCTTTCATCAAAAATTCGGCTATGGTCGCGTGACGGCCACTGACGGGACGAAACTCACCGTTGCCTTTGACAAGGCCGGGGAGAAAAAGGTCTTGGATGGGTTCGTTGAGAAGGCTTAAAGGCGAATTATGTTACGACTCTTCATTGTTTTACTGACGGCCCTTTTCGTCTCGGGCTGCGCGACAAGTTCATTTGAAGTTTTGGACATTAATGCGCTCTCCTCCGACCGAGATGATAATGGGTCTTTCAAAGGGTTGGAACGCCTCGCACAGCGGAAAAATGATGGCAGTCAGAAAATCCGTGTGAATATCATCTATCTTCACGGGATTGGCTATATTGAAAATCCCGAGGACGCCCCCCTCGCCAACGCCTTTATCGCAGGCGTTGCCGATGCTTATAATAATGATGTCGAAGAGAAATCCGTGGCGAGTCAATGCGGCCGTGATGACGACAATGAAGACATAAAGCTCTCAAATGCAATCCGCATTACCGATACAAAGCTCCGAACCTATAAAACGACCCTACCCGGCTCGACCGTCAAGCTCACGGATCTCGCCTGTATGGACCGGCAGGTTTTAGACGTCGGCGGCAATATTGAATACGTAATTTACCGCGTCTTCTGGGATGATATTTTCTGGGAAAACTTACAAGCCCCGCATGTCGGTCAAGATGCGAGAGGCGTGGCGGAGAAGCCGGGATTTCTGTCCTCATTGCGCCGCAAATATAATGGTCAGTTGAAAGATAAATTGGTCAACTATGGCTTTTCAGATGCCGTTGTTTACCTTGGACCCGCCGGGGAGCAAATCCGGGATGCTGTCCGGGGTGCCATGTGCAGTGCCGCCCTTGATGCTGCTGGGTTTGGCTTTAGGGCTCAGGGGCCCAGAGTGAACCATATCGACATTTGCCAAGTCGCGGCCTTGAAGGATATAGAGTCCGAACCCTTCGCTTTTGTGACGGAAAGCCTTGGGTCCAAAGTCGCTTTTGACATTATGCGCGACGCCATGACGGATGGAAAAGGCAATGTCTATGACGACATGATAAAAGGCACCCAGTTCTTCATGTTGGCCAACCAAGTTCCCTTGCTAAGCCTATCGGATATTTCCGAAACGGAACGCATGGTTCCCGAGCCATATTCTGACGAAGACCGTCCGACCATCATCGCCATGTCGGAAATCAATGATTTCCTGACCTATGAGCTGGTGCCTTTTTACCGAAATCTACTCTCGCGAACACTGCGCGAGACTGATGGCGCAATTGATATGTCTATCGACACAGAACGCGCGAAACTGATTGACCTTCTGGGCTTTAATGTGGTCGACATGCGGGTTGAATTTGCAGAGCCCGTTTTCCCCTTCGTCAGCGGATTCGTCGACCCACTTTTCGCGCATAATGGTCACGTGAAACAGCCGGAAATCATTGCCTATATGCTCTGCGGCGCAAAAGATGGTCAGTTAAATGTCGATGGCTGCCGCGGCCTAAGCAGCCCTTATTTGAGGGGTAAAAATTTGATCCGTAAGATCGTCGCTGATCCACGACTGCCGGAGCCGAAAGGCGAAGCTGCAGTCAGAGCCGCTCAATGACTCTACTACAATGACAGGACCAGCGACGACCCCCTTCCAACCTTGGGCTATTGAAATCACAATCGCCCCTGATGCGGCCTTTGATCTCGCGGACGCGCTGGGCATGGAAGGCGAGATGACCGCGCTGAGCGTCACTATATTTGACGCCGCCGACAATCAAATGCTCGTGCAGGCGCTGTATGCAACGCAATCCGACGCGGCAGCCGCGCGGGACGGATTAGATTTGCCCCAGACCATGCCGTGCCAGATCAAACAACTCCCCGCCAAAGATTGGGTCAGCGAAACCCAGGCGGGATTGCCGCCTGTCTTTGCAGGCCGGTTCTTCGTCTACGGCACTCATGATGCAGATAAAATCCCTGCTGATGTTGTTCCCCTGCATGTCGATGCAGGGATGGCCTTTGGCACAGGACATCACGGCACAACGGCGGGGTGCTTGCGTATTTTCAGCGACCTGCTCGACGCGAAAATCCCTATTGGCTCTGTGCTAGATTTGGGCTGCGGCGCGGGAATATTGGCGATGGCGGCCGCGAAAACCCTGCCCGATGCCGAGATTTTAGCGACGGATATAGACCCAGATGCCATTGCCGTAACGAATCAAAACATCATCGAGAACCGAGTTGAAGGGCGTATCGTGTCCGCCGTGGCCGATGGATTTGATAGTGCCGTTTTGAAAGACAAACAGTTTGATTTGATCTTCGCCAACATCCTTGCGGGTCCATTGATGGGCCTAGCCGATAATATCACTGCCGCCACCGCACCGGGCGGGCGCGTCATTCTCTCTGGGATTTTAGACGAGAAAGCTGAACAGGTCGCCGCGCGGTTCGCGCAAGCGGGCCTGACAGTAATCCCGCAGCCCAGCCTCGAGGGCTGGACGTCTCTCTTGGCGGAAAAGCCCGCATAAAAAAACCGCCGAGCAAATAGCGCAGCGGTTATCTTACCCTACAAATGTAGGTGTATTCTGCTCGGCCTAGATGGCGCGTGCAGCCCGGCGGTTGCGGCGCGTGTCGCGGCGTGCAGCCAAACCGTTACGAGCAGGTGCCGTCATTGTTGTCCGGCGAGTTTTCGCAGGCGCTGTTGTAAATTCTGTTCCGTTCAAAACCGTAGTCATTTTGGGTCTCTTCTGTGTGAGGCAACGAAGAATTACGTTGCTGCTTCTTGTGGAGCCTATGTATGATATTTTGGAAAATGCGGAACCGCCGTCCGGTTAAATGAGCTATGCAAAATTGCCATGGCTTGTTAACAGTCTATTTACCCGATTTGATCGTAGTTCTGCTTAAGCGTGCTCGTAAAACTATTTGCCATTGTCTCGGGCTCTCCTTACCCTGCGTTTTTAACAGTCACATCAATGCGTCAGGATGATCACAGGTGAACCAAGTCTCGGATTTTTTTCAAACCTATGAAGTTTCAGGCGGCCCCGATTATGGCCGCAAAAATCTTCCGAAACTCAGAGCGGCGCTCTCCAAACAAGATCTCGATTATTTTCTGGTCCCGCATGAAGATGAATATCAGAATGAATATCTGCCGGATTGTAACGAGCGTTTGATGTGGATTAGCGGCTTCACGGGGTCAGCAGGGGCCGCGATTATCGGAACAGAGCGCGCCGTCATGTTTGTCGATGGCCGATATACGCTTCAAGTCCGCCAACAAGTCGATGAAGCCCTCTTCGAGTTCACCAAGCTTGAGGGCGGCGGCATGGCCACATGGCTACGCGAAAATTTGAAAGCGGGCGAGACTGTTGGATTTGACCCGCGCCTGCACAGTCCAGCGGCCCTCGCGAAGATCCGCGATGCAATTACGCTCGCAGGCGGGAGCGCGAAAAGCTTGGACACCAACCCCATTGATAGTACGTGGCAGGACCGCCCGCCCGCGCCGCTGACGAAAGTGACCGTTCAGCCTCTGTCCCTCGCGGGAAAATCCCATGCCGATAAACGGGCCGAAATCGCAAAGTCCATTTCAGACTCGGGCGCAGATGCGGCCCTAATCACCGCGCCGGCCTCCATTGCTTGGCTGCTCAATATTCGCGGCGGCGATGTGCAATGCACGCCCCTCCCGCTCTCGACAGCAATCATCGATGCTGCGGGTCATGTGCAACTCTTTATCGCGCCGGAAAAACTCAGCGACGCGGTTCGGTCCCATCTCGGCAATGACGTCAGCGTCCAGACCGAAGACGCCCTTTTGGGCGCTATATCTGCGCTATCGGGTAAGCGCGTCATTGCCGATCCAAATACCGCCTCCGCCTGGCATGTTGACACGCTCAAATCTGCAGGCGCGAAAGTGAAATCAGCACAAGACCCCGTTGCCCTGCCCAAGGCGCGAAAGAACCCGATTGAAATTCAAGGCACCGAAGCCGCGCATATTCGCGACGGGGCGGCGCTCGTTCGGTTCCTGCATTGGTTGGATACAGAGGCACAATCCGGAAAGGTGGATGAAATTGAGGCTGCCACACAGCTGGAGCGCTTCCGCCGCGCCGACACCTCCCTTCGGGATCTCTCCTTTGAGTCCATTTCCGGCGCAGGCTCTAACGGCGCTGTTGTCCATTACCGAGTCAATACGGCCACAGTTCAAACGCTCGATCGCGGCTCGCTTTTCCTGATCGATAGCGGCGGGCAATATCCTGACGGCACAACGGATGTGACGCGGACCGTGCCCATCGG
>CALDTL010000046.1 GCA_937923965.1 uncultured Caulobacterales bacterium
TAACTGGCTCATCGGAGGTGTTTTCAACTGTGTAATAAGCCAAACCCGATTGACCTAGTTTCACCTCCATGCGGCGCTGATCTGGTTGAAATTTCCACGGCAAATCTTGTGCAACATTTGAGTCAAATTCGACGGTTACAATCCTGTCGATAACCTCTGATAGATTATCTTCAGCGATTTTCGGTGTGCCACCATAACCAGTTACTCGGCAAAATGTGTCGTAAAGCGGATCAGATGCGAACCCGAGACCCAACATCGCAATACCGATGCCGGAGAGGATAAAGAGTGTTTTCCGATTAGACTGCATTAGGTAATTCGCCTCTTGAAACCATTGTCACAAATACGAGGATGACGAATAGCAGCAAACCTAGGGCTAACGCGATGTTACGTTTTGTCCTAGCCTTGATTTCTTCGGCTGTCGGCTCGACAAATGTCTTGGGCGTATCGCGATATTCTTTCATCAGGCAGCTCCAATCAAAAGATAATCCACGCCGATGAGCGCAAACATCGCAAAGAGATAAATTATAGAAAAAGCGAAGAGATTACGGGCATCTCGGTCGCCTTTTTGGACCTCGTAAAGGCTTTCCGGTTGAATGTCATCTTTCTCGCCGGCACGGGACGTCCAGACCTTAAAGGCCAGAGCCAAAAATCCTGCGTTGAGTAAGAGTGCGCCGAAGGCATAAATGGACCCGCCAAGACCTGTAAAAACGGGCGCAGCCGAAACGGCGGCTAAAACGACAGAATACCCAAAAATCTGGTTTCGGGTTGATTTTGGGCCTGCAACATTCGGCATCATGGGAATACCGACGCGGCCATAATCGCTTAGCTTATAAAGCGCGAGGGCCCAGAAATGCGGCGGCGTCCAGATGAAAATTATCAAGAAAAGAATTGTGCTGTCCCAGGTGACTGTTCCGGTCACGGCGGCATAACCAATCATAGGCGGCAAGGCACCAGGCGCGCCGCCGATCACAATATTCTGCGGCGTGCGGCGCTTTAGCCACATCGTGTAAATCACAACATAAAAGAAAATTGTGAAGGCCAGCAGCCCCGCTGCAACATAATTGGTCGCGAGCGCTAACATCCAAACAGAAACCACGGAGAGCAAGAATCCAAAGGTGAGCGCCGTGCTCGGCGCCATAACGCCGCGCGGAAGAGGCCGTTTTTTCGTCCGGGTCATCTGGGCGTCAATATCGGCGTCATACCACATATTCAGCGCGCCCGAGGCCCCTGCCCCAACGGCAATGCAGAGGATCGCCATCACAGAATTATAAAGCGGCAGAGACCCTGGCGCGACAAGCAGGCCAATAATCGCCGTGAAAATCACAAGGCTCATGACGCGCGGTTTCATCAACTGGAAGAAATCTCTCGGACCTGCCAAAGACAGCCCCGCACCCGCAAGGGCCAAAGGTTCATCTGATAAAACCGACCGCTCGATATGTGTATCTGCACTCATCGGAGGGCATATCGACCAAAACCAAGCAGGCGACAAGAGTTGATGAACATTTGCCGCAGTTCGAACCTAATAAAAAAGCCGCTTCAGAAGAAGCGGCTTTTTCGATTTCAAACGCGTTCGAAGCTTAATGCGCCTCATCTTCTTCAATGCGCGGGAGCGTATTGAATTGGTGATATGGCGGCGGAGAGGACAATGTCCATTCCAGCGTCGTCGCGCCCTCACCCCAGTAATTATCCCCGACGCGCTTCCGGTTCAGGATAAGCGCTTCGATGAGCATAAGGAAGAAGAAGGCAACCCCTGCGAGGGTAATATAGGCACCGAAAGAGGAAACCTCGTTCCAAATCGCGAACTCTTCTGGGTAATCCACATAGCGGCGCGGCATACCGTTCAGCCCGAGGAAATGTTGCGGGAAGAAAATGACGTTCACGCCAATAAAGAAGAGCCAGAAATGCGCGCCCGCGAGCCATTTATTATACATGACACCGAACATCTTGCCGAACCAATAGTAGAAACCTGCAAAGATACCAAAGACCGCTCCCATAGACAGTACGTAATGGAAATGGGCGACGACATAATATGTGTCATGAAGATAAGCATCCACACCCGCATTGGCGAGCATTACGCCTGTCACGCCGCCCACGACGAAGAGGAAGATGAAGGCGAGTGCCCACTGCATCGGGATCGTAAAGCGAATAGAGCCGCCCCACATCGTCGCGAGCCAGGAGAAGATTTTTACCCCGGTTGGCACCGCAATCACGAGTGTCGCTGCGAGGAAATACGCTTTCAGATTCACATCCATGCCCACCGTGTACATATGGTGAGCCCAGACTACGAAGCCGACAACGCCAATTGCGACCATCGCATAGGCCATCCCAAGATAACCAAAGATCGGTTTCTTGGAGAATGTCGAAACAATATGAGAGACGATACCAAAGGCAGGCAGGATCATAATATAGACTTCGGGGTGACCGAAGAACCAGAACAGATGCTGGAACATTTGCGGATCGCCGCCGCGCGCCGGATCAAAGAAACCTGTGCCGCCGTCAATCCGGTCCGTGAACAACATAAAGAGCGCCGCTGCGAGAACCGGTAGAGCCAGAAGCAATAAGAAAGCGGTGACCAGAACAGACCATGCAAATAAAGGCATTTTGTGAAGCGTCATGCCAGGTGCGCGCATGTTCAAAATCGTCGTGATGAAGTTAATCGCGCCAAAGATAGACGAGAAACCCGCCGCGAGAAGGCCAATGATGATAAAATCAAAGGCCGGCCCCGGAGA
>CALDTL010000047.1 GCA_937923965.1 uncultured Caulobacterales bacterium
GCGCAGAACGACACATATGTCGACATGGTCAAAGCCGGCATTATCGACCCCGTGAAAGTCGTCCGCACGGCGCTTATGGATGCAGCCTCAGTCGCAAGCCTGATCCTGACAACAGAAGCCGCCATCGTCGAAGCCCCAAAGAAGGATGCCGCAGGCGGCATGCCTGATATGGGCGGCATGGGCGGAATGGGAGGCATGGGAGGAATGATGTAAATCGCTACGCGATTTAAATCATACCCGAACATTCCGAACTCACGTTCGAAATTGGAAAGGCGGCCTTCGGGCCGCCTTTTTTTTGTCACCTACCCCATCTTCGCGAAACTCAATGTATCCTTGTGGGAGTATGATTAAGTCTAAAAAATGCTGTGGTGTTCATGTCTGAAACCTATCTAACTCGATACCGCCCACGCCCCAAAAATTCCAAAACTCCTGCATCCCGCAGGACCTGCAATTGCTGCCGTATCTTCGGCTTCACATTATTATTCTCCGGATGCATCTCCCCGAGGTAATTCTCAAAGGCGTAAACATCGGCCAGTGTAAATTCCGCCTGCCCTATTTTTTCTACGCAGTTCAGAACATCCAGCACCCAGCCCTTTGTCGCGAGAGACTTTCCGCGCAGGAATTGCGTCTTGGCCCAGCGGTCAATGACCGTGTCTTTCGGCACAGCGATGCGGTTGGTGACGAGGTCGATGCGCCCCGCTTTGGGGACGCGGTCAATCAGGATGTTACAGCCGACCCATCCCGCACGGCGAGCGGAGGCCGCCAAAGGCTTTCGCTTCTCAATGAGGTCCGTGACGAAAAACTGTTTCGGAATAACGGAAAGGTCCTGAACCATTTTATCCGTAGCGGTATAGCGAAGTAACATGAGGCTGGGAACAGTATCGCTTTCCAGACGCGCCATCATGGTGGCGTAAGCGCCATCATTAATTTTCTTCCCGAATTTTTTGCCCGTTGATTTTAACTCATATTCTTCCTGACAAATGAGACATTGAAAATCAGCGACAGGCCTATTGTTACCAAATTCAGTCAAAGGTTCGCTGCCGCAAGATGGGCAATACATTTGCCGCAAGACCCAACCTTCCGTCCAAACTCGCGCCTTTTGAGCACGGCTATTATAGCCCGCCGCATCTTCCCGCATTTCAAAATCCATGCGACCAAGGATCACAGGAAATCGCTTGGGTCAATGGAAACGCAGTTTGGTTGGGTTAGGAAATTCAGCCGCCAACTCCGTCATTACCGGACTGTTCAGGTAATCCATTTGTAACTACCAGTGGATTGCAAGAACAAGTCTTGCAATGACGGTGCAGGGAACAGGAAAAAAACTAGTAACCAACTTGACAACACGCAACTAAAGATCGCATTTTGTTAAAATGCGACGACGACCCAGCTAATGGCGGCGTGGGCCGAAAACCCACGCTTCACATTACTCCAAGGCGATTGCCTCAACGTTTTGGAGAAGATCACCGATCCGATCCCCGACAATTCCGTCGATATGATATTTGCGGACCCGCCTTATAATCTTTCGAATGACGGGTTTACCTGCCAAGGCGGGCGGATGGTGTCGGTCAATAAGGGCGATTGGGATAAGTCCAAAGGTGTTGAGGCAGATTACCTGTTTCATCAAACTTGGATTGCGGCCTGTAACCGCAAGCTGCGTCCGGGCGGGACGCTTTGGATTTCAGGGACCTATCATTCAATTTATCAGTGCGGCTATGCGCTGCAAGTCGAGGGCATGCACGTGCTCAATGATATTGCCTGGTTCAAACCCAATGCTTCGCCGAACCTGTCTTGCCGCATGTTTACGGCCAGTCATGAAACATTGCTCTGGGCGCGAACGTCCAAGAAAGACAAGCATGTCTTTAATTATGAGGCGATGAAATATGGCGACTTCCCGAAAGACATTATGAAGAAGCCGGAGAAGCAGATGCGGTCCGTCTGGCATATTCCGCTGACGAAGAAATCAGAGAAGAGTTTTGGCCGCCATCCCACGCAAAAGCCCGAGGCGCTGCTGGAGCGCGTGGTTTTGGCCAGCACAAATCCCGGCGACTTGGTTTTGGACCCGTTTATGGGCTCCGGCACGACGGGCGTCGCGGCGCTGCGGCATGGCCGCCGTTTTATCGGGATTGAGATGGACGATGCCTATCTGGAAGGCATCGCCCGCCCTCGCTTGCAAGCGGAATTGGACGCCTTTGATACCGTTCCGGCGGCAGGGCAAAAGCCGAGCGCAGAGGCGGACCTGTGGGACGAAATTGACGAGATCGTGAAAGCCGGAGGATAGGCCGCGGTACCCAAACGATACCCGTCATCACAAGAACAAGTCTTGCAATGACGGTGCGGGGAATAACGGCGTTTTTCGGTATGAATATTTGAAACAGAATTAGTCGTGCTAAACGCATGATTAAAACCCGCTTGACAATCGCCCCCGCCTTCCCTTATCCGCCGCGCTCACAACGAATGAGGCTTGCCATGTTTGACATTGTAAATACGACGCCTCCGACCTGTCAGCGACTAGAGATACTCTAGCGCCCGTCAGGCGGACGGCCTGACATCCCGACGCTTTGCCGCGCGTGCGCAAGGTCTCGGCTTTTCCATTTTTCCATCCTTTCAAGAGGAGGCAATCGTGTATCTACGATTCACGTCCTCCGATGCGGTTCACCTTGGTTTGCGGGGTGGGAAACCCGTGCATCGGGGTATATTCGGGCCGGCCTATCGGGTGCGGCGCGATCCGACATATCCGCTCTATTTGCGGCGCGCTGTGCATGAAGATCTCCTCTGGTTCGAGGATAAGCTGCCCGTGCCGCCGCGCGGACAATTCTATGTGCGGTCTAAATCATGGTGGCGGTCACAAGGGATTTGTTGGTTCAAATCCG
>CALDTL010000048.1 GCA_937923965.1 uncultured Caulobacterales bacterium
TCGGCGGCGTCGTTGTGTCCAATGCGACCTTGCATAATGCGGACGAAATTGCGCGCCTTGGCGTCAAAGCCGGGGATAGTGTAGAGATACAGCGTGCAGGCGATGTCATCCCGCAAGTGCTCCGCGTTGTTGAGGCGGGCGAGGGCGCTCCTTACACATTTCCTACGACTTGCCCTGTTTGCGCCGCCCCCGTTAGTTCGGATGTGGACGAGAAAACGGGACGGCAGGACGTTGTTCGCCGCTGCACCAATGGTCTATCCTGCCCCGCTCAGGCGGTCCAAGCGCTCGTGCATTTCGTCTCGCGCCAAGTTTTTGATATTGACGGCTTAGGTGAAAGACAGGTTGAGGCGTTTTTTGAGAAAGGCCTCATTAAAGAGCCCGCCGATATCTTTACGCTGCGAGCGAGAAACGACGAGATAAAACTGGAAAGCTGGGAAGGCTTTGGCGAGACCAGCGCGGCCAAGCTCTTTGACGCTATTGAGGCGCGGCGAGACATCCCCTTTGACCGCCTGCTGTATTCTCTCGGTATTCGACATGTCGGGCGGACTAATTCTCGACTCATATCGCAACATTTTATGAGCTGGGAGAAGTTCTGGGAGGCTGTGCCATCCCTGCAAGATGAAGCGAGCGAGCCCTATCAAGCGCTTCTCGGGATCGACGGCATGGGGCAAGCGGCGCTGGGGTCTCTGGCAGAATTTTTCGCCTCTGACACAAATCAAAATATCGTTAAGAATCTCGTATCGCATCTGAACATTCAAGACGCGGAAGCGCCGACGTCCGACTCGCCCGTCGCAGGGAAGATCGTCGTCTTCACAGGCAAGCTGGAAAAATTCTCTCGCGACGAAGCCAAAGCCCGCGCGCAGTCCCTAGGCGCGAAAGTGTCTGGAAGTGTCTCTAAGAAAACGGATTACCTCGTCGCCGGACCGGGTGCAGGCTCAAAGCTGAAAAAGGCGGAGGCGGCCGGAGTCAAAGTTCTGACCGAAGATGAATGGCTGACTTTGATCGGTTAAAAAGTCTTATAAGATCGCTTTATGTTTCGCGTAATATGGGCCCATTTCGTTTTACGCGTGCGCTCCACATGACGATCATAAGCGGTTTGATCGTCAAAGCACTCTTCCACCTGATAGCGGCCTTCAATCGTGGGATCAGGTATAACGCGGAAATAATGACAGCCGGGTTCCGCATTGGTCAGCCGCGTATGTTCGGGTAGAGCCAACGCGAAATCAGCGCGATCAGCGGGCGGAACATCGACGTAACCGTATAATTTTTTCAAAGGCTTGTCTTTGACGACCTTATCAACTGCGTATTGAATGAAAAAACGATGGCCGAAATATAAGACAACCAACAGCGCAAGCCCTATCATCCCCAGCACCTTTGCCATGGCTTGAGCGGGGCTGAGCGTCACTGTCGCATAGTCCTCGGAAAAACTCACATCCTTTAGCGCCAAGGTCGCGAGGCGGCCCTTATATCCGGCATTATTCAAATCATAGACTGGGATGCGTTCGAAGACGGCATAAGTTCCGGTGACGATGGATTTTTGTAAATCTTCTGCGTTGTCGCCTATAATTTTCTCTAAGGTCTCGGCGTTTTTCTCTGACTTCAAATTATCTCTTTGGCGCTCCAGAAATTTACGGACCGTTGATTTTAATTCGTCCAATTCGCTCTGCGTTTCCTCAGGGACTGTGATGTCAACGTCGATCGGGGTGATGTTATTGAGATAGATCCGAGGCGCCTTATATCGCAGGCCGCTTTGAAAAGTTCCGTCTATCTGCCTCGGATAGCCGAAGGCCGTCGCGTCAAATTTGGCCGTGATCGCGGCGGTATTGTCGTCGCGAAAATCGATTGACGCTTTCTCAGGATTGATTTCAACGCCGAGATGTTTGATGGGCCCGCGCGCGACCTGCGCATTGATGGCGTCTTGAACTGTGGCTTCTGAAATCTGTATCGTGAAGTCTTTCGCGAAGAGAAAAACGCCCGAGATCAAAATAACCAGAAGAAGGGCAAGACCAAGTAGAATTTTCTTGAACATGAGTGTCCCCGACGTGGCTTTCTAAAGCGGCTTACACGCCGTTTCCAGCCACGCCAAAACCTCACCCTCAACCGCGGGGCTAATGAGTTTCAGGACCTGGGCGTGATAGTCATTCACATAATCTCGTTCGGCGCGGGTGAGCATATCCGTTTCAATCAAGTCGCGGTGGATGGGCGCCCAGGTTAGGTTCTTAAAGCCGAGCATCTCTCGCTCTCCACCAGAGATGGCTTCGGCCTCGGTGACATATTGCAGGTTCTCTATGCGGATGCCGTATTCGCCGGCTTTGTAATATCCGGGTTCATTGCTCACGATCATGCCGGGCTGGAGCGCGACGGTGTTGGGAGATTTGGATATGCGTTGCGGGCCTTCATGCACGCCGAGGAAAACGCCGACGCCGTGGCCGGTCCCGTGGTCATAATCAAGGCCGGCTTGCCAGAGCGGATGGCGGGCGAGGGCGTCTAGGTTGCTGCCCGTTGTCCCTTTAGGAAAGCGAACAGTCGCCAGCGCGATATGCCCTTGAAGGACAAGCGTAAAGCGCTCCCGCATCTCTTGCGTGGGCTCGCCGATGGGCACGGTCCGCGTCACATCCGTTGTGCCGTCAGGATATTGCCCGCCGCTATCGATCAGGAAAAGCGAGCCGCGATCGAGCGTTTGAACTGTGGCCGTATTGACTCGGTAATGGACAACAGCGCCGTTAGAGCCT
>CALDTL010000049.1 GCA_937923965.1 uncultured Caulobacterales bacterium
CCCCTCAATACGAGAACTCCCTTGAGAGTCGTTGTAGACTACAACGTTGATAGGCTGGGTGTGGAAGCATAGTAATATGTGGAGCTTACCAGTACTAATAACTCGATTGGCTTGATTCATTTCAGATTGTTTTACAGCCAAACCTTCCCGTTCTTTCGAGAACAAAAAGGTGAATGTAAAACGTTAGTGCCCATGCGCGTGGACTATGATGTCCCCGATATCTTCGAAAGAAGAGCATGGAAGCTGTTCAGACGATATCTTTACTATTTAAAACAATTTGCGGCTCAAAATTGAGATGTCTCAAAAATTGAACACTCTTAGTTCAATTTTTGAAGTCCTTATCCGCAAAATGTTTAGCATGTTTTGCATTAACCGGGTGGTTATTGCGAGAGGTCCCCACCCGATCCCATCCCGAACTCGGTCGTTAAGCCTCTCAGCGCCGATGGTACTTTGTCTTAAGGCACGGGAGAGTAGGTCGCTGCCCGGTTTATACAAAACATGTCATGCAAACCATCATAGATGGACCGCACTACCCTCCTTATCATCACAAAACGCCTCGCTCGGGTTAACCGGCGGGGCGTTTTGCGTTTTGACTTGGTCATTTATTTAGTATTTTCGCGGTTTCTCTTTATTTTCGATAGCGCGGGCTGCTACCGATGATTTGCTAGTGATTTTAGACGAAACGGAAACAACAACCCGCCGCTGATGATTGTTATTGTATGAAACTGAATCAATCTACCTCCCAGCCACATCTAGCGGCGCCCGCCGCCGATCCATCTTCACCCTATGTGAAGACGGTTAAAGCGGCCTATGCTGCGCTGCCCCGCCCCAAAGACATGGCTAAGCTTTTGGCTGACGGCAAAGCGGCGGAGGCGCGAGGATATTACACCCCTGTTGAAGACGAACGGCTCCGCGATGCTTTTGCTCGATATCTCGCGATCCGTGTGTCGTTATGGGAGATCATCCGCCGCAGCCAAGCTGCGGCGCGGCGCGTCCAGGCCGCGCCCGAAACAGCCAGCCGCCAAGACCTTCACGACTTCTCCATTGCATTTTGCGCCGCTGAAATCATTGTTCGAACCGGCGAATATCTCATCGATTTGGCCCGCAAGCGCGATATCATCTGGCGCAAACTTGATGAGGCCGAGCGTCGATATGGTATCGACCGAAAGAGTTTTACCCGGATATATCGGCAATTGACGTCCGCCTATCGCATGCATGGTTTTTACAGAGCCTGCGATATTTTTGACCAAAATAAAGCCGCCATCCTAAAGGCTGCCCCACTCGAAATCAGCGATATTTTGACCACGCTCAACCTCCCTACAGCGTCCCGGGGGGACCATCTTCGCCGCTATCGAAGTTTTGTAAAATTTTCGACCAAACGTCGCCAATTATCTGCGTGGAAAAATATATTATTCTCGATTTTTGAGATGATGGGCTCAGACATCGCCGATCTCAAAATTCCACTCGTGAAACCACCCCGGGCGCCAAAGCGCGTTTCTCCCGAAATCATGTCGACCATTCAAACCGTTTTGCAACCGGGCGACGTCTTTGTGACGCGCCATGATGATGCGATGAGTAACCTATTCCTACCGGGCTTTTGGCCCCATTCTGCTTTGTGGTTGGGCGCGGGGGATGCCGATATACTAGAGGCGAAAAAAGACGGTGTTCGTTTGCGCCAAATCAAAGAGACATTGCAGGTTGATGCTTTCGTTCTCTTGCGGCCAAAATTAAAACCTGAGCAAATTCAGGCTGCCCTCGCGACGGCCAGATCGCATGCTGGTAAACTCTATGACTTTGTTTTCGACTTCAGCACGTCAGACCGCTTGGTCTGTACAGAGGTGATCTATCGGACTTATCACGGGATCGGCCCTGTAAATTTTGATCTCGTCCTTGAAGCTGGACGCCATTGTTTATCGGCGGAGGAATTAATTAATCAAGGGGTCACGCAAGGCTGGTTTGAGGTCGTGGCCCTCTACGGGGTAAAAGGAAATACGCTCCTTTATGCCGATGAGGCCACAGACCGGCTGCGAGAGAGTTTCAAAAGTCGTTTCTAGCGGTCTAGCTTGGGGGTTTTCTACAAATTAGATATCGCTCGATTTAAATTCAGGCGCGCTTGTGTCTCTAATTTTTCGAAAAAATAATCCGTATTGTAAAGTCTCTCGCGCGCCAGAAATCTCTGCAAAATGGCTTTTCGTTTTTTGCGGAAAATAAAACTGGGCACGCGGCGATACTCGCGGCGTATATGATTTTCAAACGCATCATACACCGCTTGGCCTGTGCCTAAGATAGAAAGATCAATATCGAGCATCAGACGGCCATCAATTGTCTCGGGTGTTTCATGGGTCTTTGTATCAAGAATATGCTGGGCAATTCGCGAGATAGGGCTCTCGTCCAGACCCTTATCTCGGAGCCAATTCGTCGCCCAGGCCGCACTGTCTTCTTCATTCGTCGCGGAGAAGGGGGCGTAAATGGCATCGTGAAACCATAGCGCCATCTCTATCTCATCCGGATTGTCCGCGAGACCCTGCACTTCATCTAAATGCCGCAAGCAGGCCGCAATGTGATCCAGCGTGTGATATGCGCGGTGGGTTTCCGCATGGGCGCGAATAAGCGCGTCATAGGTCTGCAGATCTGGCGTGATGCCAAGGCGTTGATTCAAATCCGTCCAGCGCGACGGGCTACAGATCGTCAGCGCATCGGCTTTGGCATTCACTTGGTTTCAGGCAGTAGGAAATGACCGCTCAGCGCGGCTATGGGCGTCTCGGGACTTTCCTGCCAAGCCCGCACGCGCACATTGGCGACGCGAGAGCCTTTCTTGAATATAGTTGCGCGTGCAAATGTTTCGACGGGCTTACCGCGCCGCAAATAATCAATGTTCACCCCAATGGGTTTTGAGAATGGTAAGTCGGGCGAGAGCCGGCGCAGTTCGGCCATAGCGCAGACTTCCATAAATCCGCCAATAACCCCGCCATGCAGGGCGGGTAAAGTTGGGTTGCCAATATTGCTTTTCAAATAGGGCAAATTCAAAATCAGTTCGCCATCTGTTAACTTCGCCTCAATCCCGAGGGTTTGCGCATAAGGGATAGAGGCGACTAGGCTGTCGGCTAGGCGTTGGGTCATTACGTTTCCGCCCTCTTCTCTACAGGTTTCGCGGCCTCACCCGGAAGCTTATAAAGCGGTCCTGTCAGAATAAAACAGGCCTGCGCCGTCGCAATGGGGTCGTCCGCATCGCCGTCATGGGCAACCGCGCGAATGAAAGCGACATGGCGGGTTGTCTTATAACACACGGCTTCGGCTATCACGGTTTCTCCCGGCTTGGCCGAGCGCTGATAATCAATGCGCAGAGATAATGTCGCAATTTGTCCAAAGCCGTCAAAGCCAGCAATGGCCGCAAGACCGCAGGCTTGGTCGAGAAGTGTCGTAACGGCGCCGCCAGCGATAACGCGCGATCTCGGGTCGCCAATGAGCGCGGTATTATAAGGCAGGGACAATGTCCCTAAGCCTTTGTCCACCGCAACAAATTTTATCCCTATTTTATTCGCATGGGGGGTGCCCTCGATCAGGCCCGGGCCGATTTCCCAGAGTTTTTCAACGAAATTCGTCATAGCGCCCTATATGCAGCATCGATCAAAGCTCGGGGACGAATATCCCCCAGTAAAGTGTTTCTTTGCCGATTCATTGTGTATGCACCATGAAGGCCCGTCGCCGGGTCTGCAAAGACACACGATCCGCCCCATCCGCTATGGCCAAGCGTATCGGCGTTTGGTCCATAAAAATAATTTGGCGAATTACGCATGATGCCCGCTGCAAAATCGATCTCGAAAGGCAGCACAAGATTTTGTCCAGAAACACGAGACTTCGAAAAAGCCGTAAGCGTGTCCTCTGAGAGGAACGGCATGTCATTTATCCGTCCATCAACGCCTATTTGCATGAGGGTGGCGAGGCCCTTCGCGGTGGCATGGCAATTAGATCCTGCGAGTTGAGCCTCGCGCCACGCGGCGGCGCCCATTCCGCCGGGCGAGGACCAAGGTTTCATGAAGGCCCAGCGGGTCGCCTCTGTCACCTCGCCCATATCCGCTAATGATTTAGGTTTTAGCATCTCGGCGCAGCGATCATGTTCTTGCGGCGGCAAGCCGATCCAAACATCCGCGCCTGACGGCGCACATAATTCCTCGCGTAGGATTTTTCCTAATGAGCGTTGATGAACATCGACGCGCTTTGCAATTTCGCCAGCGAGAAATCCAAAAGTAACCGGATGATATCCGGAGGCACTGCCCGGCTCAAAAATAGGCGCTTGCGCCTCGAGCTGCCGGATAGTCTTGTCCCAATCAAACCAGTCTTTAGGCGTCCAGTCGGGATTGGTGATCCCTGATAATCCGGCCTGATGGCTCATTGTTTGGCCAATGGTTAGCCCGGCTTTCCCCGCCTCTCTAAATTCAGGCCAAATTGATTCAATGCGCTGATCATAGCCAATGCGGTCCTCTTCAACGAGCCATGCTATGACGAGGGCGGCCACCGCCTTCCCAGAAGAAAATACGGCGAAGAGCGTGTCGTCCTTGACCTCTTGGGTCTTCCGCCGATCTGCCCATCCGGATTGGATATCAATCAAGAGCTTGCCGTGCTGCATAACGCAAAATTGGAAACCTGTTTCGTCATGATCGGCATAATTTGCGGCTATGACATCTTTTAGATCTTCGAATTGGGCCGGCAGGTGGCCGTTTAGTGGGGCATTAGTCATGTGTGTAGCTCTAACGGAATCGCGTCATTTATAAAGGCCTGCATTCTGACGAGCGGCAATTCACCGAGGTCGAGTCGATTGGCGGCCCGCATGATTTCGAAAACGGAGGATACGGATTTTGACAGGGCTGATTTGGGAGATTCACCCAAAAGCCTGCGCCCTAAAAATAGGGCGGCAAGACTATCGCCGCCGCCATGCGGGACGGAGTCAAATTTGGCGTGGCTGACTTGCCACCGCTCGGAGCCATCCTGCCAGACCGCTCCGATTTTACTGCCATCAGGGACGGATGTAACGAGGCATTCAGGCAGGTTATCCAAATGGCTTTGGATATATTCCAGCTCCCAAAGGTTAGGCGTGATGAAATCGGCTTTTGGAATTAAGTCATCCATGAGCGCCTTCGCGCGCGTGTCTGGGATATAGAGGCGTCCATGATCTCCCATAACGGGGTCGACGGCGATGAGCGCGCCTGGATTTATAGACCTGACATGGTCAATAATGTCGACGCCCAGCGGAATATGCCCTGTCTCGCCCATATAGCCTGTTAAAACAGCATCGAAGCGCACGTCTTGTGCTTTAATGCCTGCCCAAACATCCCTTAGGAGATCGGTGTTGACTGCGCCGCCGCCGGGCTCGCCCCATCCGGGATGACGGCCCAAGAGCGTTGTCGGCAAAACAACGGTTTCTATGCCCAATCTTTGCAGGCAAAAACTGGCAGCGCTGGCGCCAACGCGAGAGCTGGCGACGGTCGAGCTGAGAATCAATGTTTTCGGGATAGTCGTGGTCACGGCGTTTCTTTGGCGTTATGTGTCGGTGAGTGCAATTCCTGTTTTACAATATGAGTGATAAGGGTTTTCGATGTTAGAGATTTGGCATAATCCCAGATGTAGAAAATCAAGAGAGACCCTCGCGATTTTGCAAAACTCGGGAAAAGACTTTTCTATTCGGCTATATTTAGACGCGCCGCCATCAGAGCCGGAGATCAGGGACATGCTGCAGCAGCTCGGTATTGAGGATCCGCGCGGGCTCATGCGGCGCGGCGAGTCCATCTATAAGGCGCTGAAGCTAAAAGATGAAACGCGCCCAGATAAATTAGTGAAATTTATGGCTGAATACCCCATTCTGATCGAGCGGCCCGTGGTCTCAGACGGACAAAAAGCGGTGATTGGCCGCCCGCCGGACGCCGTTAAAGTGCTATTTTAAAGGCCATTGCACGCGCATCCAGCGCTCACTGGCCTCTCTTTTCAGGAAAATGCTCGCCTTAAACGGCTTGTTAAGCAAAATCATTCATGCCCGAGTTAACCATGTTGGGAGCATCGCCTCCCTAATTTGAATTCGGGGGACCTATGCGTCTTGGGACTTTAACATTGTCGGCAACTTTGTCGGCGGCTTTGCTGTCGGGCTGTTCCTTTATCAACGGACAGCCGGGGCAATTTAAAAACCCATTTGCCAAACAGAAGGCAGCCCAGTCTGGGCAATATGGCTATAACCAAGCTTCTGCGGCCCAACATTGCCAAATCGCGACGCCGCGCCAGCCTATCCCGCGTGGATGCCGCCCTGAACAGGTCACTATCGGCGTAAATCCGCAAGCGCCGGGATATGGCGGACAAAATTACGGCACAAATGGCTTTCCGCAACAGCCACAATTTGGCCAGCCTCAATATACAAATGGAGCTTATGGCTCCGCCGTGGGGCAAGCACAAAGCGCTGCATATCACGCACCGGGCTCCAGGAAGCGCAAGCCTCAGCTTCGCGGGTCTTTGTCTTTGGGGGTTGAGAAAAGCATAGGCGGTGCGCTTTTAGATTTCGGCGCGCGCAGCGATCTAGCCGGCTCCCTCTATAATCCTCAACTTTTCAATCAAACCATTGTGGATGGTTCCACAACAACGACCTATACGGCTAACCAGTTGGACGCGGTAGATATCTACGCGCCAAACCAATTTGACAACATCAGCGGTACGCAGACCATTTCTTTTGATGATGTTTGGTCAACGCCGGCCCAGATTAAAGCTGGCGCCGAATATATTCTAAATGAGAGTACGACGGTCTTTGCCAATGGCGGATATACATATGCCGAAGGAAGATCGGGCTCGGGGCCTGCCGTAAACGCGACGATCTACAGGCAGGAAGACACTGCTGGGGTTACTGAGATAACTGAGCGCCTAGACCAGAGAATTCTGAGCACCTCATATGATTTTTCGGATTTGAGGCAATATGATTTGGAAGTTGGTGCTCGGCGCTACTTTAATCCAGTTATAAAATCAGAAGGCTATCGCACTGTTACGCCGTTTGTCGGCGCTTCCGTCGGCGTATCGCATGTTAATGCTGTCGACGTTAAAGTCACCTCTGAGCAAGCAAATTATCGCCGAACATTTGAGGGTCTGCAGGGCAGCACGGTGACGTCGAACGAAAACGCAAGATTATATGACGCGCAATGGTTGCCGCAAGGTCAGTTAAACGTCGGTGCGGAGTGGCAAGTCACGCCGGGCTTCGCCATCGCGGCGGAAACTGGATTAAAAATTCAGGGCGCGCGCGAATATGCTGATTTTACAAATGCAGCCGGCGAAACGATTAGCGGCGCCAAAGGCGATGCGAATATTTCGGTACCCGTTACTTTACGGGGATCGATCAATTTTTAGGGTCTCTGAGGTAATTAGGGGCATTAACTATACAAATCCTTGGAATAATTAAGGTTTTGTTTTCGGTTTGGGAACGATTTTTTAAGTATCTTCTGTTTTAAGTTGGAACACAGAAGAACTTAGTTCGAAAGAGAAGGAGGCCGATATGCGGCTTGCAGTTTGCGCATTATCAGCGGTTTTATTGTCAGGGTGTTCATGGCTTGGCATGGGCGGTCAAAACAACGGATACGGTACCTCTAGCGGGGCTTACGGTGCAGGATGTGCGCCGGCTCAAGGCATGGCGTATGGTCAGGCGGCCTCTTACGGATTTAGTCAAGGCGGCAACGCTGGGTGCGCAGGCGGGGCTTATGGTGTCGCTCAGGGACAAGGTTTCGGCCAAGCTGGATTTGGGCCGCAAGGTTTTGGACAACAAGGCTTTGGCCAACCAGGTTTTGGCCAACAAGGTTTTGGACAGGGCTTCGGCGCGGGACAAGGTTTTGGCGCAGGATATGGCGCAGGCGGATTTGGAGCGGGCGGCGGCGCAGGCTTCGGACCGGCCGGATATGGCGCGGGTCTTAATGGGTCAACAGCTTACGCGTCCTCAGGATATGGTCCTGGCGTCGTTGGTGCAGGATTAGCAGCGCAAGGTATTGGCGGCGCTTATGGCGGCCAAGGTGCTTTCGCAGGCCAAGGATTTGGTCAGGGATTCGGCCCAGGCGTTGGGACGTCGGGCGTGACAACACTTGGCGCAGGCGCACCTTACGGCGCAGCAGCTTTCGGCGGAAATGTTGTCGGAACACAACTTAGCAATGGTCAATTTGTGAACGGACAATATGTACAGAACGTTGTAGGCGCTCCAATCTATGTCCCGCAGCCTTACGCACAGCCATATGGCGTGCCACAATTGCGCGGCGTTGGCGCGGCTCTACCCTTCGGCTTTGAAGTCTTTGGCGGAACTGAATTTGATGTGGGCGGCGTTTTAATTGAAGGTAAGGGCGAAAGCCCATCAGAAGGCGGCGGCGGCCGCGCGGGTGAATTTGAAGATATCCGCTATGCTGACGCTTTCTCAGACGGGAGAACTCTAGGCGGCGCGCTCACATATGATGTCTCGCCTACCACAACATTAATCGGCTCTGCGGCTTATTCCAAAAAAGACGGCCAATCTGTTGATGCCGGATCATTTGAAACTGGTGTCTATGATGCCTCTGGTAACTTTGTTCCGGATGCGGGCGCGACAGCGCGTGATCTTACGGGAACATTTAGCGACCTGGAACAATACACAATTGAAGGTGGCGTTCGCCAATATATGGGTAACGGATATGGTTTCCGTCCTTATGTCGGAGCCACAGCCGGCTTCTCGCATAATAATGACGTGAATTTGACACAGACATATGATGATGACGGAACTCTCTTTGGAGAGCAGAAATTCATTGAAAGCGGATGGAACCCAACCGCGGCAGGCGTGATCGGTGCAGAGATGGCTGTTGGCCCCCGCGCTGCGATCGGTATCGAAAGCGGGATACGGTGGCGTGATAATATGAATGCCTTATCGGGCGGAGATGATCGTTTCTCGGTCCCCGTCAAGCTTCGCGGCAGACTTTCATTCTAAGCCAGTCCAAAATATAATCCATAAGCCCGGCATTTATGTCGGGCTTTTTTTATGACCTGACCTCCCGCGAGGGCTAAATGGCCCCCGGCGGCACGAAAGTTGCTCATTGAGCCGGGTATGTGTCGTGGTGACGGGCTGCTGACATTGTGACAGCGAGAGGCGATAAGAAATTGTGCCTCAGGCTAAAAAGATTCATAGACCCCTAACTATAAATTCTACCTCCGATTTAACCGCTATCCTGTAAAACCGCAGCCGTTGGAATGGGTTTGGGGAAAAGGCTGGCCAAAATCCTACTTTGGCATCAGCTTTGCAAAGCTTTCATCCAAGATGACGGATCTATGCGGCGATTGTGCCGATCCAGAACAGTAAGGGTGAAAACCATGCGAATTCTTATGCTCGGCTCTGCCGCAATTCTACTCTCCGGTTGCTCATTTTTGGGTATTGGTGGGTCAAAGAATGACTACACAAATTATAATCCACAAACTGGCTATTACGGACAAAAACAGGTCGTAAACAGAGCCCCGACCCAGTGTAATACAGGCAATTGCTTGGCGCGCTGGAACTTAGAGGGCGGCGTTGGGCCAAGCTTTAATGTTGGAAAAAACATCATCACCTCTGGCCGCACAAATAACGTGGCAGGGACTGATTTTAACTCAATCTCATTTGATGACGCATACGAAAGAGGCGTTCGCGCTGAACTCGGCGGCTCATATGCGCTGTCTCCGAACAGAAAAGTGACCCTGCTTGGTCATTACGAGCAAGCTGATAGCAATGGCTCTCAGGACTGGGGCACAATTGACGGTGAGCAGCTGACAGGCGCGTTGAGCGACTATGAAGCTTGGGGGGCAGAGCTTGGTCTTCGCCAATATTTCAAGCCTATGAATGGCGTTGTTCTAAATAGTGTCCGCCCATATGTTGAGGGCCGTGCAGGTGTCTCTCGGGTCAATGATATAGGCGTTCAGAACACACAGCTTGGCGGCGCGACCTTTAGCGCAACCGAAGTTCCGCTTTATCGGAACAGCTGGGTTGGAACAGCCGCTGGTCTTGTCGGTGTCGAAACACCGCTCACAAGATATTCGACGATCGGTCTTGAAACAGGCATTCGCTATCAAGGTGGATTGAAGTCAGACACATCTGTTCTAGGGGCTGGTACGGCGCTTGGCGGACTGAACAACAACCGTGGTCGCGTCTCTGTTCCTGTGACACTCCGGGGCCGGTATCGCTTCTAGGATCACGACCTAATACATCTAAGCCACAAGGGCTGGGGCATAGCCGCCGAACTTGTCATATGATTATGACAAGGCTCGGCGGTTTTTTTATGGCTCGGAACGTCGTGTGGGGAGGGATTGAGCCAAACGTTGTTTTTCATTGAAAATGAAGCGGTCAATCTGTTTTTCGAGAATGTCTAGCGGAATGCCGCCATTTGACAGCACGGCATCATGAAACCTGCGAATGTCAAAATTCTCTCCTAGTTCGGCCTCGGCCTGCGCGCGAAGCTCTAAGATTTTTAACTCCCCAACTTTGTAAGCAAGGGCTTGACCTGGCCAGCTAATATATCGCTGCACTTCCGTTTTTATATTATGCGGCGCAAGGGCAGAGTTCTCCAGGAAACAGTTTTCAGCCTCTTCGCGGGTCCAACCTTTCCAATGCAAACCCGTATCAACAACAAGGCGGCAAGCTCGCCACATCTCATAAGAGAGCTGTCCGAATCTGTCATAGGGCGTTTTATAGATTCCCATTTCTCCGGCCAATTTTTCGGCGTAAAGGCTCCAGCCTTCGCCAAAGGCATTTGGGTAGAGCGATTTTCGGAATTTGGGCAAATCCTTTAATTCCTGGCCGATTGAAATTTGCATATGATGGCCAGGCACGCCTTCATGTGCGGTCAAAGCGGGTAGGTTATAAAGTGGCCTGTTTGGAAGATTATAGGTGTTTACGACATAATTTCCCGCTTGGCCGCGTTCAGGATTTCCGCTGAAATAACGACCTGTCGTATAGGTTTTTTCTATCTCTTTTGGAACGGGGATGACGCCGTATGATAGGCGCGGGAGGGTCCCAAAAAATTCTGGCATTTTTCCATCAAGCTGCTTGGCGATATAGCTCGCGCGCATCAAGAGGTCTTCTCGGCTCGTCGCATAAAATTGCGGGTCAGTGCGCAGGAAATTCAGAAACTCTGCAAATGTGCCCTCAAATCCTGTTTCCTGAATAATCAAATCCATTTCATTGCGAATACGGCTCACTTCAGAGAGACCGAGCTCATGAACCTCGTCGGGGCTGATGTCTAATGTTGTGAAGTAGCGGGTGACGGCGCGGTAATATTCGCGCTCGGTTTCACTCGTGCCAAGCCCTGCTGTCGGCCGCGCCGCCGTCGCATATTCATCTTTCATGAATTTAGAGAGATCACGATAGGCAGGAATTACGGCGCTTTGCAGGGCGGCCTCTCCTAAGGCCCGCAGCCGGGACTGATCCGTCTCCGCCATCGTTTCGGGAAAGGTTTTGAAAGGGGCGAACAGCGGGTGCGCCTCTGGAGAGGCTGTCGCCATGTTGTCGATCATGTCTTGAATGCCAGGCAGGATTTCAGCGCTGGCTGTAAAATTGGTTTGAATGCCGCGGCGCATATTGTCTTTGGCTTGAGCGAAATATCGCGGCAGTCGCGTTAGGCGCGCCGCATAGGCTTCGTAATCTTCGGTCGTTTTGAAATCGGTTTGGCGTAGGACAAATGAAAGCTCATTGAAAAACCCGCTATCATTTCTGAACGGAATCCGCGCGGGGTCAAAGGGCGCCAATCTTTGCCGCTGGGTCAGGACAAAGCCCAGCAAATCATAATTTAGGCGATCCGCTTCGCGCATAGGCACGGCGGAGAGCGCGGCATGCCGCGCTAAAAATTGAGTCGTTATCGCATTTTGCGACGCATAGGCTTCGGGTGATATATTCGGTAATTGTTTCAGCGCTTCGCGGTCGCCCTCTTGACCGCGGCGATAAACATCTCCCGCTAATTCCGCCGCTTCGAAATCGGCAATCAATAGCGCCAGTGTGTCCTGCTTTTCGCACACAATCTGGTCATCAAGCTCAATGACGGTGCCGCCCGGACAGTTGGGAAGGGTTTCGATTTGCGAAAAGGCTGGGGTCGAGACCGCAAGGAGCAGAAGGGGAAGGGCGAGACGCATTAGGCGGCTGCCTTTTCCATAGCCTGCGCAAGTTTAACGTCTTTCTCCGTCACGCCGCCCGCATCATGCGTGGTCAAGGTGACATCGACGCGGTTATAGACATTGAACCATTCAGGATGATGATCCATTTTATCGGCCGTAATCGCGATACGTGTCATCCATCCAAAGGCCTCCGCAAAATCCTCGAATCGGAAAACTTTTGTGATGAAATCATCTCCGCCCGTCCAGCCATCAAGGCCTTTAGCCACGTCTTTCGCGTCGAGAAGTGTCATAAATCTACCCTTTTGAAGCGTTAATAGTCTCGAATTACGCTTGTGGCGTGTCGAGTCAATCCTGCCAAGAGTTTGTGTCATATTATGAGATATGCGTCGCATCTCCGTTCAATCGCACCCAAAATCACAGCTTTCGCCACATTCGTGCCATAATTGAGGCTCTGTTAACCCTAAATGCCGCGTGGGAGGGGTTAAATCGTGAAATTGACGCAAAATGACCTCAGGGTCGCCGTCGCGCTGACGAATCTATTCGCCTATACACGGCCCAATGACCAAATTTTCTCTGATTTTCAAAATGCTAACGATAGCGGCCTTAATGACTGTCCTCGTCATGAGCCTGCGTCCCGCAGTCGATATGGGCGGACCCGTATATATGGACAAGATCATGCATTTAGGCGCTTACGCCGTTTTGGCGGGATTAGCGCGGCTTGGTTGGCCAGCGCTTTGGGGCGGCAGCATTTTTCTAGGCCTCGGCCTATTCGGAATAGGCATAGAGTTTGCGCAGCACCTTATGCCGCTCGGGCGAACAGGGTCGCTCGGGGATACAGCTGCCAATTTATCGGGCGCGGCGCTCGCCCTCGTAATCTTCCATTTTTTTTGGACAAGACATTAACGCAAAGACGGAGATTTCCATGCGTCGCTTAATCAGCTCTTCCCTAACGCTATTGATGGTGGGAGGCGCCGCGAGCGCCCTTGCCGGACCCAGCAATTTTCCATCTGCCTTGCCGCCTGTCGCCAATCCCGGCGAATGCTACGCCCAAGTCAAAGTCCCGGCGCAATATCAGAATAGCACCGAAACCGTTGTCAAAGCCGATGGCTACACCAAGCTCGAAGTCACCCAGCCTGAGTTTCAAAGCCGCCGCGAAGGCGTCATGGTCAAAGAGGCCAGCACGCGCTATATTGTGCGTCAGCCATCCTACCGCACCGTCACTGAGCAAATCTTGACACGTCCCGCCCATGAGCGGCTCAGCGTCTCGCAACCGCAATTTTCAACTGTTACCGAAAGCTTGCAGACCAGCGCGCCGCATCTCGTGTGGAAACGCGGCAATCCAGCAGAGTTGCAGCGTCAGGGCTACATCATTCATTCCACGGCGGATGGCCGGCTGCGCGGCTCTGCCCAAGGTAGCGCGGGGGGCGGTAGTTATCAGGGCGGCTCCTATGCGACGACCCAGAACGGCGGAGATACGTGTGGTCCCCTGTGCGAAATTTGGTGCTTGGTCGAAGAACCAGGTCAATCTGTGACCACAACCCGCCGCGTCATGAGCGCCCCTGCGCGCATCGACCGCATTCCGGTTCCAGCTGAATATACCGCGATCCGCAAAGAGGTCGTCACAGACCCGGGCGGAGTAGAAGAAATCCCAGTTCCCGCGGAGTGGGCCTCGGTTGAGCTTCATGATCTCGTGCGCCCCGCAGAGGCCTATGAGGTCAATGTCCCTGCGGAAATGGGCCAAGTCGGCACGAAAGTTCTAGTCAGCCCTGAGAGCTATGAATGGCGCCGAGTCTTATGCGAGCCGGGAACAGGCACAATCGGATCCGGCCCGTCCTATGGCTCCGGCGTTCCGTCTACGGGCTACCACAGTTCCGGCACATCTTACTCGAGCGGGACCACATCGTCTTACGGTTCCGGCCAAACCTATAGCAGCGGGACAACATATTCTGCGCCAAGCTATAGTCACTCTCAAGGCGGGTCTGTGCCGTCCGGATATATCTCCGAGACAATCACGGATGGGGAGCGGGCGGAGAGTCAGCCCATCTATAGCCGCCGAGGAAAGCACCGTACCCGCCGGTAATTAAATCTCACCGCGCCAACTCAAGACAACAAGACAAAGAGAATTACCCTCCGCAATCGTTTTGCTGTAGCGGTTCGTGTGATTTTCTGAGACTATCGTTATTCACGAGAGGAACGGTGTATGATTAACTGGGGTATGATCGGTTGCGGTGATGTCACCGAAGTTAAAAGCGGGCCTGCATTTAATATTGATGGAAAATCCCAGATATATGGGGTTTTTTCAAGAACGGAAAGCTCTGCACGAGACTATGCGAAACGGCACAATATCCCGAAGGTGTTTAATTCCGCTGCAGATCTTATAAAGTCTGAGAATATCGATGCCGTATATATTGCGACCCCGCCGTCCTCACATCCAGAGCTTGCCCTTGCCGTGGCGGACGCTCTAAAACCCTGCTGCATCGAAAAGCCGATCGCGAATAGTTATCAAGAGGCGCGGCAGATTACCGAGGCTTTTAAAGCCAGTCACACCCCGTTATTTGTGGCCTATTATCGGCGCACTTTACCGCGCTTTCAGGCCATTCACGCGTGGATTCAACAGGGTGAGATTGGCACTGTGCGGCATGTGCATTGGGGTTTGACGCAACCGTCCAAAGCAAGAGGCGTGGATCAAAAATATTCCTGGCGCGTTGATCCCGGTCAGGCCCCCGGCGGATATTTTGATGATTTAGCCTGTCATGGGTTGGATTTGTTTGATTTATATTTTGGACCAATCAAGCAGGCGCAAGGTTTTTCGGTGTCCCAAGAACAGCTATACGATGTCCCCGATGCCGTTTCGGGGAGCTGGCTGCATGAAAATAATATTACGGGAACAGCTTATTGGAATTTTGCTAGTCTCGACGCATCAGATGAAGTCGTCATTATTGGCGATAAGGGCAGAATTGTTTTTTCCATTTTTGATGACAGAAACCCGGCGTGCGAAACACAGAACGGCAATGACTCGGTAAATATAAAACATCCGAAACATGTTCAACAATTCCACGTGGAGAGCATGATCAAACATTTATCAGGCGAGGCGGACTATAGTTCAACAGGCGAGAGCGCCACAAGAACAGCTAGGGTGTGTGAAAAAATTCTATCGGGTCGTTAAAGCGAGTTTTTAATTTAATTACTGGAAATTATGTACTGGAGTTGCCGCCTGTAGGGACGTCCGCGCAAGACAGTCCGCCCAATACTAATCTTGCAATGCGTCCGCCACGCCAGATAGCGCAGCTGCGAAGACTGGCGCGCTGAAATTTTCTAAATCCTCAATCCGCTCGCCGATTCCGATATGATGGATGGGCAGCGCGTATTTATCTGACAGCGCAACCAAGACGCCGCCTTTGGCTGTGCCGTCAAGTTTTGTCATGATGAGGCCTGTCACATCTGCTGTGTCTTTAAAGGCTTCGGTTTGCAAAAGCGCATTTTGCCCAACCGTAGCATCGAGCACGAGGATCGAGTGATGCGGCGCGGTGGCGTCTTGTTTGCGAATAACGCGAATGATTTTCGAAAGTTCATCCATCAGCTCCGTGCGGTTTTGCAAGCGTCCCGCCGTATCGATCATCAGAATATCAACATCCTCATTCCGCGCGCGCTGTATCGCATCAAAGACGAGGCCCGCCGCATCGGCGTTTTGGGCGGCGCTCATGACGGGCGCGCCTGCGCGTTCGCCCCAAACGGTGAGCTGCTCCACGGCGGCGGCGCGGAACGTATCACCCGCCGCGATGAGGACTTTCTTGCCTTGGTCCGTATAGCGCTTCGCAATTTTCCCTAAGGTCGTCGTTTTCCCAGAGCCGTTGACGCCCACAAACAGCATGATTTGCGGTTTCGCCATGCCAAAGACAATGGGCCGCTCTAGCGGCGTCAGGATATCCGAGATGACATCGGCAAGGGCGATTTTGACCTCAAGATCCGTGACCTGTTTATCGAATTTATCTTCGCGCAAACGGTCCGTCACTTTGGAAGCAACGCCGTAGCCCAAATCGGACATCACAAGAATATCCTCTAACTCTTCAATGGCCTCTTCATCAAGTTTGCGCTTGGTGAAAGCTGCGCCGACTTGGTCGGACATGCGCGATGTAGATTTCCGGAGGCCAGCAGAAATCCGGCCCAAAAACCCGCCTTCGGCGAGGGGCTCTGGCTCCGGCGCTATCTCCGGCAGGCCCGCCGCTTTCCGGTCAGCCGCGCGTTGAGCTTCGGCGGCGGCTTCGGCCTCGCGCTCTGCTATCTCGCGAGAGGCTTTTTCTTCGGCAATGCGGGCGCGGCGATCCGCTTCTTCGGCTTCGCGTTTCAGCCGTTCACTTTCCGCTTTTTCTGCGGCGAGGCGCTCGGTCTCAATCCGGTCAGCTTCCTGTTTTTCGCGGGCCAGCTGTTCGGCTTCAATTCGCGCGGCTTCATCGGCTTTGCGCTGCGCCTCTTCGGCGAGGCGGGCTTCTTCGCGGGCTTTGGCTTCGGCGGCTTGTTTGGCTTTAAGCTCGGCAGCTTCGGCGTCGGATTTGGCCTTGGCGAGAGCCGCCTCTTCCTCGGCTTTGATGCGCGCGGTCTCAAGGGCCTGCGCCTCAAGGCGGGCTTTTTCCTCTGCGGCGCGTTTGGCGTCGGCTTCCGCCGCGAGGCGCGCCTCTTCAGCGGCGCGGGCCGCCGCCTCTTCTTCGCGTTTTTTGGCCTCCGCTTCGAGGCGTTCGGCTTCCTCGGCGGCGCGTTGTTCCTTAAGCGCGCGTTCTTCGGCGAGTTGTTTGGCGCGGGCGACGTCGCGGGCGGCTTGAATTTCGGCGAGACGTTTTTCTTCCGCCTCGCGGGCCGCTGTTTCTTCCGCGCTCAGGCCTTGGGCGGATTCATCTTGCTTACGCGCAGAGGCGAGGGCGGCGGCATTAATCGCCGCCATTTTTGCCGCCATTTTTTCATCGACTAATTTCTGAGCCGCCGCTTTTTCGGCTGCGGCTTCAGCGAGCTTGTCGGCTTTGGATTTAAACCCAAGCTTGCTCAGAAAGCCTTTTTTCTTTTTCTCAGCCAATGACCTGTCCTATCAAATGTTCAGGAGTTGCGTCCGTGATGCGTATTTTCGCTAAGCTACCCGCAGCAGCAGGATTGTCCACCTTCACCATAGAAAAATCGGGGAGTCGTCCGAGACCTGTTTCTTCGAACAGGGCCTCATCTTCTTGCCCGATACGAGTTTGCAGATGCGCGGCCTTTTCAGCGGCCCCGGCCTCGCGTAACTTTTTCGCGCGGGCTTTCACGATATTACCATTGACGGGCGGGATTTTTGCGGCGGGCGAACCTTCGCGCGGAGAGAAGGGGAAGACATGCAGCCAAGGAATACCGATCTCAGAAATGACGCTGAGTGAGTTTTCAAACATGGCGTCAGTTTCGGTCGGGAAGCCCGCAATGATGTCCGCGCCAAATGTAAATTCTGGCCGCGCGGCGCGTAGGTTTGCGCAGAGATCAACCGCATCTTTGCGCGAATGGCGGCGCTTCATGCGTTTCAAAATCATGTCGTCGCCGGATTGCAAAGACAGATGCAGATAGGGGCTCATGCGGGTGTCGGTTGTCAGCAGGTCGAACAAGACCTCATCCACCTCTGCGGGGTCTATCGAGGACAGGCGAAGACGCGGAAGCTCAGGGACGAGTTTCAAGATACGCCGCACGAGATCGCCGAGCGGCGGCGTGCCCGGAAGGTCACTTCCCCAGCTCGACAGATCGACCCCCGTTAGGACAACTTCATTATAGCCTTGCCGCACGAGCGATTTCACCGAGCCGACAACCTCGCCGGCGGGCACAGAGCGGGAGTTTCCGCGGCCATAGGGAATGATGCAAAATGTGCAGCGATGGTCGCAGCCATTTTGGACTTGCAAAAAGGCGCGGCTGCGGGATTGTGATTTCGTCAGCGGTGCATTTTCACTACCCATAAATTGCGGCGCAGTTTCGCGAATGCTCATGATGTCATTGACGCGAATGCGCTCAGACGGTGCATCTGGGCCAAAGCTCATCGGGTTCATTTTCTCATGATTACCAAGCAGCTGATCAACTTCGGTCATATCTGCGAACATGGCGGGATTAATTTGCACCGCGCAGCCCGTGACGATGATGCGGGCGTCCGGATTATCGCGCTTGGCTTTGCGAACTTGGCGGCGGCTTTCAGCCACGGCGTCATTTGTCACCGCGCAGGTGTTGATGACCACCGCGCCAGCCTCGCCCGCGTCTCTTGCATTTTGCGCGATCACGTCAGACTCATAAGCGTTTAAGCGGCAGCCAAGAGTGATGACTTTCGTGTCGGCCGTCGCCGCATCGTCACGGGCGGATATGTCGTCGGCATTTGCCATAACGCGCATTTGGGCGTGATAAGAGGTGTGGTCAAGTCAAGCGACTCAGCCGCGTCCCCGCTTAGACCGTGCCCTCGCTTTCTAATTCGACCGGGCCCGTCATAATCACATGATCATCGCTCTCGCGCCAATGGATGTGCAGCGTGCCGCCGTCGACTTCGACGGTGACGTTTCTGCCTGTGCGCTTTTGGCGATGGGCCGCAACGACGGCGGCGCAGGCCCCTGTTCCGCAAGCGAGCGTCATGCCGACGCCGCGCTCCCAAACTTTCAGCCGGATGCGGTCTTTGGCTTCGACCTTGGCAAATCCAACATTGGCTTGCTGCGGAAAGAGCGGATGAAATTCGATCATTGGGCCCGCGAGATGCGGTTTCACAGTCTCAAAATCATCTACGAAAAAGACGCAATGCGGATTCCCCATGCTTACGGCGCCCGGGTTGGAGAGGATGGGGTCATCAATAGGGCCAAGCTTCACATCAATATGATGGGTGTGCATGGCTTCCTCGAGCGGGATTTGCTGCCAGTCTAATTTAGGCGGTCCCATATCCACAGCAATGTCAAACGCGCCGGCGCGTGTGCAGTGCAGCAAGCCATCATTTGTTTCGACAACGCAGAGATCCGTTCCGGCTTCGCGCATGTGAAACCAAGCGGTAGTCCGCGTTGCATTTCCGCAGGCATCCACTTCAAACCCTTTCTGGTTTCGGATTTCCATGAAGATGTCAGCGTCGTCTGATTTGGGCGCGCGCAGGATGATAATTTGGTCTGCGCCTTTTTCGCCCATTGTTGGTCCGCCCGGCCGCGCGAGTTCAGCCGTTTGCGCATCGGTCAAGGCAAAGCCGGGCGCTTCGCGGGCATCAAAGACGCCAAAGCGGTTTCCCGCGCCGTTCATGATTAAAAACTTCATGGGCTTCATATAAGCGCGCCGCAGATGGGGGCAATAGCCAGCTGAGCCGGAATGCCGCCTTGCCAAGCCGCGTAAAATTGGATTTACTGCGGCCATCCATTCAATTGAGAGAGTTGATATGACCCTTAAACAAATTTCGAAATTCGCCATCTTGCTCAGCACAACAGCTATGATGGCGGCGTGCTCAGATAATGGGGCTGTTCAAGACACCGCGGATATGGTCAAGGCTGCCGCCAGCGCAGACCCCATAAAAGAGATGAAAGCGAAACCTTATAAAATGATATCCTATGAAACCGCCGGACAAACGGATGCGGATCACCTTTATTTGGAAGAGGTGCTGGGCGAGGCCGCTTTGGATGAGGTCAAAGTTTGGAATAAGCGCTCATTGGATGTGCTAAAGGCCGATCCGCGCTATCAAACCTTCTATGATGATGCTCTCGAAATTCTCCAGTCTAAGGATAAAATTCCTTACGTCTCCTACCGCAACAATGAGGTGCATAATTTCTGGCAGGATGAAACCCATGTGCGAGGCGTTTGGCGCAAGTCGACGCTAGAATCTTATTTGTCGGACAACACCGCTTGGGAAACCGTTTTGGATTTTGATAAGTTGTCAAAAGATGAGGGCAAGAACTGGGTTTATAAAGGCAATAGCTGCCTGGCCCCGGCCTATGAGCAATGCATTGTCAATCTGTCCGATGGCGGCAAAGACGCTGTGGTTAGGCGCGAGTTTAATACGAAAACAAAGCAGTTTGTCGATGGCGGCTTTGTAACACCTGAGTCCAAAGGCACGATGAGTTGGGTGGATAAAGACACCGTTGTTATTGGAATAGATTTCGGTGACGGCACAATGACCGACTCCGGTTACCCCCGCGAGGCCCGACTCTGGACGCGGGGACAAGATTTATCCGATGCGGTTTCATTAGGACAAGGTGAAACGTCGGATGTTGGCTATTGGGGCGGGACATTTGATCTGTCCGATGGCCGCCGAGAAATCGTCGTCTCGCGCTCCGTTGACTTCTATAATTCGGAGGTCTTTCATTTCCCGCGAAGCGCCGATGGGACAATCGGAGAGAGGCGTAAATTCCCAATCCCAATGAAGTCAAATTTGGGGTCGGAATTTAAAGGACAAGTTTTGCTTTCGCTAAATGAAGATTGGCGCGGATTTAAATCTGGGGATTTGGTCAGTTTTGCTTTTGAAGATTTCAACGCGGACGGCGAGATTAAAGATATTCATTTGGTTTACAGCCCCGACGCCAAATCCTCGATGAACGGTTACGGCGTCACCAAGTCGAAAGTTTTACTCTCAATCTCAACAGATGTGAAAAGCGCGGCTTACGCATTTGACTGGGACGGTAAGAAATGGGCCTCTGAGAAACTTGATTTCCCGGCCAATGGCACCGTGTCGATCGGCGCGACCAATGACAAAGAAGATGTCGCCTTTATCAATTCGGAGAGCTTTTTGAGCCCCGATACGCTTTGGACCTATAATACGGCGAGCGGGGAGAAAGCGAAAGCCAAATCCCTGCCGGATTGGTTTGATGCGTCCAATATGGTGAGCGAGCAATTTTTTGCGACCTCGGCGGATGGAACAAAAGTCCCGTATTTTGTTGTGCGGGCGAAAGAGACGAAAATGGACGGGACAAACCCGACTTTGCTTTATGGTTACGGCGGTTTTGAGGTTTCCCTCAATCCCTCATATTCCGCGACGCGCGGAAAGCTCTGGCTGGAAAATGGCGGCGTCTATGTCCTCGCCAATATTCGCGGTGGCGGAGAATATGGACCGAAATGGCATCAGGCCGGCCTCAAGACAGATCGTCAGCGTATTTACGATGACTTCATCGCTGTTGCCGAAGGCCTCATTGCAAAGAAAATCACCTCACCAGACCATCTGGGGGTAGAGGGCGGCTCAAACGGCGGATTGCTAACGGGCGTTATGACAACGCAGCGTCCTGACCTATTCAATGCTGCGATTATTGCCGTGCCGCTTTTGGATATGCAGCGCTTTCATACTTTGCTTGCGGGCGCGTCTTGGATGGGAGAATATGGTAATCCGGAAGATCCCATAGAAGGTAAGTTCCTGAGGAAAATTTCGCCCTATCATAATCTGGACCCGCAAGGGGAGTATCCGGAAGTCTTTTTGATTACCTCAACCAAAGACGACCGCGTCCACCCCGGCCATGCCCGTAAATTTGCGAAACGTATGGAAGATCAAGGTCATGCCTTCTATTATTATGAGAATATTGACGGCGGTCATTCAGCAGCGGCCAATCTGAAAGAGACGGCGAACCGTTTGGCGCTGCAGCACGTCTATTTGATGCGCAAGCTTAAAGATCAAACGAGCCTCAACTAGGTTTTATAAATTTTAAAACCGCAGAGATAAGTTTTCTGCGGTTTTTCTTCTGACTCCGCCGCTTTGCGGCCTCTGGTTCTTTACTTTCGCTAGGGTTTGTCGTTCAACAAGCTATGAACCCCCATTCCACATTACGGTATTGCTTAAGCGCGGCATTCATCGTCACGTTTATTTTTCTGCTCGGCTTTGGCCGAAGCTATGCTCAGGACGGGCCGGTCCTGACAGGACCAAGTTTTTCAGCTCAGGATCTTGACGCGCGTATCGACGCCAGCGCGTCAAATGCCGATCTGTCCAGCGATCAGCAGGCGCAAATCAAAACCTCTCTCGACGCCGCGAAGGAGCGGCTCGCGGAGGCATCGCGGCAAATAGAGCGCAGCGCCCAATTTTCATCTGCCGTTGAAAATGCCGCTGAAATTCAAGACGGCTTAGACCAAGATTTGGAAGCCGCCCAGTTGGCGCTTGAGGCTGAGAAAGCGCCAATAGCCGAAATGATTGGCGACGATGCCCTCTTGGAACTAGAGCAGGAGCTCTTTCAAAAAGAATCCAACCTTGCTCAACTTGAAACTCGGCTGTTGGGATTACAGGAGACCCTTAACGGCTTATCCGTGCGCCAAACCTCGGCCCCCCAAGAATTGGCCGAAGCGCGGGCCGCCCTCACAAATTTGCAAACACGGATTAATACATTTGGCGACGGGGACTTAGAGCCAGTTTCAAATGCCCGCCGCACGGAAGTTCAAGCCAGAATCTGGTATAGGCGAAATCAAATTCGCGCGCTGGAGCAGGAAATAACAACCCTGCCGAAGCGGCAAGAATTACTATTGGGCCGCCGCGCCATCGCCGATATTCAAGCCCAAATTTTACGGAGTGACGTGGCGCGGCTGAGCGCCCGGACCGGCCAGAAACGGTTAAATGAAGCGCGAGATCAACGCAACCGTATCGCAGCGGATATGCAAGCCGCAAATATCACGCACCCGCTGGTTCAATCCTATGCTCAGGCGAATATAGATTTGGCCGATAAGATCGCGGATATCGCCGCAGAGTCGCCGATCATCTCGCAAGCCACGGCGTCCGCAAAAGGACGTTCTGTCGAAGTCGAAAATGATTTGAATGCTGCGCAAAATCTGGTTGAGCAAGGCCGATTGGACAGAGAAGCCGGAGACACATTGCGCCGCTTGGGGGATCAACTTCAAATTCCCAAGTCCATACGGGTGGATATAAAAGAGGCTCAGAATAAGCGGGTCGTCGCAACCCGCGAGCGTATTATCGCTCAGGAAGATTTGCGCGATTTACCAAATGGTTTTGTTGATCTCGATGTCTTGGTCGAAGAAGCGCGCAAAGATAATTCTGATCTGCCGAATTTAACAGAGGTGGAAAAAGAAATTCTGTCTTCCATCATTGATACGCGCCGCGATCTCTTGCGCCAGATAACGACATTGTCCAACACGCGAATTAATGCCGTCTCGGAATTGGAGACTGCGCAAGACATACTTTTGGAAAAAACCGAAAGTCTGCAAACTCTATTAGATGAGAATCTTATCTGGGTCCGGTCTGTTCCGGCTATTGGGTCGACTTTCCCGGAAAAAGCTGTGCTCGGCACCATATCTCTCTTTTCGCCTCGGAACTTTAGTCTGGCGCTGACAGAATTATTACGCATGGCGCAGGCTTATTTTCTGGTCGTTATCGGATTTCTGATTTTGATTCTCTTTATTTATCGCACAAGGTCTAGCATCAGAGACGACGTGCAGCACCGCGGCGCATCAGTGGGCCGCGTCACGCAGGACAGTGTTTGGCATACGCTCGTCGTCATTGCAGCGGGCATATTTAACTCCCTGCCAATCGCGCTGGTTTTTTTACTGATCGCGACGCTATTTTGGGTGTCTGGCAATCCGGATAGTCTGATCGAAGGTTTGGCAAATGGCTTTGGGTGTCTCAGTGCGTTTGCGCTGATCTATGGGGCTTGGATCAGATGGGAAAAGGACGGAGGGCTTTTCGACGTTCATTTCAATTTTGCGGAGGACTTACGCCGCGTCATATCGAAAAACTTGAGATGGTTTGGCCCGTTACTGGGGACGCTCACATTTTTCTTGGCACTCACCAATGAAATGGTCGACGAAAATATCGAAGAAGGCTTTTCTGTATTTATCTTTATTTTGACAGGGCTGTCTTTGATGGTGTTCGCCGCGCGCATTCTTTGGGTCAAAGAGCTGGAGAAATCCCCCAGCAATCGCACCGATGAACCCCTTGTTCGCTACAGGAGCGCGGTCGCGCTTGGCGTGATAGGTCTGCCCTTTATTACCATGGCGATGGCTGCCGCTGGATATTATGAAAGTGCGAATGCGTTGCTATCTCGCATGTTCCTAACAGCGGTGCTGATCTTACTTACTTATGTTTTTTACGGCGCCATTCGGCGCGCAATTGTCGTGACTCAGCGTCAGTTGAAATACCGCCAAGCTTTGGAAAAACGCGAAAAAGAGTTGAAAGCCCGCCGCGAAAAAGAGGCGGCAGAACAAAGAGGCGACGAAGCTCCGGCGCCCCCGCCGGTGGATACACGGGCTATAGATGTGACAACCCTAACCCGGCAAAGCTCGAAACTATTACGCACCGTTGTTTTATTAGCCTTTGCCGGTTTGCTTTGGATGATTTGGTCGCCCCTCTTGCCAGCCCTGTCTATTTTCGATGGGTTTGAGGTTTGGTCCTATCAAAGCGGTTTGGATGTCGAACGTAATCCAATAGAGGTCGCCGTCTCGCTTTGGGATGTTCTTCGCTCCCTCGTCATTTTTGGACTGACCTTTATTGCGGCGAGAAACCTCCCGGGTTTTCTGGAGATATTCGTCCTCAACCGCGTTGGCGTAGATGCGGGCACTCGATATGCCGTGACGACGGTATTGGGATATATTATTGTCGGGATCGGCGTCATCATCGGATTTAACCAGCTGGGACTGCAATGGTCACAGCTTAAATGGATCGTGACGGGTCTATCCGTTGGTATCGGTTTGGGTCTGCAGAAGATCATCGCCAACTTTGTCTCCGGTCTTATTATCCTATTCGAACGTCCGATCCGCATAGGGGATTATGTCACCATTGGAGATCAGTCCGGCATTGTCAGCCGGATCAAAATCCGCGCCACGACACTCAATGATTTAGATAATTTGGAAATCCTCATTCCGAATGAGGCCGTTATTTCTGAACGTGTGACCAATTGGACTTTGTCAAATTCTATCACGCGCCTCATTGTGCGGGTAGGAATCGCCTATGGATCGGATACGGATAAGGCGCGCGACTTAATCATGGAAACGGTCAAGGGGCAGAAGAAGATTTTGGACACCCCAGCCCCCCAAGTTTTCTTTATGGGGTTTGGGGACTCATCGCTTGATTTCGAAATTCGGGTTTTTCTGCGCAGTTTCGATGACCGCGCGCCGATGCGCCATACGCTTCATACTGAAATTAATAAGGCGCTCGAGGCGGCAGATATCTCCATCCCGTTCCCGCAACGCGATTTGAATATTGTCAGCCAGAATATTCCGCTTGAAGTTTTATCAAAGCCAACGGCGGCGTCGGCGCGTAAGAAGACAGCGGGTTCGAAACCTGCCCCGAAATCGTCGCCCAAAGCGCCCCCAAAAACGACCAAGTCTTAAGGCCTGTCACATGAGAATATTTTGGCTCGCAAGCGTCGCAGCCTTATTTTGCTTTGCTCTGCCGGTGATGGCGCAGGATGCGGATCAAGACGCGATTGTTGTCGATTCTGGAGTTTATGACGTTAGAGATATAGTGGTTGCCAAAGGCGTTCGAGTCGACGTCGTAGATCAACCCGAAACCATTGACGTCATTTTGCCCACTACGCCCGAGGGCTTAACGCTCGCGCATCCCGCCGAAATTCTGAACACTGTGGCGGGCGTAAATATCCACCGAGGCTCGGGCCAAGAGCATCTGACCGCCATTCGCTCTCCCGTTCTGACGGGCGGAGCTGGCGCGGGCAGCTTCCTTTACACACTGGATGGCGTGCCGCTGCGCGCGGCAGGATTTGCCAATGTAAACGGCCTGCTAGAAGCCCCTATAGAAATCGCCGCGCGTCTTGAAGTTTTCAAAGGACCGGGTCCTGCGGATTATGGGTCTAACGCCGTACACGGGCTCATCAATATGGTGTTGGACACGCCGGGCAGCGGCAACGGGAGAATATCTTTACAGGGCAGCAGCCGTGGATATATCAACGCATCTGCAATCACGGACGTCACAGAAAATCTGCGCGTCTCCGCAGACCTCTCTCATGATAGCGGGTTTCGCGATGACAGCGGTTTTGACCAACAAAAACTGACGATCCAACACGCGGCGGAGTTTGGCGAGTGGGACATATCAAGTCTCGTTGCACTCAATAATCTCAATCAGGAAACAGCTGGGTTTATCCAAGGTGATGACGTCTACCGCGACCGGGATTTCATCACCACAAACGCCAATCCGGAAGCGTTTCGCGATACGCAAGCTTTGCGCGGCCAGATTAAAGCCACACGCGAAACGGATTACGGGACGCTTATTCTCCAGCCTTACGCGCGCCGCACGCAGCAGCGCTTCCTCCGTCACTTTGTGCCAGGGCAAGCTTTGGACAAAAATGGGCACACATCTTTCGGCTTTAAATCCGGCTTATACGGCGATGGCTGGAGCGTCGGCGCAGACGCGGAATATACCTCCGGTTTCCAATATGAGTTTCAGGAAAACGAGAACCGTTTTAGTTTTGTTCAAGGGCTGCACTATGATTACGAGGTTGATGCCGTTGTGCTGGCAGGCTTTGCGACGAAAGATTTTTCATTAGGTGAGCGCGCGATACTCCATTTTGGCGCGCGGGGGGAATATACGTCTTATGATTATGACAATCTCGCCGACACCGGAACATCAGGTCGGTTTATCCGTGCCGCTGACAGGACGGATGATTACTTCACGCTGACGCCTAAGGTGGGTCTGACTTATGATCTGGACCGCATGACATTGTTTGCCCGCGCCGCCAGAGGCTCCCGCGCGCCGCAGACATCAGACCTTTACTCTGCCCAGCAGAACCAAGTGCCTGGCCAGGCGGATGTCGAGACTCTCGATAGTCTGGAAGCGGGCCTGCGCGGCGAGATTTTTGATCGCGCCAAATTTGAAATCACGGGGTTCACCATGTGGAAGGATAATTTCTTCTTTCGCAATGCCAATGGGTTTAATGTCGTGAACGGTAAAACCCGCCATGAAGGGATTGAGGCTAGCCTCGATCTGCCGCTGGGCCGTGGATTTTCCGTGACGGGCGCGGGCACGCTTGCGCGCCATCGCTATAATTTCACCGAAGATGTCGGGAGCGCGGCTAATAATATTACTGAGCGTGATCGCGTCGACACGGCCCCGGATAAGATTGGTAATCTCGCCTTGCGCTATGATGGCGGCCGCTTCGGAAGCTATCTGCGCTGGACCCATGTGGGCGAATATTTCACCACTCCCGGAAACACGCAAAGCTATCCGGGGCATGATATCTTTACGCTGGGCGGACGGATTGACCTGCGCGGCGACATAGAGGCCTCGCTGCGGGTCGATAATCTTTTCGATACACGTTATGCGGACCGCGCCGATTTTGCCTTTGGCAATGAACGCTACTTCCCTGGACGCCCAAGAACGCTGTTTGCGGGTTTGACCCTCTCGCTGGATTAAACTACTCCGCGCTCATGCATATTCCTGATAATAAACTCGCGCAGGTCGTCGACCGGTTTGATCAAATCACCGCCCGCATGAGCGCCACAAGTGATACGGATGAAATTGTCCAGCTGGGCAAGGACTATGCAGAGCTGCGTCCTGTCGCAGAAGGCGTCAAAAAGCTCATGGACGTCCGCGCCGAAATGGCCGACCTCGAGGCGATGCTGGACGATCCCGAAATGGGAGCAATGGCCAAAGAGGAAATCCAAGTGTTGAAGGACTCGCTTCCGGCGTTGGAAAAAGAAGTCTCGCTTCTCCTTCTGCCCAAGGACAAAGATGACAATGCCTCGATTGTGCTGGAAATTCGCGCCGGTACGGGCGGCGATGAAGCGGCGATTTTTGCGGGGGATCTCTTTGCGATGTACTCTCGTTATGCCTCGCTGCAGGGGTGGAAGGTGGAGATTGAAACCGACTCCGAAGCCGATATGGGCGGCTATAAAGAAATCGTTGCATCGATTTCTGGCGCGGGCGCCTATGGTATGATGAAATTCGAATCCGGCGTTCACCGCGTGCAGCGCGTGCCTGTGACAGAAACGCAGGGCCGTATTCACACCTCCGCCGCCACTGTCGCGGTTCTGCCCGAGCCCGAAGATATCGACATTGGGTTTTCCATGGGCGACGTCCGCGTGGACACGATGCGGGCCTCCGGCGCAGGCGGGCAGCATGTCAATAAGACCGACTCTGCTGTGCGCATGACCCATGTGCCGACGGGGGTTGTCGTCGTCTGCGATGCGAAATCCCAGCACATGAACCGCGCCAATGCCGAACGCCTGCTCAAGATGAAGCTCTACGACATAGAGAAGCAACGCGTGGATAGCGAACGCGCCGAAGAACGCGCGGGGCAAATCGGCAGCGGCGACCGCAGCGAACGCATTCGCACCTATAATTACCCGCAAGGCCGGGTGACAGACCACCGCATTAATCTGACGCTGTATAATCTCGATAAAATCGTCGCAGGCGATGCGCTCTCTGATGTTGTGGACGCCTTGATTGCCGAAGATCAGGCCGCGCGCCTCGCGCAGATGGAACAAGGATGATCCGGCGTTCCGTTTTCGTCTATATCGCCGTGGCGGCACTTCTATTTTCTGGGATCATACTGCCGGAAATTTTGGGCGCGACTCGCAATGATTATTCTTCCTTTGCAAATTATTTAAGTGAGCTTGGCGCCAGCGGGACCTCCACGCAAGGCCTCACGAACATGCTCGCATTTCCGATGGTTGGCATAAGCTGCCTTTTGGTGATCATCGCCCTCTGGCATCGCCTTCCGTCATCAGGCGGAGTTCGCGCAGGCTTGGTTTGCTTGGGTTTTGGACTTCCGCTGGCATATTTGGGCGCGGCCGTTTTCCCCTGTGATTACGGCTGCCCGATTGAAGGCAGCGCGAGCCAATCCATCCATAATTTGCTGGGTCTCATTCAATATCCTCTTGCCGTTATTGGCTTTGCGCTATTGGCTTTTAATTTGAAATCCCATCCCGTTTGGCGGGCCCTATTTGCGCTTGCGGGCGCGTTGATGGCTATTGGCTTTGTAATGATGCTAATGCCGGGCCAGGCGAATTTTCGCGGCGGATGGCAACGTCTCGGCGATTACACCACCTTTGGCGTTCTTGCGTATATAGTGCTGTCCACACAGCCAAGACGAGCCAATCCATGAGCCGCGATAAGAAGCAGAAATATCTCCTCTATCTAGTTTTAATGATTGTCCTGTTTGCGGCTGCGTCATTTCAACATTTTATATCAAATGCAAAAGTCGATAGATGTTTGGATGCGGGGTTCGAATATGATTTCCAAAACAAATCCTGCAAAGGAAATCCGGATAGTTAAATGTATTGCGTTTCTTACAAATTCACATTGCTATCGAATAACTCCGAAACTCGCCGTCAATTCATCGAAGTGTGGGCGGGGCTAACCGCGTTTTTCCGCGAGAGCTGCGGCGCGCTGGGATCGCGCCTGCATTACGCCGATGACGGGCATTTCTACGCCTATGCGCAATGGCCGTCTTTATCCGTGAAGCAGGCCGCAGAGGAGCTCGTCCCCACGGATGCTTTTGGCGTGCTGCGAATGAAATGGGCCGAACTCTGCGGCCCATCCGAAGTCTTATGGGAAGGCGAAGTCGTCGCCGATATGTTGGTTTAAGCCGCCTTCATATCTGCCAGTGCAGAGCGAATAATCTTTAGGGCTTCGCGGGCCTCTGTCTCGCCGATAATCAGCGGCGGAGCCATGCGGAGCACATTATCACCCGCCGTTCCGACGAGTAATTTCTTTGCCTGAACCGCCATGCGCAGCTCGCGATTATTGACGTGATCGGCGAGTTTGAGGCCAAGCAAGAGACCTTTTCCGCGCACCTCTAAGACCATGTCGGGGAACTCATCTTTGAGGCCCTCAAGCGATTGCCGGAAGGCGTTTGAAATATCGCGGACATGTTGCAAAAATTCCGGGTCAGAGATTTTATCAAACACCGCATTGCCTGCCGCCATTGCGACAGGATTGCCGCCGTAAGTCGTGCCATGTGTGCCGGGCACCATGTGCTGCGCGGCTGCTGCGCTGGTGATAACCGCCCCCAAAGGAAAGCCGCCGCCAACGCCTTTGGCGACCGCCATGATGTCGGGATGCCCGCCGTCTACCCATTGATGCGCAAAGAGCTGCCCCGTGCGGGACGCGCCGCATTGCACTTCATCATAAATCAGCAGGATGCCGTGTTCGTCGCACATGGCGCGCAGGCCTCGCAGACATTCGGCCGGCAGGGCGCGCACGCCGCCTTCGCCTTGAACAGGCTCAACCAATATCGCCGCCGTCTTATCCGAGATCGCCGCTTTCAACGCCTCATGATCCCCAAATTCGAGATGGGTAAAACCGGGCAGGGCCGGGCCAAAGCCTTCGAGATATTTCGGATTGCCCGCCGCATTGACAGCGGCAAATGTCCGTCCGTGAAACGCGCCTTTAAAGGCAATGATTTCGTAGCGATCCGGATTGCCTGCGCCGAAATGATAACGCCGCGCACATTTCATCGCGAGCTCGAGCGACTCTGTGCCGGAATTTTGAAAGAAGACCTTCTCGGCCCAAGGCAGGGCGTCGCAATATTTCTTGGCAAGGACTTCTTGCCCCGGAACGCGGAACAGGTTGGAGAGATGCCAGACTTTGTCCAGCTGATCTTTGATGGCGTCGCCAATCTCTTTGGGCGCATGGCCCAAGGCGTTTACGGCGATGCCCGCGATAAAGTCCAAATATGTCTCGCCCGTATCCGTGTAGAGATATGCGCCTTCGCCGCGCTCAAATGTAATCGCGGGCGGGTTGTAACAATCGAAAAGGTGGTTTCCCTTGGCCATAATTTTGTCCTTGGCAAGTGGATCAATCCATCGGTCTGCGCGAAGCATCAACGCGATAGCTAACCCGCGCAACATATGACGGTTTAATGTGAAGGCAAGCGGAAAGAGGCGCAGCCCCCGCCGCCGAAAACATGTTTTCAAAGGGTCTGCTGGGGTTTCTCGTTGGGGACATCAGGATATGGGACGAGAGGCCGTTGTCGCCCAAAAGAAGGTCGCTTGTTTCAATCATTTTCCACGCCGATCAATGATCGAAGTTTTTCATCGTTCATTCATAGTGAATCCAAGTTAACCCTGCAGACCCA
>CALDTL010000050.1 GCA_937923965.1 uncultured Caulobacterales bacterium
CGCCCGCCTCAACAACGCGGAGCACTTGCGGGATGACATCGCCTGCACGCTGTATCTCTACACTATCCCCGGCTTTGACGCCAAGGCGCGCAATTTCGTCCGCATTATGCAAGGTCGCATTGGACACAACGACGCCGCCGACGGTGATCGGCGTGAGCCGCGCGACGGGCGTGAGCGAACCCGTTCGCCCGACTTGAATATCAATGGACTCAATCGTGGTAATCGCTTTTTCAGCCGGGAATTTATGCGCGATGGCCCAGCGCGGGGCGCGGGAGACGAAGCCCAAGCGGTCCTGCAAGGCGAGGTCATCGACCTTATATACAACGCCGTCGATGTCATAGCCAAGTCCCGCGCGGCTCGTCAGAATGTCATGATAATGCGCAATCATCACCTCTGGTCCGTCATGTTTTTTCATCTGCGGGTTTACGCTAAAGCCCCAAGCCGCCATTTTCTCGACGGCTTCCATTTGAGTCTTGGCAAAAGGCGCACTCACCTCGCCCCACGTATAGGCAAATAGTTTCAAAGGCCGCGACGCCGTCACACTTGGATCGATCTGGCGGAGGCTGCCCGCCGCCGCATTGCGCGGGTTTTTATATTCGGCTTTGCCTGCTTCTACTTGGGCCTTGTTCATCGTATCAAAATCATCATGGGCGATATAGACCTCTCCCCTAATTTCCAAGACGTCTGGCCATCCCTCACCGGATAGCGTTTTTGGCACTGTGTCCAAGGTCGAGAGATTAGCAGTAACATCCTCGCCAACCTGGCCATCCCCCCGTGTCGCACCACTCACGAATTTTCCGTTTTCATAGCGGACGGCAGCCGACAAGCCGTCAATTTTGGGCTCCGCCGAAAACGCCAGGGGCGCATCTTCCGGTAAGCTCAAGAAGCGTTTCACGCGAGCGACAAAGTCTGAAACATCCTCATCGCTAAACGCATTATCCAGCGAGAGCATGGGAACGCTGTGTTTTATCTTCCCGAATTTACCTGAGGGTTTTACGCCAACCGACTGAGTTGGGCTGTTTTTCTTCACGAGGTGTGGATGCTCCGCCTCAAGCGCAATCAGTTCTTTCCGAAGCGCATCATAGTCTGCATCAGAAATCGCCGGGTTGTCATCCTGATAATAGAGCGCATCCGCCGCGCGAATTTCGCGGGAGAGCCAAGCCATGCGTTTTTTAGCCGTCTCGAGGTTTTGGCTCATGATGCCATGAGTTGCCGCGCCGCAGCTCGGGCTTCTTGCGTAATGGTTTCCCCGGCCAACATGCGGGCGATTTCTTCTTCTCGGTCCGCATCTAAAATGGATGTCACAGAGGTCGTTGTCGTGTGGCCCGTCGAGCGTTTTTCAATCCTGAACTGACTATTGGCGCAGGCGGCGACTTGCGGGCTGTGGGTGACTGTAAAGACCTGCGCGTGATCGGCAAGCCGCGAGAGACGTTTTCCGACTGCCGCGGCCACCGCACCGCCAACCCCTTGGTCGACTTCATCAAAAACCATCACCGCATTATTCTGCCCCGCTAACGCCACCTTAATCGCGAGCGCAAAGCGCGCCATTTCACCGCCGGACGCTATTTTTTCCAGCGGACCAATGGGCGTGCCGGGGTTTGTCGAGACGAGGAATCGAATTTGATCCACTCCCGCCGCGCTCTCCGGTCCAGCGGAAATGTCCGTTTTAAACTGAGCGCGCTCCATTTTCAGCGGCGGCAATTCAATGGCGACGGAGGCATCCAGCGTGCGAGCGGCGGCTTTGCGAGCTTTTGAGAGCGCCCTCGCCGCCTTGTCATAAGCCGCTTGCGCGGCCTCCGCGCGTTGCCGCGTTTTTTGAATGTCCATCACGACGGTTTCAATCGCCTGCAACTCATTGGCAAATGTCGTTCGTTTCCCTGCGAGATCATTGACCTGCACATCATATTTTCGCGCCGCAGCCCGAAGCGCAAAGAGACGTTTTTCCGTAGCTTCTAAGCGTCCCGGCTCTACGTCAAAACTTTGCGCCGCAACCGTCACGGCCTCCCGCGCCTCTTGCGTCTCTAGCATGGCGCGCTCCAGGGCTTCTGCCGCAGATTTCAGAGACGAGACAGCCTTCATATCCGTCTCGCCGAATTTCGTTCGCAAGCGATCAATCCCGGCAAGCGCCATTGAAAGACGCGCTTCAAAGGCCCCATCTTCACCAAGCGCATCTTGCGCGGCCGTTAGTTCCGAAATCGCACCCTCAGCGCCTTGCAGAAACCGGCGTTCATTGGCCAATGAATCATCTTCGCCCTCTCTCGGGTCTAGCCGGTCAAGCTCCGCAATGGCATGTTCGAGAAACTCTCGATCCTCAGCGGCTTTAGCTTGGATTGCCACGAGGGAGTCTAGCTCGCGCTTTGTTGCCTGACGCGCAACATAGGCGGTCCGAACGGCCTCCAGCTCGGGTTGATACTCTCCAAATTGGTCCAGCAAAGCGATATGGGTCGCCGCGTCGAGTAAGCCGCGACCGTCATATTGACCATGCACCTCCAACAGGAGCGCGCCCAGCTGCGACAAGAGCTTCACGCTGACAGGCTGGTCATTCACAAAGGCGCGGCTGCGGCCATCCGTGTTTACAGTGCGGCGTAGGGTCAGGTCCTCCGCCACATCGAAATCAATATCTTGGTCTTTTAGGAGCGACCAAACGGGGTGTTTTTCGGAGAGCGTAAAGCTCGCGCTACATTGCGCTTTATCTGTGCCGCTCCGCACAAGACCGCGATCTGAGCGCGCGCCCGTGGCCATACCAAGGGCGTCCAGTAAGATTGATTTACCAGCGCCCGTCTCTCCCGTCAGGGCGGTCAGCCCTTGCGTAAAATCGAGATCAAGCGCCTCGATAAGAACGACATTGCGGACAGAGAGCCCCGATAACATAGTCTAGAACAAGCGCTCTTTGAGGCGCGTCCAATATCCCTTACTACGGGGCTTGTTGATCTCTTCGTCCAAATTGACGCCGTAATTCTCGAGAAGCTCATAGCTATCAGCGTACCATTCACTGTTCGGGTAGTTATATCCCAACACAGAGCCCACCAGTTTCGCCTCTTGGATAATACCAATTGAGACATAGCTTTCGACGAGGCGATGCAAGGCTTCCTCGGTTTGCGACGTCGTCTCATAATCTTTCACGACATTCTTAAAGCGGCCGATAGCCGCCAGATGTTGGTTATCTTTGAGGTAATACCGTCCAATGGACATTTCTTTACCGGCGAGATGATCATGGGTTAGCTCAAGTTTTAGACGCGAATCACGGGCATAATCGCTCTCCGGATAGCGACGAACAACTTGCTGAAGAGCGGCTTCTGCCGCGATTGTTGTCGCCTGATCTCGGCCAACGTCATAAATCTGGTCATAGTAATTTATGGCGATCAAATAATGCGCATATGGCGCAGAGTCAGAGCCCGGATGCAAACCGATAAACCGCTGGGCTGTCGCGACACTTTCGTCATAATCAGCCGATCTGTAAGAGGCGTAAGCACTCATGAGCATTGACCGCCGCGCCCATTTCGAAAACGGATGTTGGCGCTCAACTTCTTGGAACAAGAGCTTCGCATCCCCCCAGTCATTTCTGTCCATTCGGTCGACGGCTTGGTTATAAATCAGCTCTGCGGGACGCTCAACATAGGCTAATTTCTCTTTTTTATTGGAGGAGCAGGCCGCCATGACCATCATAACCGTGCCAATCAAGACAAAGCGTAAAGCCAAATTTGAGCGTGTAATAATGGACATGAAACCCGTTCAATCTAAAATCTGCTCCGAAAATCCGTTCAAGACTCACATGTGGAGCGGCTAATTCAGCTTGCTTTAGAGGTTTTAGATTGCCGCGGAAAGTGAGAAAAACGTTAGGCTGAAACGGATGTCAGATAGGACCGCTCGTCAGCTTCGGTCTCTGGCATGACCATTGTCGTGAATTTCCATGCTGAGGGCGTTCCATAGAGCTTCATCAGGAGGTCATGATTTAGTCCATGACCCGATTTAAACGTTGTAACCCGCCCCAATATCGGGCCGCCCAAATAGAGGTCCCCTAACAAATCCAATGCTTTGTGGCGCACAAATTCGTCCTCAAAACGCAAACCCGATGGGTTTAAGATCTTATCATTATCCACGACGATGGCATTATCGTAGGATCCGCCTTTGGACAGGCCTGCGGCTTGGAGGGCGGCAACCTCATGAATACGCGCAAATGTGCGCGCGCTCGCCATACGCTCCCGGAAAGACCTTACATCTGGCACAATCTCTAATCTTTGATGGCCAATCGCCTCTTCTTCAAAATCAATTGTCACATCTAGCTCAAGGCGGTCGCTGGGTTCAATCCGGGCCCATGTGTCGCCGGATGACACGTCAATTGACTCCAAGACTTTCACGTAGCGTCTCGGGGCGGGCTGCTGGTAGACGCCGACCTGTTCGATGAGCTTTAAAAAGGGTTCGGCCGATCCATCCAACGCCGGAAGCTCTGCGCCGTCTAGCTCTAAATCTAGGTTGTCGATGCCCGCCGCACTGAGCGCCGCGAGCAAATGCTCTATGGTGGAGACCCCTACGCCCGCCGCATTGGAAAGCGTGGTGCAATTCCGAACGCCTGTCACGAGGTCTGGACGGACGGGCACAACATTGTCCCGATCGCTAATGTCTGTCCGAACGAAACGTAATCCGGATCCGATGGGCGCAGGACGCATGACCAGATTCGTATGCTGGCCATTATGCAGAGCGACGCTCGCCGTGGTCACGGCGGCCTTCAGAGTTGACTGGCGGCGAATATTCATAGTCAGGTCACGTATCCAATGTTGTCTGAATATAAGCTTATAAGGAAATTTCTAGGCAATAAGAAACAATCCGTGACGGATTGTTTCAGTTCATGACAAAAAAGCCACGCTTTTGTAAGCCTGGCTTCTGTAAATTTAATTTAGATTATTCGGTGCTACCGATTTTGCCGTCTAAGAAAACTTGGAATTTCAAGTTCGTCATCATTATTGCTGCCAAATAAATCACCGCTAGGCGCAGGATGGCTCTTAACAGTTTGCCTTGGTGCAGGTGCGGCGCCTTTTCGGCGACCAAAGAAACCAAACGGGCTTCGTGATGGACTTGCGGGTGCCGCTTCCGGAATTGGTGCAGGTACTGGGGCGGCTGGGGCAACTGGCGCTGGCTCGCTATAGCCCTCAGGCTGAATGCGCGGCGGATATGGTTTGGGCGCAGTGTAAGGCGGCGGCGCGTTGACTGCGGCGGGCTCTTCCTCACGATCAAATTCATACGCTTCAAAGGTTTTCCGGGCTTCTGCCTCAGCGGCGGCCGCGTCTTGGGCGCGCTCATGCACACCTAGTTCTACGACATTTGCAGGCGCCGGTGCAGTGGCTACCTTTGACGCGAAGGCCGCAGGTTTTGATTCGGTTCGGGTCACAGCATCAACGCCGGTCGCAACAACTGAAACACGAATGATTCCATCTAGGTCCTGATCTAGCGCTGACCCGACAATGATATTAGCGTTTTCATCGACCTGATTGCGGATAAGGTTTGCAGCCTCGTCAACTTCATAAAGGGTCAGATCATTTCCGCCCGTAATGTTAATTAAAACACCCTTCGCGCCCTTAAGGGACACGTCATCTAGCAATGGGTTATTAATGGCAGCTTCGGCAGCTTCTACGGCACGGCGTTCGCCCGTGGCCTCGCCTGTGCCCATCATTGCTTTGCCCATTTCATCCATAACCGTGCGGACGTCGTTGAAATCGAGATTAATCAAACCCGGAACAACCATGAGGTCCGTAACGCCGCGAACGCCGGAATGGAGCACTTCATCGGCCATAGAGAAGGCATCTGACATCGTCGTTTGCTCTGTCGCGACTCTGAACAGGTTCTGGTTGGGAATCGTAATCATTGTATCGACAGAAGAATAAAGGTTTTCAATACCTTGCTCGGCAAGCTTCATGCGGCGCGAGCCTTCAAACATAAAGGGCTTTGTGACGATACCAACTGTGAGAATGCCGCGTTCTCTGGCCGCGCGCGCAATGACGGGCGCAGCGCCCGTGCCTGTCCCGCCGCCCATACCGGCTGCGACAAATAACATATGGGCACCATCAAGATGCTCCATGATTTCATCTAGGCTTTCTTCAGCAGATTGCTCGCCAATTTCTGGGCGCATCCCTGCCCCGAGGCCTTGCGTAATTCCGGACCCCATTTGAACTTTGCGGGGCGCAGAACTAAGCGCCAGAGCCTGTGCGTCTGTATTGGCTACAATAAAATCGACGCCGTCCAAGCCGGCTGTGATCATATTATTGACCGCATTGCCGCCGGCGCCGCCCACACCAATGACAACGATACGAGGCTTCAACTCGACTGATTCTGGCAAATGAAAGTTTATTGGCATTTCGGCACCCAAATTATGGTCAATGATTTGTAAATGCGACATTGGGTGGAAACACTTAATGTCATATTAACTTCGTTAACTTTTGCGCAGAAATTGGGTTAAAAATTCAGTATTTAGAAGTTTTCTCGTAACCATTGAACCGAGCGGGCCATTGCATTTCCTGAATATCTCTGCTGTCTAAATCGACGCCCAGATAAGTCAGGTGGCCCCTTCACGACCTCCGGCCGTTCTTCGAAGACATTTTTCAGAAGCCCCGTCGCAACAGCAAAGTCAGGTTGGCTTAACTCTTCGGACAAGCCAAAGACGCCGTGCGGCTGTCCTATCCTCACGCGCTTTCCCAACACATGAGTGGCAAGCTCTCGAATACCGTTCAGATGCGCACCGCCGCCTGTCAAAACCACTTGGCGTCCAGAATAGGTTTCCAGTCCGGCCTTGTGGATGCGGTCCCGGAAAAGCTCAAGAGTCTCCTCAACACGAGAGCGAATAATATTCGTTACGAGGGAGCGCGGCTCATAGCGAAGTTCATCTTGCGCAGCTATTGGCGGGCAAGGCACCATTGCGGTTTCATCATCCGCACCGTGCAAACAAGACCCGTAAATCATCTTGATTCGCTCCGCAGCCTCGAATGGCGTCGACAGACCCCGTGCCAGATCGGACGTGATATTTCTTCCGCCCACCCCTAAAGCGTCAACATGCACTAATGTATTGTCTCGAAAAATCGCCGCCGAGGTCACGCCGGCCCCCAAATCAATAAGCGTCACGCCCAAATCGCGCTCATCTTCTGTTAAAACAGACAAACCAGCCGCATAGGGGCTAACGGTGACGGAGCGGATCGTGAGGTGGCAGCGCTCGATGCAATGGGCAAGATTTCGCAGCGGACCGATGCCGCCCAAAACAAAGTGCATATCCACGCCCAATTGTCGCCCATACATACCGCGTGGATCACGAATACCGTCCTCGCCATCGACCTGCCAGTTCAATGGGATTGCGTGGAGTATGGCCTCTTCCGCTTGAGACAGCTCTGATAAGGACGAATTCAACACGCGGTTCAAATCTCGGTCAACCACTGCGCCGCTGGCAAAATCCGTCTGCACGGTCATGTGTTTTGATCGCATGGACCGGAGTGCAACATTCACGCGCACGTCCTGAACGGTCACCCCGGCGGCGCGTTCGGCCTTCTCAACGGCGGCCCGAATCCCGACTTCCGCCGCCTCAAGGTCAACAACAGCGCCGCCCTTGAGACCTGAAGAGACCCCAAAGCCCGACCCAATCAGCCGAACACCTAAGCCCGGCTCCTCTCGCCCGATGAGGCAAACAACCTTATTCGATCCGATGTCGAGGACACAGACCGTTTCCGGCTGACGTTTTGTCGAATTTCCAAACACGTTTAGCTTGAGCGCGGGTCTTGAACGGGCCGAGATTTCAAACCGATCCGGTCCTGCAAACGAAGATCTATAGTTTGTAAGTTACGCGAGAGAATAAAGCTCTCCCGGTCCAACTCCGCCAGACGCAAAATCGCACCATCCACCTCATCATTAGGCAGGCGGACGATAATGTCATTGCTCAAATGCAAGTCCCAGCGACCAGATGGAAATTGCACGAGACTCTCAACGCGGGACCAAATTTCATCATAATCGCTCAATTTGGCTTCAATATGTTTCGCGCCCAAAGCCGCCTTGGGTCCAACATAAGTCTTCAAACCCTGCGGCACGGAGGCGGCTTGCTTTACAGGAATTATAGGCTGGCCCGTTTCCGTGAGCAGAAACAGCTCTCCGTCGTTCTGCCAGAGCGCATAAGGCGTTGTCTCAACCACTTGAACCACAATACGGTTCGGCCAGAGTCGGCGCACAACAGCGCGGTCAACCCACGGTAGGCTCTCCGTTCTGTCGCGGGCGGCGTCCAAGTCGACCCCAAAGAAATAACTACCCCTTTGGATTTGAGCCGCCAAACGGATATCTCGCTCATTCAGGCGTCCCTCGCCCATGACATCTACCTGCTCGACCACAAATCCCGCCGCCATGAGGCGCTCCACCTTCCAATCCTTCATATTTTGGCGAATGGCTGGAAGGTAACCCCCGAGCCAAAGCCCAATGAAAATGAGCCCAAAGAAGGTCGCAATGATTTTCAGAATAAACATCGCAAAGGCTTTTGGGGAGTGTTTCGCAGCCCGCATTTGAGCAGCCATCCAATTTTGTGACCCGCGCAGGCCAGGCTTAAGCGGGCTGACCCGTGTCAAACCGGAGAATTTCGAGTGTCGTTTTTTTAGCGCGGCCATGAAGCGTCCTCAACCATCCAGCGGCAAAGCTGGTCAAAACTGATCCCAAGGTGCGCGGCCTGTTCAGGCACGAGCGACGTCGGGGTCATTCCGGGTTGAGTATTCACTTCAAGCATTACGATTTTGTTTACCACATTCTCTTCAGTGCAGTTTTCATCATTAAATCTGAAATCAGCCCGAGAGACGCCGCGGCAGCCCAAAGCATCATGCGCCTTAGCCGCCCAATCCAAGCAGAGATTGGTGACATAATCTGGCAATTTTGCGGGACAAACATGTTCGGCGGCGTTTTCGCCATATTTTTCTTCGAAATCATACCAGCCTTTTGGAATGATCTCCGTCACGCAAAGCGCCTCGCCGTCTTTAACAGCCACGGTCAATTCACGTCCGGGGATATAGCTCTCCACGACCACGCGCTCGCCCATATCGACGTCATCAGCAATGACGGCCCTTTGTTCAGGATCATCATCGCGGATGATATAAACAGATTTAGAAGAGCCCTGCCCGTTAGGTTTCACCACATAGGGCACCGGAATCGGATGGTTTTGGGCAATGTCGACTCGCGGATATAAACCGCCATCGGCGACGGTGATGCCAACAGACTTCAGAACATGTTTCGCGCGGTGCTTATCCATCGCTAGGGCAGACGCCATGACCCCCGAATGAGTGTAAGGCTTGCCATACATATCTAATACGCCCTGCACGCGGCCATCTTCTCCCCAATCCCCGTGAAGCGCGTTGAAAATCACGTCAGGCTTCTCTGCGGCTAATTGCTCCCAAAGCGCATGGGTGACATCTATTTCAACGACATCATAATCCAGCCGGCGCAGGGCCTGCGCGCAGGATGCGCCCGTCACCAAAGATATCTCACGCTCCGACGACATGCCGCCTTTTAGGACTGCAACGCGCGTCATGCGGCCTCTCCTATGCGGCGGATTTCCCAGTATAACTCTACGCCTTGGCTCTCCAAAACACGCGCCCTGACGGTTTCGCCTAAGCCTTCTAAATCCGCTGCGGTGGCTTCGTCGGCATTGATCATAAAGTTACAATGCTGCTCGCTCATTTGCGCGCCGCCGACCCGAAGCCCGCGGCAGCCCGCCGCGTCAATAAGTTTCCAAGACGAATGCCCATCCGGATTTTTGAACGTAGAGCCGCCGGTCTTTTCGCGGATGGGCTGACTCGCTTCGCGTTTGGCGGTGATTTCATCCATGCGTCGTTTTATGTTCACAGGCGAATCTGCCGTGCCTTGGAAAACAGCCTCGGTGAAAAACAAATCCTTTGGCGCGCCGCAATGGCGATAGCTATATTGCATCTCGTCCAAATCCATGACTTGGCGACGGCCCGTGCGGTTCAGCGCCACCACGCTGTGTAAAATATCTTTTGTTTCAGCGCCGTAACAGCCGGCATTCATGCGCAGCGCCCCGCCGATTGTCCCGGGCACGCCCGCATAAAATTCAAGCCCCGCGACACCCGCATCAGCGGCCTTTTTCGCGACAGTTTTATCCAAGGCGGCCGCGCCCGCCGTTACAGTCAATCCGTCAAGGGTTACCTTTGCAAAGGCCGGACTAAGCCGCACAGTGACGCCTTTGACCCCGCCATCTCGCACCAAAGTATTGGAGGCTACGCCGAGAATTTGTATTGGAACATCATCCGGCGTGGAGCTAAGAAAATGCGCGAGGTCAGCCTCATCTTTGGGCATAAAAAGCGCCTCAGCCGCCCCGCCAACTCTCAGCCAAGTATAGGGCGCGAGCGCAACATTTGCCCTCAAGCTGCCGCGAACTTTGGGAAGTCTTTCGAGTAAGCTCACAGCTCGGAGAGCTGTTCTGAGAGATCAGCCGCCCAATAGGTGATGTCCCCCGCGCCCAAACACACAATCAGATCGCCGGGCTCTAGGTTCGGATGCAGATCCGTCACCAAAGACGCTTTGGAAGTTAAAGCCACATCGCGGTGACCATGACTGCGTAAGCTCTCCGCCAGCGCGGGTCCAGAAATCCCGTCAATTGGTGCTTCGCCCGCCGCGTAAACATCCGCGACATAGACAAAATCGGCGTCATTAAAACAGGTCGAAAACTCTTCGAAATGATGGGAGAGACGGGAATATCTATGGGGCTGCACAACGGCGTGAACGCGGCCTTTGGAGACTTGCCGCGCAGCCTGTAAAACAGCCGAAATTTCTACGGGGTGATGACCGTAATCATCGATAATATTGACGTCGTTCCATTTCCCAACATGGGTGAATCGGCGCTTGACCCCGCCGAAACTATCCAGGCCTGCGCGCACTTTTTCCGCGTCCAGGCCAAGCTCCCGCGCCACAGCGATAGCCGATAAAACATTCTGTGTATTATGCCTTCCGGCCATCGGCAGGAACAGATCCGTCCAGCGATCTTCCTCGCCGTCATGACCGCGAAACACCACATCAAAGCGCGAGCCTTCCGGCTCTAGGCGTAAGTTTTCGGCGCGCACATCGGCTTGCGGGTTAAAGCCATATGTAATGACACGCCTGTCCGAAATACGGCTGACCAACGCCTGCACTTCGGGGTGGTCAGTACAAAGCACCGCAAAACCATAAAATGGCAGGTTTTCGACAAATGTAGAGAAGGCATTCCGCAAGGTATCGAAATCGCCGTAATGCTCCATATGCTCTGGGTCGATATTGGTGACAACAGCAACCGTCGGCAGGAGTTTAAGGAAAGAGCCGTCGCTTTCATCGGCTTCTACAACCATCCATTCCCCGAGACCAAGCTTCGCATTAGATTTATACGCGTTAATAATGCCGCCATTAATCACCGTCGGGTCAAGCCCGCCGCCTTCAAGCAGCGCCGCTATCATCGTCGTCGTTGTCGTCTTACCGTGTGTGCCGCCAACGGCCACGGTCCATTTGAGACGCATAAGTTCCGCGAGCATTTCCGCGCGGCGAACCACAGGAACAGCGCGCACGCGGGCTTCCACCAATTCAGGGTTATCAGCCTTGATCGCCGAAGACATGACGATGGCACCCGCGCCGTGAACCTGCTCCGCTTTTTGGCCTATGAATATTTCCGCGCCGAGCCGTTTCAGCCGAGCGGTATTCGTGCTTTCGCGGGCATCTGAGCCTTGAACCTGATACCCTAAGTTCAGCATGACTTCGGCAATGCCAGACATGCCGATACCGCCAATCCCAACAAAATGTATGGGGCCGAGATCAAACGGGACTTTCGTCGCGAGTGCATTTTGTTTGAGTTTTGTTTCAGACATATTCGCCTTAATTGACAGTTGAGATGACCAACTGTGCGAGATCGCGGGCCGCGTTCGGACGCCCGAGGGTACGGGCAGCAGCGGCGGCGGAAGAGAGCCAGTTCGAATCATTTAATCTATCCTGCAAGATATGAGCGACAGCCTCAGGCGTAAACTCTGATTCAGGCAGAATGTCGGCAGCTCTATGGCGCTCCAGCGACTTTGCATTGGCCGTTTGATGATCATCCATAGCAATCGCCAGCGGGATCAGAAGTGAGGGCTTACCCATAAGCGCGATTTCGGAAACGGAAGATGCCCCCGCGCGAGCGACGATGTAATGGGCTTTTGCAAGATGCGTTTCGATGTTTGAAAAAAATGTTTCGCAAATTGCGGTCACGCCTGCCGCCGCATAGACTTCTCTTGCGGTTTTCAACTCGCCTTCTGTTGTTTGTTGAACGACGTTTAACCGCTGGCGCAGGTCTTCGGGCAGACTCGCGACCGCTTTCGGGAGGCGTTGAGATAATATCCGCGCGCCAAGGCTACCCCCAACGATGAGCAAATTGATTTCGCCTGCTGGAGCCTCATAGCTGGGCGGAACGGCCTCCATGATTTGCGCGCGCATGGGATTCCCAAGGCATTTGACATTGGCTTTCGGGCTGACTTTTTCCAGCGCTTCAAATCCAGATATAACATGCGTCGCTTTAGCGGCGAAGACCCTATTCACGCGGCCTAAAACTGCATTTTGCTCGTGAAGGATAGTTGGCAAGCCTGCTGATTGTGCAGCGCGCATGGCGGGAAAGGCGGGATAGCCGCCAAAGCCAACAACAATATCGGGCCTCCAGTCTTTGATAAAAGACTTGGCCTGCCGGACGCCTCGCATGAGTTTCAACACGCCCTTGATCGCCTGTATCGGTTTGCGCGGTGAGATCGACGCGGCCTCGACCTGGACAACCGGATCAGCTGGGATACGCCCGCAATGTTTCCGCCCCCTTGCATCCGTCATCAGGGCGATGTCCCAACCGTCGGCCTTTAAGATTTCCGCCAAAGCCTGCGCCGGAAACATATGGCCGCCCGTCCCGCCAGCGGCGAGCAGCAACTTACCGGCCATATTCATAGGCTCCGGGTCTGCGGCGGGTGAAGGCCAGGATCAAGCCTGCCGTGAAGCAAAGGGCCAACATGGATGAGCCGCCATTTGAAATGAATGGGAGGGTCATGCCCTTCGCAGGCGCCATGTTCAAATTAACATAAAGGTTGATAATCATCTGCATCCCGACAAGTGTCGCAAGGCCTGACGCCGCGAGCTGGCAGAAATAATCATTTAATCGCAAAGCGTTTCGGAACGTCTGGACCACAAAGGCCGCCAATAAGATTATGAGCATGGTTGATATGAGGAACCCAAATTCTTCGACGGTCACAGCAAAGATGAAATCCGTATTGCCGTCGGGCAGCGAATATTTCACGCGGCCTTCGCCGGGGCCCTTCCCGAAAAATCCACCGGAAGAAATCGCCTCTAGAGCTTTGTCTTCTTGATAATTGTCCGAGGTGCTTGGCGAGAGAAACCCGTCAACCCTCTGCTTGACATGGCCTAGGGAAAAGTAAGCCGCAACCGCGCCGACTAAGGAAAACCCGAGAATAATCAGCAACCATCCGAGCGAGAGCCCTGCAAAGAAAAAGACCGCTGCAAACCCAAGGGTCAATAAGAAAGATTGGCCGAAATCTGGCTGCGAAATCAAGAGGGCCAAGAGCGCAAAAAACACGGCGAACACAATGGCAACTGCAGGCACATTTGGGTCGCGGTGCCGGATAGAAAACATCCAAGCCGCAAAGACAATAAAGGCAGGCTTTGCAAATTCAGACGGCTGCAATCCGAGCGGACCAATACGCACCCAGCGCGTTGCGCCTTTGACCTCATAGCCTATGAACGGGAGTGCAAACATGATCAGCGCCGACCCAATCAGCGTAACAACCGCGATGCGGCGCGCATTGACAGCGTCCAAAAGCGAAATGATAAAAATTCCGAAGATGCCCATGCCGACGAACATCATGTGCTTATAGAGGAAGTAAAACGAGTTATCATAATCCAAGCGGGCCGCTGCCGCTGGGCTGGAGGCCATAGATAAAATCAATCCAGCCCCTAAAAGGCACACAAGGATCGATAGCGTAATTTGATCTATGCTGCGCCACCATTCCCCGATCAAGGTTCGGCGCGAGCGCGACGTAATTAGATTTGGAATCGCGCTAATCATGCGGCTTCTTCCTCATGGCTCGGCTTTGATGAGTCCTCGGCCTCAATACCCATGAGTGTATTGGCCTGCGACCGGAAAGCATCGCCGCGCACCTCGAAATTCTTGAATTGGTCAAAGCTTGCACAGGCCGGCGAGAGCAAAACAATTGGGTTTTCGACACCGGATTGAAGCGCATCTTTTGTCGCGCAAAGAAGCGCCATCTTCAGCGTCTTTTTAATCTGGTTAGGCCGGTCAGAGGCATCCAACGTCGAAGCAAAATCCTCAGCCGCTTCGCCTATTAAATAAGCGGATTGGACATTTCCAAATAAATCGTTGAGCGGTTCAATCCCGCCCTCTTTTGCCACGCCGCCTGCGATCCAGAAGATATTTTTATAACTCGCCAAGGCTTGCCTTGCCGCATCGGCATTAGTGGCTTTACTGTCATTTACAAATCTAACATTTCGTAACATGCCAATCGTTTCCATGCGGTGCTCAAGACCTGGAAATGACAATATAGCTTCGCCAATCTCTTTTGAGTCTAGCCCAAAACTCCGGACAGCCGTGTAAGCTGCTGCCGCGTTCTGCCAATTATGCCGGCCCTCAAGCGCGCGGGCTTTTCGGAGATCGCATACCTCTAGAGATTTTTTTTCTATGTTTGAGAAGAGCTTCCCGCCAAGAACGCTTACGCCGTGCCCGACTGCTCGGCGCACGCTAATTGGGACGACATTACGCCCATTCTTAACCTTAAGCTTTGTGCAAAGCGCTTTACCATAATCATCATCGACACCGATAATAACAGTGTCATCTTGAGTTTGATTGGCAAAAACAGTCTGCTTGGCCAAGCCATAGTCTTCTAATGTGCCGTGGCGGTCGAGATGATCTGGGGACAAATTTAAGAACACAGCCGCATTGGCCCGCAAAGATTGAGTGCGCTCTAGCTGATAGCTAGAAAGCTCAATGACGTAAAATGTGCCGCTGTGCATACGGTCCAGATCAAGCACGCCGCGGCCAATATTCCCGCCGATCTGCGCGTCCTTCCCGCAGGTTTTTAGGATATGTCCAATCAATGTCGTTGTGGTCGATTTCCCATTCGTCCCCGTAATCGCGATGATTTTCGGACGCTCACGTGCTGGCTTAGCGGCCACCTCTCGCGCTAAAATTTCGATGTCGCAGATAATTGGCACGCCTGCGGTCTTTGCGAGTTTCGCAGACCAGTGCGGCTTTGGGAGATGATGCGGCACGCCAGGTGATAATACAAAATCGTCAATTTCTGACCAGTCCGTTTTTTTGAGATTGCTGATCGGCACGCCCCTGTCTTTGGCTGTTTTGCGTGTGTCGGCATTATCATCCCACGCCAAGACCTCAGCCCCGCCCGCAACCAGCGAGAGGGCCGCCGTGACACCTGTGCGGCCTAGTCCGAAGACGGCGACCTTGCGGCCGCGAAATGTTTCTGCCTTAATCAATTTAGCGCAACTTCAACGTAGAAAGCCCAATCAAGGCGAGGATAATCGCAATGATCCAGAAACGAATAACGATGGTCGGCTCTTCCCATCCCTTTTTCTCAAAATGGTGATGAATGGGTGCCATCCGGAAAACCCGTTTTCCCGTCAGCTTGAAAGAAGCCACCTGAACAATCACGGAGACTGCCTCCAGCACAAACAGCCCGCCAATGATGGCCAAGACAATTTCGTGCTTAATTGCAACAGCGGTAACGCCGAGAGCTCCGCCGAGAGCCAGTGATCCCGTGTCTCCCATAAATACCATAGCGGGCGGCGCATTGAACCAAAGGAACCCTAATGACGCACCAATAATAGCGCCAAGAAAAATCGTGACCTCTCCGCTTCCCGGGACATGCGGCACGCCGAGATAATTTGAGAAAATTGCATTGCCCACGAGATAGGCGATAAAAGCCAAGCTCATACACGCGATCATAACGGGCACAATCGCGAGACCATCCAACCCATCTGTCAGGTTCACGGCATTGGCTGTTCCCACAATAACAAAGCAGCCAAAGGGGATAAAGAATATCCCGAGATTGATTGTGAAATTTTTGAGCAATGGAATAGCGAGACCCGTCGCAAAGTCGCCCTCTTGCGGGAAGGCTGTCGTTAAAATCCAAACCGCAATGGCGGCAATCGTGATTTCGTAAAGCAGGCGAAGTTTTCCTGAAAACCCCTTATGTGATTGGCGCGAGACTTTGAGGTAATCATCATAAAACCCGATAGCGCCAAAGCCTACTGTTACGAAGAAAATCGTCCAGAGGAATGGGCTACTCAAATCGGCCCATATCAATGTGGAAATGACTACCGACATGAGGATCAATAATCCGCCCATTGTAGGCGTCCCAGCCTTTTTGATGATATGACCCTGGGGCCCGTCTTCTCTGATGGGCTGCCCCTTCCCTTGGCGCACGCGCAAAGCATTGATCATTTTCTCGCCGAAAACAAAGAAAATAATGAGAGACGTCATCAACGCACCGCCCACACGAAACGTGATGTAATTAAACAGGTTAAAAAGCTGAAACTCTTGTCCCAATGGCGCAAGCCATTCATAGAGCATGTGATCCCTCCTCTTTGAGTTGCGCTGCCACCGCTCCAACGCCGGACGCATTGGAGCCCTTGATCAGCACAATATCTCCGTCAAGGAGTTCGCCTTTCAGTTTAGTTAACAAGTTTTGAGGTTTAGAGGACCACCCTGCGCGCAACGGCTGCGGCAAAGCTCCCATGAGCATTCGCATACATTCGCCCGCCATAAAGACGCGCGCGAAGCCAGCCTCTTCAATTGGACGCGCCAAACCCCGATGTAGGTCCAATTCATCCGCGCCCAGCTCATACATATCGCCCAGCAAGGCGAGTTTCCGCCCGGGGCGCAAGGCTGCGGCGGCAAAGGCTGCGCGCATAGATGTGGGGTTGGCATTATAGCTCTCGTCTATCAGCGTGACAGACTTGCCGTCTATATTTAGTGAATGCGTGTCGCCTCTGCCGGGCGCTGCTGAAATTTTCCGCAAAGCCATCGCCGCTTTGCGGAGCGGCAGAGTTGCGGCATGTGCCACCGCCATACAGGCCGCCGCATTCATGAACCAGTGATCTCCAGGCACCATCAACGTCACATCAATTTGCTGTCTTGCGATACGCAGCCGAATATTTCCCCCGCTCGCATGGGAATTTTGACTCACGATGGTCACGTCATCTTCGTCCGAATGCCCAAAGGTCAAAATATTTAATTTTGCAGCTTCGGCTTTGGCTCGGACTCTGGGCGTGTGTTCATTCTCACCATTGAGAATGAGTGTGCTGCCCGGAGCCATACCGTCAATGATTTCCGCTTTCGCATCGGCAATGCCTTCGACATTTTCAAAATTCGCCAGATGGGCACCGACGACGTTGTTAATTAGCGCGATCTGAGGCCGCGCGAGCTTAGACAATCCAGACATTTCGCCCGCATGATTCATACCCATTTCAAGAATGGCGTATTCGGCCTGCTCTGGAATCGTCGCGAGCGTTATGGGAACGCCGTAATGATTATTGAATGATTTTATGGACTTATGCGCATGTCCAAACGCGCCAAACATAACGGCGAGTGCATCTTTAACAGATGTTTTGCCAACGCTGCCTGTCACGCCAATCCTCAAAGCCTGACGTGTTTCGCATGCGTAAACACCCAGCGCTTCCAGTCCCTTGGAGCTTTCCTCAACCAAAACAGCCGGCACGCCTTCGGGCGCGGATTCCGTTAAAACGCCTGCTGCCCCCGCTTGGATTGCGGCTGGAATAAAGTCATGACCATCCCGGCTATCTTTCAACGCAACAAAGAGGTCCCCTGCTTTGAGGCTTCGGGTATCAATCGACAATCCTGTGACGGAAAAGGCCGCCGTAGCCTTACCGCCTGCCGCCTCAGCGATTTGTTCTGATGTCCATAACGTCATGACAGAAACCCTTTCGCGACGTCGACGTCAGAAAATGGGATAATTTTATCGCCTACGAGTTGACCTTGCTCGTGACCTTTACCCGCGATGACCAGACAGTCTGTCGGACCAAGGCGCTCAATCCCCGCAGCGATGGCCGCGGCGCGATCACCAATTTCCGTTGCGTCAGGACACCCCTGCATAACCGCCGACCGAATGGTCGCTGCATCTTCTGTGCGCGGGTTATCATCGGTGACAATAACCTGATCTGCCAGCTTAGCTGCCGCCGCGCCCATCTTCTTGCGCTTGTCTGGATCGCGGTCGCCTCCGCATCCAAAGACGATCACAATGTCTCCTGCCGTATGCGGACGGACCGAACGTAATAATTTATCGAGGCCATCTTCGGTATGCGCAAAATCAACATAGACGGGGGCTCCGTTTTTGACGCCTGCGAGTTCCAACCTGCCCGCGACACCTTTGAGATGACCCAAGGCGTCTATCGCGACGGATGTCTCAACGCCGGTTTTTATCGCAAGACCCAAAGCCGCCACCGCGTTCAAAACCTGAAACTCTCCAGCGAGAGGCAGATCAACGGCGTGGCGATCACCCTTTACAATCAGTGTCAGTTTTTGTCCTGCAGCATGAGGCATGACTTCATCTATCCGGATATCTTCGCCCGTCCACCCGACTTGCAAAACATCCTGTCCCAAACCTTCGCAGACATCGACTAAATGTCGCCCATATTTATCATTCGTATTTATGACGACGGGCGCGCCCCGCGGTGTCAAATCAATGAACAGGCGCGCTTTTGCGTTAAAATAATCCTGCATCGTTGGATGGTAATCAAAATGATCCTGCGTGAGGTTTGAAAATCCAGAGGCAGCAAGCCTAACCGCGTCCATTCGATATTGCTTCAGGCCGTGCGAGCTCGCCTCCATGGCGGCATGTGTCACGCCCTCTGCCGAAAGCGCCGCAAGCGTCTGGTGCAAGGCGATTGCATCAGGAGTCGTATGCGACATCGGCTTATAGCCCGCCGAAGAGGTGACGCCGAGAGTCCCAAAACACGCGGCATTAAATCCTGCATGGGCCCAAATCTGGCGCAAGAAATCAACCGTCGATGACTTTCCGTTCGTCCCTGTCATGGCCACGACCGTTTTTGGCTGACCTGGAAATAATTTTGCCGCCAGCTGCGCATAGATAAGACGCGGGTTTGGAGCTGCCATAACTGGCACATCGGCCTGAACGCCTTCCACAGACAAGATCGCAACAGCCCCATTTTTGATAGCTTGAGGTATAAAATCTCGGCCATCCATTGCGGCGCCAGGCAAGGCGGCGAAAATCATTCCTGGATTAATCTGACGGCTATCGGCACTAAGCCCCGTGACGGGCGTATCATTTTCAAGGCCGAGTAAGCTACGAAGTGTATGATGAATCATGGCGCACCTGCCGTAGAATTTTGCGCATATTGTGATGTATCTCGCGCGCCAGGTAAGATCGGTCCAATCCGGCGGATGA
>CALDTL010000051.1 GCA_937923965.1 uncultured Caulobacterales bacterium
CCAACGCGCGTGGGGCGTGCCGATTACATTGATGGTGCATAAAGATGGCACGCTGCACACCGAACGCGACGACGCCGACGAGATCGACGCGCGTATCCTCAAAGCCGTGCGAGAGCAGGGCGTTGACGGCTGGTTCGATACCGACGCAGATGTTTTCCTCGGAGAGGACGCGAGCGAATGGGAAAAGGTAACGGATATTCTCGATGTCTGGTTTGATTCTGGGTGTACCCATGCGTTTTGTTTGAAAGCGCGTCCTGATCTGCCAGACCGCGCCGACCTCTATCTTGAAGGGTCTGACCAACATCGAGGCTGGTTCCAATCCAGCCTCCTCGAGAGCTGCGCCGTTTACGGTGAAGCGCCTTATAAAGGCGTGATGACAGACGGTTTTGTCGTTGATGAGAAGGGGCTGAAAATGTCTAAATCTCTCGGCAACACCATGAGCCCGTTAGACCTCGCCAAACAATATGGCGTCGAGATCATCCGCATCTGGGTCGCGTCATCCGATACAACAAACGACCTTAAAATCGGCAAAGAGATAATCCAAACCAATGTCGATTCTTATCGCAAGCTCCGTAACACGCTGCGCTATATGATTGGCGCGCTGGATGGTTATTCCGACGCAGAAGCCGTGGACTATGCCGACATGCCCGCGCTCGAGAAATGGGTGATGCATCGTTTGCATGAGTTGACGGAGATGCACCGCGCTGCTGTTTCCGACCATGACCACCGGAAGATTTTCTCGACGCTGTTCAATTTTTGCACGGGCGACCTGTCCAGTTTCTATTTCGATATTCGCAAAGACGCGCTGTATTGCGACCCGCTGAATAGCACGCGCCGCCGCGCCTGTAGAACGGTCATGAATGAGATTTTCCTGCGCCTAACAACGTGGCTCGCGCCGATCATGTGCTTCACCATGGAAGAAGTCTGGCAAGCGCGTTTCCCGAGCGAGGATGGTTCCGTGCATTTGGAGACTTTCCGCGCAGCTCCGCCGGAATGGGAAAATGCTGACATCGCAGCGGCAATTACGGGTATTCAAGCCTTCCGCGACGAAGCCTTTGAAGCGATAGAAGGTTTGCGCAAAGACGGCGTCATCAAATCCTCGCTTGAGGCCAGTGTCCGCGCGGGGAAAAACCGCCTGACGTCCGAAATGTCAGTTTTGGGCCTGACGGATGTGACGGACTATGCAGATCCTGCCAATCCATCAGATGTTCTGGCGGATTACCTGATTGTATCGAAATGCCAGCTCTCAGTGGAGAGTGATGATATGCTCGTCACCGATCTGAAATGCGCGGACGGCTGGACGAAATGCGAACGGAGCTGGCGTTATCACCAAGGCGGCGGCGAGATTACAGCCCGTGATGCCGCTGCTGTGGCCGCTTTTGAGGCTTAATATTATCGTTTTTCGATAATAAATATTGACAATTCAGGGGCTGACCCTTATCGAATAGCGATAAAGGAGAGCGCTATGAAACGCAAAATAATTTTAGGGACCGCCAGTGCCATGGCTGTTCTATTCAACGCCGCTCCGGCTTTCGCCGATGATGTGAAGCCCGAGCTATCGGAAACTTATGCCTTGTGAGATTTCGACAAAATTTCGGTTGTGGGCGTCTATCATTTGGACGTGCAGGTCGGCGACAGCTTCTCGGTGGAAACGTCCGGCTCCAAAAAAGACATGGCTAAAATCGAGGTCTATGTCGAAGACGGCGTGCTGGTTTTGGGCTTAAAGGACAGAAAGAAACCCAAACTGCGAAACGGGAATAATCAAGGCGTCAATGCGGTCATTACCTTGCCGGCCTTAAGCGGGATGGAAATCGCGGGGGTTGTGACAGGCGGCGTTTCCAAAATTGACGTCGATAGTTTCGACATTGATTTCGCCGGAGTGGGCGAGCTAACGCTCGCGGGATCGTGCCTCAATCTTGAAGTCAATATGGCCGGGGTCGGTGAACTCGATGCTGAGGGTTTGGAATGCGAAGACGTCGAGGTGAACCTGGCAGGTGTCGGAGAGGCCTCCGTTTACGCGTCTCAAAGCATCGATGCCTCGGCGGCGGGTATGGGACAAATTGATGTTTACGGATCGCCGAAGACCATCGAAAAATCTTCCGCATTCCTGGCCAAGATCAAAATTCGCTAGAGCTTTATGGGGTTAAGGGTCTTCTTAAGGGGCGCGGCTGTGAATTTTTCCCTAAAGAGGCGATTTCACCCTAAATATTTTGCCTAAACCTGCAAAACTCGCGAAGTGTTAATGAAAATTAAGGCTATCAGGACTGCCTTCGGTCCTGAAATTGCTTATAGCCATGATGAATTTCATTATTTTGTGGGGATGATCACATGAAAAAACTTACGAAAAGCCTCTTGCCGGTGTCTCTGCTGTCCGCGGCGCTGGCAATTGGGACGTTAGGCGCTGCGGCGCCAGCCTTTGCGCAATCCGCCGACGTGAGCCCCACGCTCCTCATCGAAACAGGGCCAAGTGATAACCCGCAATATCGCCGTATGATCTTTGTGAAATATCTTTCCGGTAACTATGTGAGCGTGAATTACCGCGCCTACAACCGCGCGGAATTTACGCAAGTTCCAAACACAACTCCGAGTAATGTCATTCAGGCCTGCGCCAATGGTCAGGCGTCTTCACTGCGGGAAATTCGCTCTTTTGAGCGGGCCGAAGCCAAGCGCGCTCGCCGCGGCGAAGCGCCGGAAGTCGTCCGGTTTTGTATCAAGAACGTCACCGGATGGGAAGGTGGTCAGCGCGCGACATATCTCGACCCGATTTTCAACGGGATGCCCCACGCGGCAACTTTGAATAACTAGATTAAGATTTTGAGCCCGAACTTCGGTTCGGGTTTTTTAATTTCTCTGTTGACTACAGTTGTGGTCATGCCGTAAGACTACGAATGTAGTCAAAAGGTGTTCCACGTGAAACTTAAAATCAGCCAATCCGAACTGGAAGTGATGAACGTCCTTTGGCGCGAAGCGCCACTGGGCGCGTCAGAAGTTATTTCACGCTTGGAGCCACAAAAGGATTGGTCCGCGCGCACTATCAAGACGCTCTTGTCTCGCCTGGTCGAGAAGGGGGCTTTGAATACGGAGCCAGAGGGACGGCGTTTTCTCTACACACCCGCCATCACGCGCGACAGCTATGCTGGGCCAGCCACGCGGAATTTCGCCGCGCGATTATTTGGCGGCCGCGCTGCGCCGCTCGTCGCCCATCTCGCGGAAGGCGATGGTCTCTCGGACACAGATATTGCCGAGATCGAAGCCTTGTTAGAAAAGCTAAAGAAATGAGCGCCGAGCTGTTCCAGAACTGGGTCATGGAAACCGGTATTATGGTCAGTGTGTTGATCCTGATTATCCTCCTAATCCGGCGTCCCTTCGCGCGCGCTTTCGGGGCGAATGCGGCCTATGCCCTCTGGAGCCTCCCGCTTATTCGGCTGGTTTTACCGGGGCTATCCGTACCGGAAAACTGGGTTCCGTCGGCGTTTAAACCCCAGATGGCAGACGCGCCGGAGGCTATTTCTCCCTCGCTTGATGGCGCAGCCTTTCCGGTACTGCCTCAGGCTTCAGGCGCAGTAGAGGCGGCAGCAATGAATATGCCGTCCATGGGCGTAATTCTTATTGGAATTTGGTTAAGTGTTGCAGGCGTCTGGCTGATTTATCAGCTTATCCAGCAAGCCTCTTTCAAATCAACTTTGATCGCGCAAAGTGTAGTTCCAACCGACGAGACCGCGGCGGAAATTAATCTCGCCGCCCGCCAAGTCGGGCTAAAGCGCAACCCCGATGTTCGAATATCATCCGGCAATCTCGGTCCACTTGTCACGGGCGTTTTTAGCCCGCTTGTTATCCTGCCGCAGGATTTTAAGTTGAAATTTAACCCAGAGCAGCGTCATTTCGCCCTTGTGCATGAGCTCGCCCATATCAAAAGATATGATCTTTGGGTCGCACTGCTAACACTATGTTTTCGCGCATTTAATTGGCCAAATCCGCTTGTTCACTATGCCTCGCACAAGCTCCGCAGCGACCAAGAAGCGGCTTGCGACGCCTATGTCGTGAAACTTACGGGCGGGCAGACGGCGCATTCCTATGCAGAGACTTTGGTTAAGGCTGCAAAAGAGAGAAGCGGCACGGCACAGCGGCCCAAGCATCTCGCGCTTTCGCTGATACCGCTCGATGAAAAAATTTCAAAAGGAGACGAAAAATGAGAAACCTACTGAACTTTGGGGTGTCTGATCCCCTGACGCTGGGCATGGCCCATCCCGTTGCGGACCGCCTCGAAACGCTTGGTCGTGCCAGACCAGTGACGCGGCGCAGCCGGGCTCTCGCGCTCGGGGCCATGAGCGTGCTGGCGCTCTCGACCGCGCCCTTGAGTATTGCCGCAGGTGAGCCTGAAAGGGACATTGAGATCAAGGTTGTGACCAACGGACAGAGCTATGAGATTGTTAGTGAGGACGGCGAAAACAAAGCCTACCAAATTCTCAAAGGCGGAGAGCGCAAGGAAGTGGATCTGGAGCGAAAAGAGGATGGCTCATACCAGCTCACCTACAGCGATGGTAAAACGGTAGCGTTGCCAAATATTGATATGGAAGCTTTCGCGGGCTTGGAAGGTTTGGCCGGATTGGAGGCTTTGAAAGCCCTCGAGGGCTTGGAAGGACTATCGGGTCTTGAGGGGCTGGCGGCTCTCAAGGGTCTGGAAGGCTTATCAGGGCTTGAGTCATTGAAATCACTCGAGAGTTTGGAAGGGTTAGAGAAGCTCGAAAAACTCAAACAGCTGGGTTTAACCGACGGCGACGTGCATGTTCTAACCTTGAACGGCGGCGAGGCGAAACTGCCTGAGGCATTCCGGGAGATGCTCGGCGCTAAAGGCGGTGACGCTCATATTAATATTGTTCGCGGCGGTGAACCCTTTCGATTGGCAGACACAGTCGTTGGCTCACGTATTGAGTTTTTTAAATCCTCAAACCCGCTTGAAACAGCGCTGCATCAGCTTGAACTCGCGAAGCGGCAATTAGAGTCTTTAAAGACAGATGAAAGCGTATCTTTTGATCTAGAAAATGCGTTGCGGGATCTCGAAAGCGCGCAAGACTCGCTTGCGGCGGCGGAGGCGCGCCTCCGCGATCGCGAGGATTAAAACCGCAAGGGCCAAATTAATTTCGGTCAAGAATCTGCGCCTATCCCTTTGAACCTTGGGGTAGGTGCTCTTATATTGAGGCTATGAAGAATTGGCTCCCCTATCTCCTCGGCACCGCATTGCTTGGCGGCCCCGCCTTAGGTCATGCACAGCAGGCCCCTGTCGATATCACCCGCGTGGTCCCCAATTCGCAGGCGCAAGTTCAGCTCTCATATTCTCCCGTTGTAAAACAAACGGCCCCTGCCGTGGTGAACATATTCACGTCTCGAACCGTGAGAACGCGAAGCCGGTCCTCATTCTTCGATGAAATGTTTGGTATGCAGCGCGCCCCGCGCGAGCGCGTGGAGAGCTCTCTCGGATCCGGCGTCATTGTGCGCGGGAATGGGGTCATCGTCACAAATGCGCATGTCGTCAAAGGGGCGGATGAGTTGAAGGTTGTCCTCAATGACCGGCGCGAATTTGAGGCTGAGGTTGTCGCGCAAGACGAGGAGACTGATCTCGCCGTTCTGCGGATTGATACGAAGGGTGAAATTATGCCAACCCTTCGTGTCGGTGCCGATAGCGCCCCAGAAATCGGCGATATAGTGTTGGCGATTGGGAATCCGTTTGGGGTTGGCCAAACCGTGACATCCGGTATTATCTCGGCGCTGGGCAGAACAAATGTCTCGGATATTTCTAGCGCCATTCAGACCGATGCCGCCGTCAACCCAGGGAACTCGGGCGGTGCCTTGGTAAATTTGCAAGGCGAGCTAATCGGCGTGAATACGGCTATTTTCTCGCGGTCTGGTGGGTCCAACGGAATTGGCTTTGCGATTCCGTCTATCCTTGTAGAGCGCGCAATTGACTCTGCCTTGTCAGAGGGACGGATTGTGCGTCCCTGGATTGGCGCGCGGACCAATAGTATTGATACCACTATGGCTGCGGCTTTGGGATTAGACCGCGCCAAAGGCGCAGTGATCAATGAGCTGTTGGAAGATGGCCCTGCGGACAAGGCCGGATTAGAAAAGGGCGACGTTATTCTTTCGGTCGGCGGCGTTGAAATTAATGATGACAGCGGCCTTCGGTTTAAATTGGCGACGCTCAAGCCAAGACAGAACACCGAGGTTGAATATGTCCGCGACGGACGCACGCGCTCAACCCGCGTTCGGGTCGATACGCCTCAGGAATCACCGTTGCGGGATGAGCGTGATCTAGAAGGCGTGCATCCTTTTAATGGGGCTGTTATTGTCAATATGAGCCCCGCCCTTGGCGAAGAGCTAGGCTTTGACCCCTATCTTGAGGGCGTCATGGTATTGAAAGTCGTGCGGGGATCGGCGGCGAATTATAATCGGCTGCGGCCAGGTGATTTCATCTTGGATGTCAATGACACGCCGATTAGATCTACGCGCCAATTAGAGTCTCTTTTATTGTCGGAACCTGTAGATGTTGTTTGGGATGTTCAGGTGGATAGAGACGGCCGAATCGGATCTCTGCCTATTCGGTATTTGCCGCCGCAAAACTAGGGCTCTCGAATACAAATATACGCCTATAGGTACACTGCCGTTTAACACTCGCGCATGTGGACTAAGTGTTTTCATTCTTTCCGATTTCCTATTAGATGAACCTCTGGAACGACTGGGAGGGATGTCCAATGGCTGATCATACGCAAGATGAGTATAAACCTGTAAAATTTTACGCTGATAATACCACGCCTAAAAAGGCTGGGTTCTCGAAATTCAAACATGGCGAGAGTTATTATTTTTGTCGATATGTCGACAATAAAATTACGCTACTAAGCCAAGCCTATACGGGGCAGCCCGGCCGCGACAATGGTATTGAATCCGTCAAGAAAAACGAAAAACTCGCTACGCGCTATCGCTTTGATGCGCGCGGTAAGAGCGGTCATGGGTTTAGCCTGAAAGCTGGCAATGGCCAAGAGATTGCGATTAGTCCGAGCTTCGCATCCGCGTCCGAGGCCCAGAAAATGGCGTCGCGTTTATCCGGCGCAAAATTTTCGTCAAAAGCCGGTATGTCAAACGCTGGCGGGGCAAAAACCAATGTGAAGACGGGAGCTCCGAAAAAGACGCCGCCTAAGAAAACGGCCACAAAGAAAGCAGCATCTAAAGCTGCAAGCTTTACGTCAAAAGATAACCGCATTGAAAATTATCGACCGCTTTCATTCTATGAGACAAATGGCGCGATGGCGGACGGTTTCAATCGTTTCGAACATAACGGAGCCTTTTATTTCCACTATGTTGAAGATGGAAAAATCCTCCTAATTTCTGAGAGCTATACGTCCAAAAGCGGGCGAGATAACGGCATCGCATCCGTAAAGAAGAACATGGGTCTGGCATCTGCCTATGAGTATCACACTCATAAAAATGGACAGCATTATTTCGATATTAACGCGGCGAATAAGCAAGAGATCGCGACGTCGCGTTGGTTTAAGTCACGCGGCGGGGCGGTGAACGCTGCAGCGAGCCTTCGCGGGGAAGCCCCCAAAGCTGTACGGGCAAAAAAGACCGCACTGAAAAAAAATTCCACAACCGCAAAAAAGACCACAACCGCAAAATCTTCTAAAGGTGATGAGGATAACTATCCGCCGCTCGCCTTTTACCGAAAGCAGACAAAGGGTAAAAAGAAAGGCTTTGAAAAATTTAAAGGCGATGATGGGGAATATTATTTCACATATTTTGATGACAGCAAGCTGACGCTGATTTCGGAAGGCTATCCTACCGCCGCGATCCGCGACGTTGGACTGGCATCGGTCCGGAAAAATATGAAAATTGAAAAGCGCTATGTGCAAGGCACGGGCGCAAACGGAAAGCCAGGATTTATTCTTCGGGCGGGTAACCACAAAGAAATAGCGCGCTCCGTAGGTTATGGATCTGCCGCTGCTGCGGCTGCTGGCGCGGCTTATCTCTTGGGAACGCGGCGCCGTCCTGCGGCGGCAAAAACCCCAGTGGCTCCGAAAAAAGTCGCTGCGGCCAAAACGGTTGTTAAACCTTCGACGGCCAAGCCCAAAACAGTGAAGCCCAATACGACCAAGCCCAAGACGGTGAAGCCCGTGGCCAAGAAACCAGTGGCCAAGAAACCCGCGGCGAAGAAAAAGCCAGCTGCGAAAGCCGCTGCGCCTTTGGCCGCGGCAGGCTTAGTTGCTGCAGGTGCGGGGGCCAAGGCAGCTCAGCCAATTAAAAAGGCCCAACCAAAAGTGACGAGCGTCAAAAAGGTTACCGTGCCGGTAAAAGCGGCTGCCATTGTGGCCGCCCCTGTTGCCGCCGCAGCTGCCGGCGTCGCAGCCATAGCTGACTCTAAACCCGAGCCTAAAGCTGCAGCCGTCGCGGCCGATCCCATTGAAGCCGCAGCGCCCGTTGCCGCTGCCGCCCCTGTCGCGGCTTCGGCTGCGTCGGCGGCTGGCGCGGGAATTTGGGGTTGGCTCAAATGGCTCTTGCTTGGGTTGTTAGGCTTGCTGGCCTTGCTATTCTTGTTCAGAACTTGCGTTGGAGGTTCCGAAGATGTTGCGACCACTCCGCCTGTTGCAGCGGAAGCCGCGTCACCAGCGGCGGCTATGGTGACATGTTGGAATGGGTCTAAGGCGAAAGATGATGCGGCGTGTCCGGCAAAAATCACCTGTTGGGATGATAGTTTCGCCGCATCAGAGACTTCATGTCCCGCAAAACCGGTCGCTAAGGACTATCTGTGCTGGGATGGCTCGACAGCGGTCGATCAAGCGGGATGTCCGGTGAAACCGGCCGCGAAGCCCGCCCAGCAGACGTCGGCAAAGATGACGCCATCGTCCGTCGCAGGCCGTATCTGCGGGTCCTCGCCAAATGTATTATTTGATGTGGGTTATTCAACACCGATTAGCGTTGGCCGTCTGGGAACAAACCCTCAGTTCGGCGACTCAACAGGCTATTCACCAGATGAGTTTTTCAACCGGTTGCAGGTCAAATATAACACAAGCCCGCGCGACAAGTCCTTTCTGGACCTCCTCGCGAAGTCTTTAGGTTATGGAGCTTTTCAAGATATGGATGCCTCCATGTTCTCAGAGGATAGGCTTGCACAAGGGACGTCAGGCATTCTGGGTTTTGGGACGCAACATGCCTTGCAATATTCGACATTGAATGTGGCAGACCCGACCCATCTTGACGCGTTTAAAGTTCGCTCTGCGAATGGAACAGATGTTCATTTCATGAAGCGGTGCGGTAACTTTATGTATGTTTGCCAGCCTCAACGCTAGGTTAAGGCGACCGCGATAGCGCGGTTGATTTATTGCTGAGCGGCACTGTCCATTAAATCTGGGCGTGCCGCTTTTTTGTTGGCCTGTGGCCATGCCGCCGTTAGGAGGCCTTTATGATGTCCTTTCTTACAGTGGCACTCGGCGGTGCGATCGGCGCAAGCGCCCGCTATGGCCTTGGTGTGTTTGCGGCCCGCGTCTTTGGCGGGGGATTTCCGGTTGGAACCTTGCTCGCAAATCTCATTGGCGGGTTTTTGATGGGGCTGCTCGCGGGTTGGCTCCTACGTTCCGGACCAGATAACGCAGAGTCGATACGTCTCTTCGCGGCGGTTGGCGTGCTTGGCGGATTTACGACATTCTCGGCTTTTTCATTAGACGCTATCAATATGATCCAAGCCAAGGCTTTTGGTCCGCTTCTGGGCTATGTTGGCGGCTCTGTGGTTCTGTCTATCGTCGCCGTCGCGGCCGGCTTATTCTTAATGCGAGGCCCAGCATGAGCGGCGTCCAAAAAATCACCATTCCGGATCATGATGCCGGCGGGCGCTTGGACCGCTGGTTCAAACGGCAATTCCCGCATATCCCGCATGGCAAAGTCGAAAAGCTTCTGCGCAAAGGTGAAATTCGCCTCGACGGTAAACGCGCAAAGGGTAATGTTCGGATTGAAGGCGGGCAAATTGTGCGTGTTCCGCCTCTACCTGATCCGTCTGATATGACGGGTCCGCCCCCCGTGCCGGACGCAGACGCCGCGTTCATTCGCTCCCTGATAATTTATGAAGATGATGAGCTGATCGCTTTGAACAAACCTGCTGGCATTGCTGTGCAGGGCGGGACAAAGACCACCCGCCATATTGACGGTATGTTGCCGGCCTTAGGGGAGGGATGCCGCCTCGTTCACCGCTTGGATCGCGACACGTCCGGAGTGCTCTTGTTAGCCAAGACAGCGGCCGCCGCAAAATGGGCGGGACGCGCTTTCCAAAGTCGCCGCGCCGAGAAAATTTATTGGGGCATCACGAACGGTGTCCCGCGTCCGATTTCTGGGGAAATAAAAGGCTATATGGCCAAGGGTCGCCTTGATAATCGCTTTGGCAATATTAATGAGGGCAAAGAGGTCATGATGGCCGTCCGCCACGGACATGATGGCGGGAAACATGCCTGCACGCTTTATGATGTCCGCAGCCAAGCGGGCCAAAAAGCGGCCTGGGTCGCGATGATGCCGCTAACGGGACGGACACATCAATTACGCCTGCATATGCAATTACTCGGCGCGCCCATAGCTGGCGACCCGAAGTATCTAACGGATAGGCCTAAACCGGGCGGGCTCGCAAATAAGCTGCACCTTCATGCGAGATCGCTGGAGCTACCGCGAGAAGGGAAGGCGTTGTTGAAATTTACCGCAGAGCTGCCGGAACATATGGAAAATGCCTTCGCAGCCTTCGGGTTTAATCCAAAAAATGATGCTGTCGATTGGGACGAGTTGAAGTGAGCGATGTGTCTTTGACGTGGTGCCTGCATAATGGCTAAGGCGATGGCAAAGCGGTTCTATGACGAGGTGACCGTCGAGGAGATTGAGGGGTCATGGGCAGTTCTGTTGGACGGGAAACAATTGCGAACACCCGGGAAGCTGAAACTATCTCTCCCATCAAAGGCGCTTGCGAAGAGAATTTCTGCTGAGTGGGAGGCGCAAGTCGACCGTATAAATCCGAGTGTCATGCCGGTCACGCGCCTTGCAAATGTCGCGATTGAACAAACGCCAGAAAACAGACCGCTTTTGGTCGCCGAAGCGCGTCGATATGCGGAGACAGATCTTTTGTGTTTTCGGGCGCCCCAGCCGCGTATCCTTAAGGACCGTCAGTCAGCGGCGTGGGACAGTTGGTTAGAATGGGCAACGGATAAGGGCATAGTTCTGGAGACAACAGAAACCTTGCAGGCCGTAACTCACCCCGTCAAAAGCCTAGATAAGGTTGAGCGCTTCGCCGCGTCATTGGATGATTTGAGATTGACGCTTTTTGTTCATCTCATTGCGGTTTATGGCTCCGTTATTTTGGCCAAAGCTGTCATGCTTGGGGCTTTGGTGCCCGAAGAAGCGTTTGATTTATCCCGTTTGGACAATGATTATCAAATTGAACTTTGGGGCGAAGACGAAGAACAGGCCGAAATAACGTCGGCTTTGCGAAAAGAGACGATCGCTTTGGGCGAGATATTGGAGTGTTTGTAATGGCATCACCTGTGACAGTGACTGAACGCCCTGGCGGTAAATACACCTTGGATGTGGATAATGGTCGCCACAAACTTTATGCCGATGAACCTTTGAGTTTTGGTAGTGCTGACCTTGGGCCGTCGCCTTTCGAATATTTATGTGCGTCATTGGGGAGTTGCACAGCCATCACATTGCGGATGTATGCTGGGCGTAAAAATTGGGATGTTGAAAATATTTCTGTAACCGTCACGCATAGTCTTCGGAAAACAACAGACGGGAAGACGCAAAATGTTTTTAGCCGTGTTTTAAATGTCGTTGGGGAATTGGACGATGCCGCGCGCGGACGCCTCGTTGAGATTGCGAATAAATGCCCTGTCCACAAAATTATGGAACACGGTAATCTGATTGAAACGCGCCTCGGTTGATTAAATCCGTCATCATTAAACTAGTTTAGTTTTGTGCTGAGGCTGACGGACATTTGGATCTCATCCTACCCGCGACATTTACGCCGGGCGGAACGTTTCTAACGGCAAATACTTGCGCCGGGCGTAGGGGACGGTAAATGACCCTATGCCAAATCTACTCAAACTTTTGTTCTCGCCTAGCGGACGTATTGGACGACGGGATTATGCGATTGGTCTTATCGGCTTGGTTGTGATCTTCATGCTTTACGGTGTATTATTAAATTCGTTGGGAGGATCAATGGCGGGGTTTTTCGCCGTCTTAGCGTTTCCCTTCGTCATTCTGCAGATCGCCTATAGTGTTTATGGGAAACGGCTTCATGATATTGGCCGCACAATGTGGCCGGTGACGGGGCTGCTCTGCGCTATTTTGGCGGCGATGATTGTGGTTATGTTGGTCTATGGCGGGGCAGAGTATTTTGCGGCCTATAGCGAATATTCGCGCGATAACCCTCCGCCGCCTGAGGTGGTCGAGAGATTAAATGCGGAGTTTAAGCCGCGGCAAGAGGCGGGCGAGACCCTGTTGAGTCTCGTTGTCGTCGGTCTTTTATTGAGCTTCACGGCGTGGCTTGCGCTCGCCAAACCGGACCCTGAGGCCAATCGTTACGGCCCTTCTGTATAGAGCTCGCTTACGATTTCCCTTGCATTTTTGTTGAAATTCGTCACTCTCATATCGTTAAACAACGAGAGGGAGAGATTCTCATGGGTAATTTACTATTTTCGCCATCAGGCCGAATTGGGCCGGGAGCCTTTATGAAGGGCATGATGGTTTTGGCCGTCATTGGTGCGATTATTTCGCTAACGGGCTTGATTAGCTTCCAAATATCTCAGCTTTTAGGGTTTGCGTCCTTTCTTATGATTATTCCGCTTTTCTTTTTACTTATTAAGAGAAGCCATGATGCAGGCCGCTCTGGATGGATGAGCATTGTTTGGTTTATTCTCTGGGTGGTCGTTTTTATTATTTTGGCAATGGTCATGGGTGCCGTCATGCCAAGTGCGGCAGAGGCTGAACTCAAAGAGGCTATGGAAGCGGCTGCGGCGGGCGGCTCAGGCCTGGGCGAGATAATGGCGATCACGAAAGAAATGGGACCAGCCGTTGCTAAGCAATCTGCTATTCCTAGTGCTATTTCTGGATTGGTCGGGACAGGTATCGCGGCTTTCTTAATCAATATGCTCAATAAATCCGACAATCACGACAATCAATTCGGACCTGCGACGACAGGCGATTCCTAATCAAACTCATCATAACGTGAGTGTTCAAACCCGCCGTAATGGCGGGTTTTTTATTGGGCCGATGTTGGTCCAAAAATTTTTCCGAAGTTTGATTTCAAGGCATTATCCACCTCCGACATCGTGACGTCTCTGCCGAGGGAGGCGAGGCTGGCAACGCCGTGTTCCGAGATCCCGCAAGGAACGATACCGCCGAAATGCGACAGGTCAGGGGCCACATTTATGCTTATCCCGTGGAAGCTCACCCATTTTTTGAGACGCACGCCAATTGCGGCGATTTTCTCTTCGCGCCCATCGTCTCGCGTAACCCAGACGCCGACCCGCCCGCAGCGGCGTTCAGCGGCGACATCAAACTCGTCTAATGTATCGATAATCCATTGTTCTAAACCTCTCACAAAGGCAGATACATCGCGGCCGCGCTTGCGCAGATCTAACATGGCATAGGCAACCCGCTGTCCCGGCCCGTGATAGGTATATTGCCCGCCGCGGCCTGTTTCGAAAACGTCAAATTGACCTGGCGCGACAAGATCGGACGGATTTGCTGATGTCCCCGCCGTATAAAGCGGCGGGTGCTCTAAAAGCCAAATAAGCTCATTAGCTTCGCCTGCAGCGATGGCCGCCGCGCGGGCTTTCATTCGCTCATGCGCAACGGGGTAGGGAACGTGGCCGTCCGCTATTTCCCATAGAACAGGCTCTGAACTATATAATTTTTTATCTATTTGTGATCTCAATTTTATCAAATTCTTTTTCGAGCACGGCCCGCGCCTCGGGAATTTTGCTAATACGGTTGACCTCATTGAGTAAACCCATTTGCGACTGTGCCACGTTCATCATCTTCCGCATGTTGCCAATGCTCAATGTGATTTCATCTGGGTTCGTGTTTTCGAGGGATTTTATCGAGGCGTTTAACCGAGGTATGGTCGCGCGGATATCCTCGACCGCCGCTTCGGCAGATGGACCATCCGTGACCGTTTGCAAAAGGCTTGTCATTTTAGTCGCTTCTTCGTCAACGAAGGTGATGATTTCAGGCAGATCCATTTTGGAGAGATCTGTCATGGTTTGCGCCTCGCTTGCCTCACCACTGGCAGGGTCATAACTTACTTCATCGCAGGCGGTGAGCGCGACGAGGCTCAGAGATATTAGGCTGACAGCAAATATTTTCATGTGAGGCTCCATCCGGTGTGTGTTGATTATAGACTGTCTGATTGACTGAAAATAGCCTGAATTTCGTTTGCATTTTAGGCTTCACATGACGGTCAGTCAGCCTTATAGACCGCCAACCTTAATGTGCGGCCGTGGCGGAATTGGTAGACGCGCAGCGTTGAGGTCGCTGTGGGGTAATACCCGTGGAAGTTCGAGTCTTCTCGGCCGCACCATTTTCCTTTGATATCAAAGGGTTAAATTCCTGAAATCACTATATTTTCCTGTATTCACTTACGGGTTCCTGCGATTTCTCACGGTTTTTGACCTACATTTTGACCTACAAAGGGGCCTACACTATGGGCATGATGAAGGACTTAAATCAGCATCTTAAGAGGCGCGGAGCCCGTTGGCACTACGTCCGGCGAGTCCCCAAAGAGTACGAATTTTTTGATAAGCGGGGCACTGTCTATAAATCACTCAAGACTGAAAGCTTAGAATTGGCTCGAGCAAAACGAGATGCGCTCGTTGAGGCCGATGATCAGTATTGGCTCAGTGTTGTCATGAGTGGAGATATGTCGACGGAAGTCGCGCTTAAGACTTACGCCTCAGCCCAACGGCGTGCCCTGGCGAAAGGGTTCGTTTATACGCCGGCACAAGACCTCGCTGATATCGCAACACTCGCTGAAATCATGAAGCGTTTGAAGTCCATACCAACTGATCCGGTGCCGGATAAGAAGGAAGCCGACGCTGTACTAGGTTTGGTCAATCGCCCCTCCGTTAAAATCAGTCAAGCGATGAACCTGTACTGCGAAGAAATTGCCGTTGGTGATTTGCTTGGAAAATCTGAAGAGCAGAAGAAATCGTGGCGCAAAGTTAAAATGCGGGCACTGAAAAATTTTATCAAGATTAATGGTGACCTGCCAATGCATGAAATCACACGAGACCACGCTCGAAAATACTATAATTGGTGGGCAGGACGTGTCGCACCCAAACAGGGAATTAAGCCCCTAACCGCCAATAGTGCTAATCGCGATATTGGAAATATCCGAAAACTCTATCGTGAGTTTTGGATATATGAAGGCGACGAGAACAGGCAAAACCCATTTCGAAATCTTAGCTTCGCCAAACAGCCCTCCAAGGACGTACCGTGTTACACCGATGAATTTGTTGGGACGCGTTTTTTAGAGCCAGGAGTATTTAACGGGTTGAATGCTGACGCAACGTTGCTCGTTTACGCAATGATAGAAACTGGATGTCGGCCCAGTGAGCTTTCAAATATTTTGCCTGAGAATATCATTCTTGATGCGGAGGTGCCTTACATTCAAATCCGGTCACGGTCTGACCGTCAGCTCAAAGCCTCTGCTTCGTCTCGTGATATCCCATTGGTTGGATGTGCATTAGAGGCCTTCAAACGTGCACCACACGGTTTCCCTCGTTACCGTGATAAAGGGAATATCCTATCTAAAGCGATAATGGATGGCCTCAGAGTGAGGGGGCTGCAACCAACCCCTGATCATCGCCTATATTCCTTGCGGCATTCGTTTGAGAAACGAATGTTAGAGGCTGGGTTGGACTATGGTTTGAGATGTCTGTTGATGGGTCATAAAAACTCTCGTCCAAGTTATGGTGATGGTGGGTCGATGACCTACCGGAGAGATGAATTACTGAAAATTTCTCACCCAATTCATTCTAACTTTGTCGAAAACCTGCCGAAACTTTAGTTAGCTATTTACGGGTCTGAAGTGCGGGTTGGGGTAACAGGCCAAAGCGTGCTATAGCTAATAGGTGCAGGTCACACTCCACCGAGCCTATTCATTAGAATGTAATATCCCAATGCTGTGGTGCAAAATCAACAATACCACCATTCGAAGAAATGAAAGACATACCATCACGTTCCGCTCTAAAGCCGTGTCGATTATCCGCTTCAAAGTAGACCATTGCGCCTGTTTTTACGGTAGTGCCATTAGTGTTATCATCAGAAAGGACCTTACCAGACCCAGAAACGATAAACATTTCTGCATTTACACTATGTGAGTGCAGCGGGATTTCAACATTTGGTTCAAGCGTCACCAGCACCCTTTGATTCTCACCACGGCGCGAAGCTTTCCCGTCAAGTGGGAATATCTTTACCCCATCTAACTTAGGGTGTTTGTAAAACTCCGTTGTAACAACAGAAGGCATAGTAAGTCTCCAATCAAGGCATACGTTACGAAACGGATCGTGAACGTTTGCTGAATATTCACCGAAAGTAACAAGTACACACGTGAACATATCCGTCTAAATCACCACTTAGTCTATGATAGTGATAAGGTCTTCACTTTTATATCACAGGCTTTCTCAAATATACAGTTATGGTCAATTAATAAAAAGGACATACCCTCTGTAGTCTTTCGACCAATCCAATCCACCAAACTCAAAACACTTTCCTCATCTAGGCCAGAAAAGGGTTCATCTAAAACCATCGTTCTGGCGCCAGGCATTATGCTCTTTAGTGCAAGATAACGTTTCTGACCGTATGAAAGCGTGTCGATAAACGCGGAAGACGGGGTTTTTTCCAGCGGATTGAACATCAGCCGCTTGCTCAAAACAAAATTGACTTTTCTATATTGTTGCATTGTTGTGTATCCTTTGAAGCCTCGTGATCCCTGTCCTAAATACCTAACACCTTGATCTAAAAAGTCGTTTGTTTGACGGCCCTTTGACGAGATGCCATACCATTCAAAGGAGCCGTCTAATGGAGGAATCAGGCCAAAGAGTGTTTTTATGACTGTAGTTTTGCCGGTACCATTAAGACCTGCCAGTATTACTAATTCTCCTGGCTTCACTGAAAATCCAATATTTTTGAGGATTGGCATTTCCTTCGAATAACCAACTGCTAATTCGTTTACAATTAGTACAAACGAGTCGTTTGGTTCTATTGTGGTCACGATTGATGCACTTCCGAAACATGACCTTCACGAAGATGAAAGACCCTATCACAACTATACTGGAAATCGTGTAGTTCGTGATCTACCACGATGATCAACCTACTTTTGCTTTCGTTTTTTATAATGGGTATAAGCTGAGATGCAGCCAATTGCGAAAGGCCTGCAAAAGGCTCGTCTAACAGTAGTATCTTTTGTGGCCTTATCAGTGACGCAACCGTAACCACTAATTTTCTTTGCCCTCCAGATAAGAGACGCATGGGGGTCCCAAATTGTTCCTCAATCTTTGATGTTTTAAAGAGCGCTTTGAAATTTTTTAAGTACACTTCATCAAGAGAAATTCGTTTTGGCTTTTGAAGAGACAATCTGCGGGAGTGGACATTTTTTGCAAAATCTAAATATTCACCAACCGTAATAGTGGGGTAAAGAGATTCCTCTTGCAGTTGTCGCAAGAGCACCTGTGCGCGAATCTTTCTTTTTACGAACTTACCATCAATGACAACCTCACCAGAGGTTTGAGATGTAACACCTTGTAAAATATCTAACAGAGTGGACTTTCCACTGCCATTTGGACCAGTGATAAGGGTCAGTCCGCTCGAGCCGAGGGTAAAGCTAACATCATTCAAAACAAGTTTTGACCCATATCGCTTAGAAATATGCTTACACTCCAAATGCAATTTTCTCTCTCCTTACTCTAATGCAGATTCCCAATAATAAGGCCCCAGAGATCATCAATCTTAGATAACTTACACCAGAACCTGAGACGCCAAGCAATTTGAGTAAATCTGGTGCTGTAACCACACAAATTAGTGCGATGCAGAAAAACCGTACACTGATCGAGTATGAGACTGCCAAACTCAGGACGATTATCGAAAAACCGATATCGAACGAATTCACTCCAACAAAACCAACATATGCGGCTTGGACAACGCCGAAGCAGCCAAATATTACTCCGGATAGCGCTCCATATAGACTTAAGGTAAACACACTGTGGGCACCAAGATCCTGTGCTTGTGTAGGATTTTCAGCGACTAATTCTGCGCTAACTCTGATCCTGCTTCGATGTTCATATCGAAACGTAAGTACTGCGAATAATAAAATCAAAAAGCTAAATATTATCGTTTCAATGTTCCGGTTTAAATATCCTATTAGTTCCGGGACTCCGGATAGTCCGTATATCCCACCATAGTGTCTTGGAATTAACTTCAAAACGGAGAGCCACACCATCACAATTGCAAAAGTTAGAATCGTGAAATTATGAGACGCGATTTTCAATCGCAATAGAGTGAGGCCGCATGACGCAAAGGTTGCGCCAACCACTGAGAGTGCAAGCGAAATTAATGGTGGTATAAACAGCACGCTGGTAAGGAGCCCGTACGAGAAAGCTGATCCAGAGCATAGAAAAGCCCAGTGAAGGCCAACAACATTTAATCGATTCTGATATACGCCGGCACAAGCCCCTGCAGCGCCAAAGAGCATCGTTAGACTCGCAATATGAAGTAGAAACAGCAACCTAGATTGCCTCTCTACGAAAGCTTTTGGCTGTGACCGCTATCAGAATGAAGGCAAAAACTGGAAGCGCTGCAAAACTAGGTGAAACCCAGTAAGTTATAAGTGTTTCTATCGATGCGAATAATAAACCAGCAATCATACAATTTCTCATTCGAAATTCTTGAAATGTGATAGCAACTGCAGCCCCAATTAGAAATAGATGGATCCCTGAATCTGGACTAGTGCCGTTGATGAGCATGTTAGCAGCTCCTGACAAACTCAGGCTGAATCCAATCAATAAGCCATATGCTGGCATGAAGTTAGATGGCGCACATCCAACTTCAATTGCGAAAGATCTGTCACGATCAAGCATATCGAGCATGATACCAATTCTTGAGAATCTGAGTAACAAGGTGGTGAGCAAACTAAGGCTACAAAATATCAACGATAGCTCCAAGCTTGTTAGGTTTGAGATAAGTCCGGGGGCCATCGACTTTGTACCAGGCCCGAATATGAAACCTAATAATCCTGTAACTATCCCGCTAAAGCCAATGCCGCCAATCAGTATGAAGGCAGGAGAATTTACCCTTTGAATTAATGTGTTGAGCGTGGTGTGCCATAGAACTGACAGTAAGCAGAGAAATGCTAGGGACAAAAATAGTAACGCGTAAATTGACTCAAAGTATGCGGATAAAAGCCAAAACGTATAACCGCTAATAGTGAGCAATCCTGCTTGCCCAACATCAAATCCTCTCGTGGCAGCCAAGCTAGCGCGAATAAAGTATCCTAGCGAGCCAAACAAAAGAGTCTTGACTATAATCAAACTTAAAAGCGTCAAGGCGTTACCGGTCTACGTATTTTCTCTTCTATATCAGAAAGGTCCTGTAAGATTTCTGAGCACATTTTATTACTGAAACCTATGACGTCTTCATTTTCCCAAAGGTTTTCAACGAAGTTCTTGTGTTCACTAAAGTCACTACCAGGTTCGTTTAAGTGAAAACCGAGGCGACATGAGTTGTATGGCTCAGCAACATCCGAAGTCACTAAAAGCCCCCATTCTACTGAACACAACCCTTCTTCTTTTTCAGGGTCGCCATTTTTTGACGGAGGCTTTCTAAAACCAATCATCATGAATTCACTTGATAGATCTCCAGAAGTCATCTTGTCGGTTAAACCACTGGGCCACTGAGCTTCGCTATTCAAATCCACAAATCTAATATTTTGCGAAAGTATATCTAAATTTCTTGACGGCCATGTTTCTGGTTTTCCTTTAAACTTTGTCCGCTTGTGACCGAGCATGTCGCCGACAAACAAGTCCCAAGCCGGAATTTTTCGCGCCCGTTCGTCGAAAATTCCTTCATGAGAAGAAGCGTCAAGAAAATTTAGGAAATGATAGAGCCAATGCTCGGCCGGCGCCACTCTCTGCTGAGTGCCAGTGGTTTCAATTGGGAACTTATGATCTCCACTCGACGAACAAAATTCTGCGTATAGTGCATCCATCTTTTGCGTTGTCATCACTATGGCGCCAATGAGTAATCCCAGCCGTTCTTCCAGTTTAACAAAGCCCAGATTGTTCGATTGATTGACGATCTTCAATAACTTCTTCCGATCGGCACTAAGTGTTTTATGAGAATTGCTTATTTCGGTTACGATAGAAGATAGATTTTTGTTGTCAGCGAATTTAGCGGTCTTGTCCTTGAGGTTGTCCACAAGTGACCAAAAGTGTTTCTCGCGATCAGAAAGGAAGCCTAAGAAACAGGTCCCGTCAAATATCTTTTTGTCCTTCATAATCAACTCAGTTGCTGATCCGTCGACTTCCACGCAAGGCTTATAGATTTGTTTCGAGAAATCACCCCGAAAATCCTCATGTTTTACCAAGGGTGCAGTGGGTCTAAGTAGGCAATAGTTAGGTCTATTATTTACCCAATTAGTATTCAAAGGGTCAAATTTACCGCCAAGGACTCTAGCCAAATGTCCTCGTTCGTAGAAATCTTCTCGATTGCTTGAAATAGGTATTGCGTAGCTGCACCCAGTCAAAATTGTAGACATAAGTAAGTGATGAGACTTTGATTCGACTCGGATCCCTTTCTTAAAGAATTCATCAAAATCTCGTTTTTCGTCGCCTTTGTTCTTTGCATCAGACTTGTTGTTGTCGTAACAAAGGACCACTCGATGAGGGTGTACATCAGGCAAAGCAAAAATCGCTGACATACTTCGTCTATACGTTCCAAAAAACTCTGCATCCCAATATCGACGTCGTTCACCCACGCCAAATGGAAAGTTGATGAAGTCTTTTGCTGAAAAAGTCGAACATTGAACGATGACCAAATCTTTGTACTTTCTCGAGCGCTCTAACTTTGATCTAAATGTTTCAAGGGCGGATATAAGCAAAACAGAGTAGTTTCGTACGTTTGTTGCCATCTCAAATTGTGTGAGGTCCAACCTCTCTTCATAAGAGTAGGATTGAATGATCTTCCACCATGCAGCCGATGCAGCTCCTTGTAGATCACGATCTTTCGACAGATTATTTATTTTTTGAGTGCTGCTTGCCTCCCAGGAAACGAGTGTGCCGTGTCCAGCTTGAAGAGCGTCAATACGCTCTTGATCCGATGCATCATCCTCGAGACGAGACCTTAGTTCTAAGGCGCGATTGACGAGGTCGACATGGTTTAACTTATCCGTATGTCTTTCTATTTTGGTAGTGACTTTGGAAAGGTCAGAAATTTTTCCCGTAAATGCTTCCATAGCATCCGTAAGACTCTTTTCTTGATCTTCAATTTTCTCTGTGATTTCTTTCGTTTCAAAAACAAGTCCTGCGGCTCTTAGGGTTACTGTCAAGCAGAGAAGCATGAACCCAATAAGTGTAGCCATAGCAATATTTTCGCTAAACCATATTTTGGGGGAGGGTAGAGGAGTGCCTGCTCCAGTTGATGATTGGTTAGAAAAAGTAATCAGGTATAAAACGGCATAGGCGATCACCACGGAAAGAGCAATTTCGGCGAATAAATTGAAAATATTGTCAGATTTCGAATGTCTTGAAAATAGCATCAAAAACGCAGCAGGCACGGTAACTAGAAGCAACAAGGGTATCTTGAATATAAAAGCACACGCAAAGGTTCCTGCAACGAAACCAAAGCTGATCCACTTCAAGGGAGTCCTATGTTTTTGAAGAAATCGGTCGAAACTCTTTTTGATCTGAGCAAAGAGTTTCGTAGTTTCTTCAGACTGTTGCGACATGCTTTTCGATCTCACGTTCTATATAAGTTTCTGGATTTTCAATTCGGTCAACGTTGAAAAAGGTTTTTAGCGCTTGAATTGCAAGTTGCGCGTTTGAGCTATTCGAGAGTTTTTTTCCATATTCAATTGCCATAGGAGTGCTGACGACTTTAGGAGCCAAAACATTCACACTTAATCCATCAGATCTCCATTCTTCAACTATTCCCTGAGTACCTCGCCTGAGAACTGATGAAAGGTGAAAGGGGTGTTCAGATGGAGGTTCGATGGCAGCTGAGCTTGATAAAATCCATATTGCAGAGTGAGGTAGTAGGTGTTTGCGGAATATTTTATGCCAATGAATTGGCAGCTCAATACACGCATTGTACGAATTTAAGATGTCTTGATCGGTTAACATTTCTATTTTACCCGGCAACGGTCCCGGACCACCTAAAAAAATATGTTTAAAATCGTTATCAGCTGCCAATTTCTTAAAAACTCTCAACCTTTCATTTTTATTCATGAGATCACACGAAACAACCTCCACACTTGATGCGCCGAGACCCAACAAGGCATGTTTAGTGACTTCATGGAGAGCAGATTTACCACGGGACACCACAGACAATTCGTAGCCTCTTTTAGCGAAGTATGACGCGAATTCGTAACCAATCCCCGAAGTCCCGCCTAAGACAAGTACGGGGCCATTTAATTTACCCACGTAAAGTTACCATTTTTGATTGTTCGCATATCGTATTTCTTTTTTACGTCGCCATTAGGTTTGAAAGACATACTTCCAGATGCGCCTTGATAGTCGTTTTGAGACAATATTGATTTTATTGTGCCTAGGCCATTATTCACTTTGTAATTCTCTACAATTAACTTGGCGCAATCGTATCCTGTGTCAGATAGGACACCTGGTTCCTCACCATATTTTTCTGTGTAAAATTTGACGAAATTATCTTTAATGTTGTTTCCTTGGTCGGCTTGGCGAGGAGATGAAAAGAACAGCATTTCGTTGGTCATGGACGTTTGCAAAACTAGGGGGTCCTCAATCGTTGCGGTGGCAAGGATCGGGAGTTCTAGTTTAGCTTCAATCATTTGGTTTATAAATAATTTAGCTTTTTCAGGAAACGCAACTAAGAATATTGCAGAGAAGTCACCGTCGGAAATTCGTTGTATCGTGGTTCTGAAGTCAGAATTGGTTGGCTCGTACGGAATTTTAGTGATGCCTTCTTGCTCTCCAGATTGTTCAAATGCACCAATCATTCCGTTTCCATAGTCATCGTTAATGTAAACTGCGGCAATTTTTTTAAAGCCAGTGCTTTTCGAGAATGCTGCTAACTCTTCGGCTTCAAAGACATCTGAAGGCCAGACACGTGCAAAGTAAGCAGATGCGCCTGAAAGCGCTGGGTCCGATGCTGAAGGGGACAAAAGAGGCGTCTTAGATGCTGTAACAATGGGGATTAGAGCGTGCGTTACGGAGCTTGTCACACCGCCTATAAGGCATTTAGCGCCATCGATATCTAAAAGCTTCCTAGCGGCAGAAACCGCTTCGAGTGGTTTACCCGCACTATCTTCCACTAGCCATTTGTACTTTGTCGAATTTGCAGAGTTGTTAAATTCGTCGATTGCAAGACTAGCTCCCTTGGAAGCGTTGATCCCGAAAGGAGCCGCGTCTCCAGTGAGCGGGAGTACGCCGCCAATGGTTATAACGTTTGTCTCGGGTCTTGCCCGACATGACGCTAAGAAAACGGCTGCAGTGCTTCCAGTAATAAAACGACGACGATGAACCATCTGGAGATCTCCTTTTTAGGTGTTGTGCCGCATAAATTGCATTTTTTCAAATTCCTATTGCGTATTAGAGTGAAATAGTGACTGGTTTGGAGGTCACTTAACGATGATTTAAACCTGAAGCGGCGCAGGTGCTTCGTATATCACTCAGTCAGGCCTTGGTGTGTTTTTCCCAATGTCTAAACCTCATGACGTTGCAATTCGTGTCCGTCGTCATATAAAATGGCACAGATTATGGGCCAGGCTAAGAGAGACTTTGCTCATCTCTTTGGTTGATATTTAAGCGACGGCTTTGCGGTATTGCAAGCGTCGATGTTCGATAGTTTTTTCTTTGACCCTTTCCCTTCTGTTTAAAATTGATTGTGCGCGTCCGAAGTAGACATCAGCGGGTGTGACGTTTTTCAGGCTCTCATGGTAACGTTCGTGATTGTAATGCTCCACGAAGCTTTCGATCTGGCGTTCAAGGTCCCCCGGCAGAAAATAGTTTTCGAGGAGCACACGATTTTTGAGCGTCTGATGCCATCTCTCGATCTTGCCTTGTGTCTGAGGATGATATGGTGCGCCCCTGACATGGCTCATACCGTTGTCGTTGATGTAGTCAGCCAGCTCGCCAGAGATATAGCTGGAGCCATTGTCTGACAGCAGCCGCGGCTTGTGAAGGATATTCGCCTGATCACAGCCAGAGGCGTCAAGCGCCATATTCAACGTGTCTGTGACATCGCTCGTCTTCATTGTCGTGCAAAGCTTCCAACTGATGATGTAGCGCGAGAAGTCATCGAGCACCGTCGATAAGTACATCCAGCCCCAGCCTATTATCTTGAAGTAGGTGAAGT
>CALDTL010000052.1 GCA_937923965.1 uncultured Caulobacterales bacterium
CCCAAATTCCCGACGAGAATTACTTTATTGACTGAGCCTGCCATTGGACCACCTATTGAGTTTTTGTTCGCTTTATGTTCTAGCCGACTCACAGCTTCGTTGCAAGGCGCGGCTTCATTCGTCTTGTTTTGGGTCGAGACGGCATCTAAGTCCACGGCCTCGCGTAAGTAATCTGTGTAAGAACGGGAACCCTCACCGCATGGCCATGTTAAAAAATATCGAAGTTCGCGGCGCGCGTGAGCATAATCTCAAGGGTGTCAATGTCGACCTGCCGCGCGATAAGCTCATTGTGATTACGGGGCTGTCGGGATCGGGCAAATCCTCCCTCGCCTTTGATACAATTTACGCCGAAGGGCAGCGGCGTTATGTCGAGAGCCTTTCGGCCTATGCGAGGCAGTTCTTAGAGCTGCAATCCAAGCCGGATGTGGACTCGATTGAAGGCCTCTCCCCCGCCATCTCAATTGAGCAGAAGACGACCTCCAAGAACCCGCGCTCCACTGTTGGGACCGTCACCGAGATTTATGACTATATGCGTCTGCTCTGGGCGCGGGTGGGTATTCCCTATTCGCCCGCAACAGGCCTGCCGATTGAAAGCCAGACCGTCTCGCAAATGGTTGACCGCACGATGGCGCTGCCGGTGGATACCAAGCTCTATATCCTCGCGCCGGTTGTGCGGAACCGCAAAGGGGAATTTAAGAAAGACCTCGCTGAATATATGCGGCTCGGGTTTCAACGTGCCAAAATCAACGGCGAACTTGTTCGCCTCGAGGATGCGCCCAATCTCGATAAGAAATTCAAACATGACATTGATGTGGTCGTTGACCGCGTTGTGGTTCGCGAAGGTCTGGAAACCCGCCTCGCAGATTCCATCGCGCAAGCATTGCAGCTCGCGGATGGGCTTGCTGTTGCCGAGGATGCGACGACGGGGGCACGCATGTTGTTCTCGGAAAAATTCGCCTGTCCTGTTTCGGGCTTTACCCTCGCCGAGATCGAACCACGGCTCTTCTCATTCAACAATCCGCAAGGCGCTTGCCCGAGCTGCGACGGGCTTGGAAAGGAACTAAAATTTGACGAAGGGCTCGTTGTTCAAGACACCTCCCGCAGTCTCGCGGGCGGCGCGATTGTGCCGTGGTCCAAAACCCCGACCAGCCTTTATATGCAAACGCTCAAAGCGCTGTCTAAACATTACAAATTTAGCGTCGATAAGCCTTGGTCCACCCTCTCAGACGACGCCAAATTCGTCGTGCTTTACGGGACCGGTAATGAGGAGATCGCCTTCGTTTATAAGGACGGCAAGCGCAGCTATAAGACGACCAAATCATTTGAAGGCGTCATCCCAAATCTCGATCGGCGCTACCGCGAAACAGACAGTACGTGGATGCGCGAAGAGCTGTCCAAATATATGTCCGATGCGCAATGCGAAACTTGCGAAGGTAAACGCCTGCGTCCCGAAGCCCTCTCCGTGCGCGTGGCAGATATGGATATTTCCATCCCCGGGGAGCTGTCGATTAAAGAAGCTTATGACCGCTTTGACGGGCTGCGCAAAACACTCTCGAAGAAAGAGATGGAAATTGCCGAGCGCATCCTAAAAGAGATTTTGGATCGGTTGAAATTCTTGAATGCGGTCGGTCTGGATTACCTGACCCTCGGCCGCGGATCCGGCTCGCTCTCGGGCGGAGAAAGCCAGCGTATTCGGCTCGCCTCCCAAATCGGATCAGGTTTGACGGGTGTTTTATATGTCCTCGATGAGCCGTCCATTGGGCTGCATCAGCGGGACAATGAGCGCTTGCTCGAGACGCTGCAAAACCTCCGCGACCTCGGCAATACTGTTATCGTCGTTGAGCATGACGAAGAAGCTATCCTGACGGCGGATTATGTCGTCGATATGGGACCGAAAGCGGGCGTGCATGGCGGCGAAGTCATTGCGGCGGGCACCCCTGCCAAGATCAAAAAATCGAAAAAATCCGTGACAGGTCAATATCTCACGGGGAAACGGGAAATCGAAATTCCAGCGACGCGCCGTAAGCTCGACCCCAAGCGCGTCATCAAAGTGCGCGGCGCGCGCGGGAATAATCTCAAAGACGTCGATGTCGACTTTCCGCTTGGCCTCATGACCTGCGTAACGGGTGTGTCGGGCGGCGGAAAATCAACGCTGACGATGGAGACGCTATATAAGCAAGCGGCGCGGACGCTGAATAAATCCTCAGTCCAACCCATGCCTCATGATAGTGTCGAAGGCCTGGAGCAGCTCGATAAGATAATCAATATCGACCAATCCCCCATTGGGCGGACGCCGCGATCTAACCCCGCCACCTATACGGGCGCCTTCACGCCCATCCGCGATTGGTTCGCGGGACTGCCCGAGGCCAAGACGCGCGGCTATAAGCCGGGGCGGTTTTCCTTCAACGTCAAAGGCGGGCGCTGCGAAGCGTGCCAAGGCGGCGGCGTCATTAAAATCGAAATGCACTTCCTGCCGGACATTTATGTCGAATGCGATATCTGCAAGGGCGCGCGCTATAACCGCGAGACGCTAGAGATTAAATTCAAAGGTAAATCCATCGCAGATGTTCTCGATATGACCATCGACGAGTCTGCGGATTTCTTCAAAGCGGTGCCGTCCATTCGCGATAAAATGGTCACGCTGCAACGTGTCGGGCTTGGTTATCTTAAAGTCGGGCAGCAAGCGACGACCCTGTCGGGCGGCGAGGCGCAGCGCGTGAAACTCTCCAAGGAACTCGCGAAACGGGCAACGGGCAAGACGCTCTATATTCTCGATGAACCCACAACAGGCTTGCATTTTGAGGACGTCAACAAACTCCTCACCGTGCTGCATGAGCTGGTCGGGACAGGCAACACAATGGTCATCATCGAGCATAATCTCGACGTGGTAAAAGTCGCAGATCACGTCATCGACATCGGCCCGGAGGGCGGCGACGGCGGCGGACAAATCGTTGGCACCGGCACACCCGAAGACATCGCAAAAATCAAAGGCAGCTGGACCGGACGTTTCCTCAAACCCATGCTAGAGCGAGATAAGGCGCGGAGCCATAGCCGGTAAACTGTCTTTACTAACGCGGTTTTTCTTCACCATAGGGTAATCGCCTGCCGGTTTGGGACGTAAGGTCAAACCTTATTTTTGTTTCTACATTTTGGCTTTTTGCGTCCGAAAGATTGGGCGTGTAGCGCCAGCCTTTCAACGACTCCAAAGTCGGCTTATGTAGTTTTTCATTGGTAGATGAGGTAATGACAGGGTTCATAACATGACCAGACTCGTCAACATTGAATTTTACCCTCACGAAACCTGATTTACTTCCTCGCAAAAAACCCGATGGAAACTTTGGGGGCTTTCTAATTAACGGCAAGAGCTCTTCTGTGCGGCCAACGGGGACGGTGAAATCTACAACCTGTTGCGCGCGCGGATCGGGATCATTCTCACTAATGATCTCATCTCTTAAGCGTAACCACTCAGCATAAGATTCACCACTAATAGGATTATCATGCGCCCCAACTGTTTCCAGCTTTGTCATCATCGCCTGATAGGTCAAAGCCGCATCAACAGGGCGGTCGGTCTCCGCATAGGCGCGGGCGAGATAGATCGGGACGGCATATTCATAAACTGAAAAAATGCCGTCCGTGCGCGCGTCGAACAATGCCATTGCAGATTTAGAATGGCTTTCTGTCTCGCTCCAATCCTCATCATGCATGGCAATCTGCGCTTGGAATGCGCGGCTTTCAGCATCAAATGTCGAGCCTGACAAACCAAATTCAGCAATTCTTTGATTTAATTTTTCGGGACCATATTTCTTCTCCCATCCCTTTGAAGATCGCTTTGACACGCTGGAAACCAGCCATGTTAGGTATCGTGTGCGCCTATCAATTTCTACGCCTTCGGGATCGGTTTCATATAAGCTGGAGAGATCAATTGACCGTTGATAGGCTTTGACGACCTTTTTCCACGCTTGTTTTTCATAGAGATAATTCGGACTAACTTCGGCAAAATTCTGCGCCAAATCACCTGTGGTCTTGCTGTCTCCCATCATCTCTTCAGCGATTTGCCACGCTTCATAGGCTTTTTCGGCGGCAAGCTTTTTATCGTCTGCCTTCAACGCCACACGATAGGCCTTGTAAGGCTCTAAAACTTCTTTGGGGGTTTTGGCTTGAACAGAGGTCCCGAGCATGAGCGCCAGACCAATGGCTAAAAACGTGCGTTTCATAAAATACTCCCGTTAGATGCACTTTGTTTGCATCTAAAATTTAGTGCCGCAAGTCCAAAATACGGACTCAGCCCTCTCCGCTCGGGCCCCAAGTTTGCGGATCGCTATAGGGGGTTTGTTTGACCTTGGCCAAATATCCCCAGAGCGCCCACATCGTGCTGTACCAAATCAGAGTCAAAAATAGGGAGACAAAAATCGCGATCAGAAGCGGAAGGATAACCCCCGCAGAGGTAAGCTGATCGGCCAAAACTGAAAAATCGGGAATGACATCATCTGATAGCTCCAGCCGCATAAGCTTGCCCATAATCCCGCTCCCGAAAACAAACAGGAAAAAGATAATCATCGTGACAAAACTCAAGATAAAGTAACCGACGACATAAAGGATCAAGAAACTCCCAATCGCGGGCCAGACGAGGCCTTTCATCGGGGCCCAAGACGCGAAGGGATTAAATACCCGGTCCTTCACCGCATAGGCGGAGGCCGGCGCCAAACGAATGGCGATCCAAACGAAAGCCACGAGCGCGGCAACGGCCGCCGAGAAAATCAAAATCCCGCCAAGCGCGGCTAAAAACCCCGACTCTAACCCCGCTGCCAAACTAAATATTAGCGCCCCAATCAGGACAACTCCGAGATAGCCCACGAGGGACAGACCGCCTAAAATAAAGCCGATGACAAGGCGAGTCCCAAACACGCGCAGCTCATCCATGCCAAACATGAGCGGAAAAATACCGCGATCTTCTGTATGGAATAGGTTCCGGTAAATGGCCGTTTCTGCTGCGGCAAAGACCGCCATTTGCAAGAGGCCAATCACAGCCATCAACCCCATCGCGCGAAACATCGGCGCCATCATGGCGAAGACCTGCGCGGGGTCTGGATCAGATCCGCTTAATTTAATTTCCATCTCAATCACGTTTTGGATCATGGCCGCAAAAGCCTTGAAGATCGGCGTGCCGAGGGCTGCATAAATAATGACGACCAAGAGCGCCGACCACGCGGCAACGCGCAAGAGATAGGACTTCCCGCCCGGCAAGTTAAACCCCTGCCCCGTCGCTGCCCCAAAATCAAAAGATGGCGATGGTGTGTAATCAGACATATGCGTCTCTCCCCTGTGATAGGGGTAAGGGGAAGTAAAGCTTTGCGCAAGTCTGGGCGTGAATTTGACCAAATGGAAAAAGCCAATGCTCAGCAACTTTAGGGCGCTCGGTTTATATCTTTCAACCGACACCCCCTGATGATACACGGACCCTATGGGAGCTTCGAGACATATTGTAATCGGCGGAGGGAGCGGATTTATTGGCCGCGCGCTAACCGCCGCCTTGCGCCAACGCGGAGACCGAGTAACGTGGATTTCCCGCCAAGCTGGCGAAGATAGGATAACGTGGGATCATGTGAAAACACATGGATTGCCGGACTGTGATGTCGTCGTAAATTTCGCGGGGCAGCATATTTTGGATATGTCGCGCCGCTGGACTGAGAGCTACCGCGATGAAGTTATAAACTCCCGAATTGAAACAACACGCCTTCTCGTTGAAGCGATAAACGCCAAAACAACGCCGCCCGACGTTTTCGTCTCAACGGCCGGGAAATGTTTCTACGGAACGCGAGAATTAGCGAGCGGCGAAGCGCCGCCAGAACTGGACGAATATTCGGAACCGATGGGCATGGATTTCCCCGCAGAGCTTGTCAGTCAGTGGGAAGCCGCAGCGGACGGCGTAGATCACAGCCGGATCAGGCATATCAAACTCCGCATTGGTGTCGTTTTAGGGGCAATAGACCGAAAGTCATACATCACGAAGTTTTGGAGAATTGGGCGGGCGCGAGGATTCTTGCCGATCATACGCCTTCCATTTTGCTTAGGGTTGGGAGCGGTGATTGGCAAAGGCACTCAGATTTTTCCCTGGATTCATATCGATGATATGGTCGGCATATTGCTCTACACCCTAGATAACGCAGAGACCGAGGGTAAGTATAATGCCGTTGCGCCCAATGCGGTGACAAATAGAGAATTTACCGAGAGCTTTTCCAAATATTTAAAACGTCCCATCATTTGGTCCGTGCCCGAATGGTTGGTCAAACGGGTCGTCGGAGAAGAGCGCTCATCTATCCTTCTCAGGGGACAATTAGTTAAACCTCGAAGAACGATTGAGGCTGGATATGTATTCAAATATCCTGACATCGACACAGCTATGGCAGACCTAGTCCAGATAACGTTCTGACAGCCGCCCATGACGGCGAAGACCGCCGCAGGGACCTCATGCTCATCCGCGTAATTTAATCTCCGCCTCAATCGAAGCGGCATGCAACGCTCTCCCATTCAAACATCAGCTCGCTTCACGACTGAAACTGGGTCTCAAATATCTTTCCCTCAAAAATCTGCCAATTTTCACAATAAAAACAACGAAAAAAAAAGATGCGTCCGCGCTTTGGTAAAGCTGTGCAATAACTACACTTGTCTTTTCACAACGGGCGGTCATGTGCACGTTGACCTGATCGGTGAAAAGCGGCGCTTGTCATTGGGAGCGATGGAGTAACGTCCA
>CALDTL010000053.1 GCA_937923965.1 uncultured Caulobacterales bacterium
CGGACATCACTAAAATAGAAGGTTTCAAGGCCAGTAAGGTTTTTTGGTCTCCTTCGAAAACATCCGCAAATGGCAGAAGCGCTTGCTTGGCGTAAAACGGCTCCGTCAAGAGAGGGCTGGAGGTGTCGGCGTTGGCCCGCATAACGCCAACCAATGGGCGGCCGAAACTATCATCTAATAATTTGACTGAGGCTGCGGACCGCGTGCCCGAGACCTGCAATCGTGCGACGCGAGACCGAAGCTGCGCGGGCAGGCTAAAACTGACGGTTCCGAGATCCGCCCCCGGCGCAAAACGTAACTCTTCTGACGCAATCACCCCGCCGCCAGAGCCAAGCGCCTCTATCGTGTGAGACACCGGCGTTTTTGCGGACGGGCGGAACCAATCAGAGTCAAATCCTTGCGCAGTTTCTCGGATGTCACCCGGTAAAATAATCGGCAACACCTCGGGTTTAAATAAGATCGCGTCTGCCGGTATGTCAGCCATATCAGCGGAGGCCAATCCTGAGGTCAAAACATAAAGATCGGTGTTTTCCGGAACGTTTGTCACTTTTAAGTCTTGCACAAAGCTGACGGGTTGCAGGGATTTGAGCGTCTCTAACGCCTCGCGTGCGGGCAAAAATTCGGCGGTGCCTGTCGTTTCTGAGGTTATGAGGCTTACCTCTAAATTTTGTCTTTGGGCGGCGCGGGCCAGGCGCTCCGCTTCATCGATTATCTCATTCCAAACGGGAGCCGCGAAAACGCTTTGATCAATAAAGATGGTTGGGCGTTGTTGCGTGTTGGCTTGGGTCGATTGAAAAATGGGTTGCGCCAAAGCGAAAGCCGCCAATGCGACCATGAGCAGGCGAAAAATTAAAAGCCAGAGCGGCGTCCCCGAAGGCGTCTCTTCTTCGGCGCGGACGCCTTCCAAAATTCTTAGAGGCGGAAATATCTGCTCGCGCGGTTTTGGCGGGCTGATCCGTAAAATCCACCAGACAATAGGGAGTGTCAGCAATCCCAATAATACCATAGGCGCTAAAAATGTTAGTCCGCCCAAACTCATGTTTCGCCGCTCAGGGCTTGATACAAGGCATTCAGCGCAGTGGTTGCAGGCTGATCTGTTCTATGGCGAATCAGCGTCCAGCCCAGACGAGCGGCCGTGTTCGCGAGGTTGAGATTGTGCTCAGCTAACCGAGCTTGATATTCTTCACGCGCGGTTTCGGCGCGGCCAAGCAAGAACTTTTGCCCCCCTATGGGCAGGCGCATATTAAGCCGCCCTTTGTAAGGAAAGCTTTCTTCCGCAGGATCTATTATTTGAACCAAGACGCCGGTCACGGGCCGGCCGGATAGTCGGGACAGGCGCTCACGCCAATCTTCGATGGGGTCCAAAAAATCGCTCGTAATAACGAACCGCGAATGCGCCGGAATGTCGGTTGCTAAGGCCCGCTCATCTGTCTCCGCATTCATCATAACGTCGGCCAAACGTTCATACCCAACCCGTCCGGACCGGGCGCGCTCTTGTAGGCCGATTAAAGCGCAACGCTCTCCGGCTTTCATGAGGAGATTGGCAATCGCCAATGTCAACACCCGTCCACGATCTGCTTTGGTGGGCAGGTTTTTATCACTTCCCCAAACCATGCCGGGGCGTGTGTCCGGCCAGAGATAAATTGAATTTGCCGCTTCCCATTCGTTATCTCGAACGAAGATTTGGTCGCCGCGTGCAGAGCGGCGCCAATCGATTTGGCTGGCCGCATCTGTTGAATTGTAATTCCGATATTGCCAAAATGTTTCGCCTTGTCCCGCGCGGCGGCGGCCATGCACGCCGGTAGCGACAATGGAGGCCACGCGCTCGGCCTTGGCCAAAAGGGCAGGGTAGCCCTGAGACAGGGCGAGCGCGCGTTGCCTGACATCACGATATCGCGTGAGGAGCGCCATTCTAACGAATACGGTCCTTTAGGGTTTCAATGACGGTGTCGACGGTTTTTCCGTCAGCACGCGCTGCAAAGTTCAGCGCCATCCGGTGAGATAAAACAGGCGACGCCAGTTCCAAAACATCGTCAATGGAGGGCGACAGACGTCCATCGATCAAGGCTTTTGCACGGGTCGCCAGCATAAGCGCTTGTCCGGCGCGCGGGCCAGGGCCCCAGCTAACTTGGTCGCGGATGCTGTCAATTTCAGTTTGCGCCGGACGCGCGTTGCGAACGAGTGAAAGTATAGCGTTTAACACGGTCTCGCCGACGGGTAATTTACGGACAAGCGCCTGCATATCCATAAGCTGTTTCGGCGTTATTGCTTTTTTCGCAGAGGCTTGTTCGCCGCCCGTCGTTCGCACGAGGATATTTTTCTCTGTTTCAAATGTCGGGAAGTCGACATCAATCCGAAGCAAAAAACGGTCAAGCTGCGCTTCGGGGAGCGGATACGTGCCTTCCTGTTCAATCGGATTTTGCGTGGCAAGAACATGGAAAGGTTTGGGCAGATCATGGCGAACACCTGCAATCGTAACAAAACGCTCTTGCATAGCTTGCAAGAGGGCTGATTGTGTTCGCGGGCTGGCGCGGTTGATTTCATCTGCCATTAAGAGCTGGGTGAAGACCGGGCCAGGAATGAAGCGAAACTCGCGTTTTCCTTTCGCGGTCTCTTCCAAGACTTCGGACCCGAGAATATCCCCCGGCATTAAATCCGGCGTGAACTGAACACGCTTGTCATCGAGGCCCAAGACGGTTCCGAGCGTCTCAACCAGGAGCGTTTTCGCTAAACCGGGAACACCGACCAACAAAGCGTGACCCCCTGAGAGAATAGCCGATAAAGCAAGTTCGACGACTTTGTCTTGGCCATAGACAACGCCGCCGATGTTTTCTCGAGCGGTTCGGAGTTTTTCACTGGCCGTGCCTGCGGCTTTTTCTATGTTGGCGGGAATATCTTGCATCGAAATCAAGGCCTATGGATAATAGTTGAAAGACTCACGTGAACATAACGAATGAAAGCTGGTAAAACCATTGTCCACTAGAAACACCTTAAATGGCAGTAAGTCGCAGTTTTCTTTGCAGGATCTCACCCAGGCTTTGGCTGATTCCTCCGATGACAGACGGCCTGTTGAGCGCTGGCACCCCGAGAATTGCGGTGCAATCGATATTGTCATCAAATCCGACGGGTCTTGGTGGCATGAAGGCTCCCGTATTACGAGAAAAGGGCTGATTGATCTCTTTGCGTCGGTCTTGCGCAAAGACGAAGATGGAAAAACCTATCTCGTAACGCCTGTTGAGAAAATGCAAATCACGGTGGAGCGTGGACATTTTGTCGCTGTGCGCATGGATGCGAAAGGCGAGGGCAGAGAACAAAGGCTCTTCTTTACGACCAATTTGGGCGATGTTGTGGAAGTTGGCGAAGACACGCCACTGCGCATTGAAACCGATGAGGAAACCGGAGAGCCTGATCCTTATGTTGGGGTTTGGGGCCGTCTCGAGGCTTCACTCTCGCGGCCCGTTTTTTATGAACTCGTTGAGCTGGCGGTTGAGCGCTCGACACCTGATGGTCCTCAGCTCGGGGTTTGGGCGGCAGGCGCATTTTATCCTTTGGGGCCTGCGGGGTCGCATGAAATCTGAAGATGTTTTAGCCAGTGTTCAGTCTGCATTGTTACCATTGGAGATTTTAGATGGGGCAAATGAGATTAAGCGGGAGGGACAGCGGCAGGCCGCTGTTCTGATGCCGCTTGTTCTGCGCGGCGAATGGCACATTATACTCACCCAGCGTCCAGAAACCATGCCGTCTCACCCCGGACAAATCGCATTTCCCGGAGGCAAGGCGGAGATTGGCGAGACAATCGCTCAGACCGCCCTGCGGGAAACCGAAGAAGAAATCGGCGTGCGGGCCGCATCCATAGAGCTGCTGGGTCGATTGCCGAGCTTCAACGCTGTCAGTGAATTTCGAGTCACGCCCTTTGTTGGGATCGTTTCGCCTCAGGCGGACATTACGCCAGACCCCCGCGAGGTTGAAAGCGTATTTGAAGTCCCGCTCGCTTTTCTGATGGACCCAGACAACCACATTCGCAGAGATGTTTTCTTCGACAATGAAAATCACGTCTTATATGACATGCCCTATGATGAACCCGGCGGGCGGCACCGTAATATTTGGGGCATGACCGCCATGACGATTTATCGGCTGTGGCAGCGGGGATTTGAGACATGATGGATAGGCGCATTTTCTTGGCCGGATTGGCGGCGCTCACAGCCTGCACAGACGCTCAACGTCAGCCCGCGGAGAAAGTCCATCAAAAACGCATGGCGATTACGATGGATGATTTCAATTTGGACTTTGATATTGGGCTCAGCCAGCAAGCTCGGCATGAGAATATTTTAGACGCTTTCGACTCAGTCGGGCATAAAGCTGCGGGCTTTGTCTCGGGCGGCTTCATTGATACCAAATGGGGGCATTCTGTCATAAGCGATTGGGGGCAATCCGGTCATCTGATTGCCAATCACACCTGGACCCATCCCCATGCCAAAGAGTCGGACACAAGGGCCTATCTGTCCGAAATTGAAAAGACCCGCAGATTTCTGCTCACCTTCCCCGGCACGTCAGAGTTTTTTAGATTTCCATTTTTAGACGATGGAGGTGATCGCGCTCAACAAGCCGCTCTATTTCAGGGTCTGAGGACCCTGGGTCTGGTCAATGCGCCGGTAACAATGGACAGTGTGGATTGGTACACGACCAGTCGATTGGAAGCGGCTCTAAAAGCCAACCCAAACGCGGACCTTGCGCCTTATCGGGATTATTACGTCGAAATGTTCGTGACCCTGTCTAACCATTGGGACGGCGTGGCGCAGGCCCTTGGCTTCACATCTTTGCCGCACCTGACATTGATGCATCATAATATTCTCAACGGGCATTTTTTGAAAGATGTATTGCTGGCTTTAAAAGCGGATGGATGGCGTTTTGTGGATGCGGGTGAGGCTCTGCGATTTGACCCATTCCATGCGATTCCGTCAGAGCCCACGCATGGCCGAAATTGGCTGACCCTGAAAGCTCGCGAAATGGAAAAATCTGTTCCGGCCTATCCCGAAAATTATCTGGGTTTTGGCAGCAAAGCGATGGACGCATTGGGTCTTTAGGCTAAGAGATGAAAATGGACCTGAACCCCCAGCAATTTCCCTGGATGCATAGCGCCAGCATGACCTCGCTTTTCCAAGCGCTGCCGCAAGGTAGTCTAAGGTTTGTTGGCGGCTGTGTGCGCAATGCGCTATGGGGCGAGCCTGTGGGAGATATTGATCTCGCCTGTCAGCTGGAACCAGATGCTGTGGTGAAGGCGCTCAAGGCGGCAAATATCCGATATGTTCCAACCGGCATTGCGCATGGAACTGTGACGGCGGTTATCGGGGGACAGCCGTTTGAAATCACGAGTCTCAGGCAAGATGTCGAGACGGATGGTCGCCGCGCGACCGTGGCCTACACAACCGATTGGGCGGAGGATGCGCAGCGTCGAGACCTGACCATGAATGCGCTTTACGCCGATCAGGCTGGGAAAGTTTATGACCCGACCGGGCAGGGCTTTGCTGATTTAAAAGCGCGGAAGTTTAGATTTGTTGGCGACGCGGATATGCGGGTGCAAGAAGACTATCTGCGTATCTTGAGGTTTTTCCGGTTTTTGGCCGTTTATGGAGGGCAAGAAAAAGTAGATGCCGCGTCCCTAAAGGCGTGCCGCGAACATCAATCTGGCCTGCGAAAGCTGTCGGTCGAACGTATTTGGATGGAGTTGAAAAAGCTGCTCTCCGCGCGGGATCCCGTGCGCGCATGCCATGTTATGTTGACGAATGGTGTTCTGGAAACGGTGTTGCCAGAGGCGAATAATGTCGATGGTCTGAACGCGCTTGTTAGGCTAGAGAGTCGTGAGGGCTTTAAACCTGATCCTTTATTGCGTCTTATGGCGATGAGCGCACGCGAGCCCCTGCAAATGGCATTGCTCTCCAAACGTCTGAAAATGAGCAAGTCCGAAACGGCGCGATTACGGGGATGGGCGGATGATGACGCCCAGCTGTCGACGGATATGCCGGAACGTGATCGCCTCGCCGCGATATATAAATCAGGGAAAGATGTCATTTTTGATCGCGCCCGATTGCGTGCAGCCGGAGAGAGCGATGCGATACAGTCATCGCGCTGGATGGTGCTCGCGGATTTGGCGCTGGGGTGGCAGCCACCTGTATTTCCTGTCTCGGGCAAGGACCTGTCTGATGCCGGAGTGCCGAAAGGGCCGGGTATGGGTAAAGCGTTAAAAGCATTGGAAGCCCTCTGGATCCGATCTGGCTTCTCTACCGAAAAACCCCAGCTGCTCGCGGCTTTAAAACTCATGGGATACTGATATCTGATGTCTAACCTCACGCTTTATATTGGTAATTATAATTACTCTTCTTGGTCGCTTCGGGCCTGGCAGGTCTTGCGAAAGACTGAGTTGCCATTTCAGTCTGTCATGATCGATTTAGATGTGCCGGGATATAAGGATGAGCTGCTCAAGGTGAGCGATGCCGGAACGGTGCCGGTGCTTGATGTGAATGGCCAAGTCATTCCTGATAGCCTCGCCATTGCTGAATTTTGCGCGAAAGCCGTGACCAATCTTTGGCCAAAGGACGAAACTATGTGGGCCGAAGCGAAGGATGTTGTCAAAAAAATGCACACGGGCTTCGAGGCTATCCGCCGCGAAGCCCCGATGAATCTACGCCGTAGAACCAACGGCCCCATGCCAGTAGATTGCTTGAAAGAAGCTGCCGAAATTTCGGCGATGTGGGATGAATTGCTGAGCCGTCATGATGGGCCATTTCTGTTCAATGACTGGACTATAGCGGATGCGTTTTATTTACCCGTTGCAACGCGCTTTGAAAGCTACGGCCTGCCGCGGACAATGCGGAGTGATGTCTATATCTCAGAGTTGATGACGGACGAGCATTATCTTGAATGGGAAGCCTTGGCCTTTTCCGAGACGCATATTTTACCCGAAACGGATGCGGTAAATGCTTGACCTCCAAGACCATATTCGAACCATCCCGGATTTTCCAAAGCCCGGGATCATGTATCGGGACATAACGACGTTATTGTCTCACCCGGCTGCCTTGAAGCAGTCTGTGATAGATCTTTCCGCGCCCTTCAAGGAGTCACAAATTGAGTTGGTCGCAGGCATTGATGCGCGCGGTTTTATCTTCGGGACGGCTGTTGCGCTCGCATTGGGCGCTGGATTTGTCCCTATTCGCAAAAAAGGCAAGCTGCCCTTTGATACATTTGAGCAAGATTACGCCTTGGAATATGGAACGGACACGCTTCAAATACATGCAGATGCCGTGTCCAAGAATCAGCGCGTATTGTTAATTGATGATTTGATCGCGACGGGCGGGACGGCAGAGGCGGCAATCAAGCTTTTGCAGCGAACGGAGTGTGATGTTGTAGGGGCCGGTTTCGTTATTAATTTGCCTGACTTGGAAGGCTCTATCCGGATCCAGTCGATGGGCGTTCCCGTCACATCATTGGTGTCCTATGGGGGCCATTAGACAGATCAAACATTGAATTTAAACAACATGATATCGCCGTCTTTAACGAGGTAGTCTTTGCCTTCTTGCCGGACTTTTCCCGCTTCTTTTGCACCCTGTTCGCCGCCATTTTCGACATAGTCATCATAGCTGGTTGTCTCGGCGCGGATGAAGCCTTTTTCAAAGTCGCCGTGAATGACGCCGGCGCATTTCGGAGCCGTCCAGCCATCTTGGAACGTCCAAGCCCGAGCTTCTTTTGGGCCGACTGTGAAATAGGTTTGCAGGCCCAGCAATGTGTAGCCAGACCGTATCAATCGGTTCAGGCCGGGTTCCGTTAATCCAATCGCATCGAGATATTCGGCTTGCTCTTCATCGGCCAACACGGCCATTTCGGACTCGATTTGCGCGGAAATTATCACGGCCTGCGCGCCCTCAGCTTTCGCATGAGCCACGACTTTTGCCGAGAAATCATTCCCTTCTGCCGCGCTGTCTTCGTCCACATTCGCAACATAGAGAACAGGTTTCGACGTCAGCAGTTGAAGCATTCTCCACGCTTTCTTATCATCCTCATCAATCTCAACGCTCCGCGCAGGTTTCCCGTCTTCTAGGGCTGTAATCGCCATTTCAATCAAGCGAATGGTTTGCAACGCATCAGCGTCTTTTTGTTTGATCTTTTTCTCTAGTCCGGGTTTGCGTTTCTCAAGACTTTCGAGATCGGAGAGCATGAGTTCTGTTTCAATCGTTTCGAAATCGCTCATGGGATCGATGCGTCCCTCAACATGAGTGATGTCCTCATCCTCAAAACAGCGCAGCACATAGATAATTGCATCTGTTTCGCGGATGTTCGCCAGGAACTGATTTCCCATGCCTTCGCCTTTGGACGCGCCTTTCACCAAGCCCGCAATATCCACAAAATTCATGCGGGCAGGTATGCGCGTGGCTGACCCTCCAATCTCTGCGATTGTATCAAGACGGGCTTCTGGCACGGCAACATCGCCGACATTCGGCTCAATCGTACAAAAGGGATAATTTGCCGCTTGCGCATTGGCCGTTTTTGTCAGCGCATTGAATAGGGTGGATTTACCAACATTTGGCAGACCAACGATACCGCATTTGAAACCCATGATGGGACTCCGAAATAAAAACAAACTTTTGCGGCTCTTTTCAGTCAGGTCCAAGAGCGTCAAGTCCCAAGGGGCAGTCGATCTTGTTAAAATGTCTCATAGTCATTCAGACGATAGTCGCTTATGCTAAAAAGTGTATGACACCTGAGTTACTCATAGCAAACCACCTTTGCCTTCGGGTTTGGCTTCAGCGCATCGTTTTCCCAACGATGCTAGTGCTTTTGGCGTTCTTACTTATCTTTGCCGCAATGTCGGATGCCCCGCGTTTTCGAGACCACAATGCGACGATTGTTGGCTTTTTCGCTTTTTATTTCGTTCTCGTGCGGGGCGGGCATATGATCATGATCCGATCTCTAAACAAGGACCTATTGAAGACTCACGAGGCCGCTTACCGTTACGAGCTGGCGGCGGTTGACCCTGTTCTTTTCCGGCGCAAATCCATTGGGTTCACCCTCGCGCAGATCAAACGGCGTATCTTGGAAGATGCGCGGCGTCCCTTTGGTGAGCAGTCTAAATATTAGCGAGTGGCTTCGTCGGCCGCGCTAATCTCTTGCGCGTCCCGGCTTTGAGGGTCAGTCTTGGCAGGATAATGAAACCGCATCCCTATATCCTTCGACGAGTTTTGGGCTTGGCCGTTGCAGCGGTTTTGCCCTTCGCGCTCGCGGGCTGTGCAATATCGCCGCCCGTATCTCCCGATCGGCTTTCAGCCCGGCCTGGTGCAGTGACGGTTCCCTATAGAATTTCGGATGCGGGGCATTTGATTATGGACATTCGCATCAATGGTCTTCCGCCGAAGCCTTTTCTCGTTGATACAGGGGCCAGTATCTCGGCGGTTTACACTGACTATGCGCCGTCCTTGGGCCTAAATGTGACCGAGGAAACCGTTTCAGTTATTGGATTGACGGGGAGCGGGCTGCGGCCTCTCGCTGAAAATATTGAATTTCAAATTGGCGAGGCAAGTTTTCGGCAGGACAAAATTGTCGTTCTGGATCGTCTTAAAGTTGACAATGAAGCTGTAGGGCTTGTTGGCGTCGATGTGTTGGCTGAATATGTGCTTCAGTTCAATAATAACGCGCGAACGGTTACCCTCATTGAGGGCGATAAAGTTGATCGGTCTGATTTTTCCGGCTGGCAGCAAATTCCTTTGCGAAACCGCGTTAAAGGCTATCCTGACAGCGGGCTATATTTCGCATCAGTGGAGCTGAAAGGGAAAGAAACACCCGTGTTAATCGATACAGGGTCAGAGTTGAGTATTATCAACTGGCCATTAGCGTCGTTGGACCCGCAAATGAAAAAAGTAAGACGTCAAATCCGGGACAAGATCAACTTCGAAGGCGCAATAGACTCTTTTCCTTTGAAGATGCGTACGGTCTTTTTCGACGTGAAATTAGGTGATAAATCTTGGCCGGAAATTCCCGTTTTTATCATGGACTTCGACACGCTAACGCCCATTGCTCCGGCGGATAAGCCTTTGATGATCGCAGGAGTCGACTTGTTCACGTCCTCAACATTTGCCTTCGATTTCAAAGACAACATGATTTATGTTCGCCCCGAAGATTAGGTATCGCGGCCAACGCGAAACAAGCAAAGCGCGAGGAGCAATGCTGCCATAACACCTGATCCGCCGGCAATTGGGCGCGGCATAAAACCCTGTATGCCTAACATCATCACGCAAGCATTGGTCGCAAAGGCCACTGCGCCCACGGCGACAGCAGCAAGGCCTATGATTTTACCAAGCCCTGTCTTACCCTCGCCAATCATCCCCATACCGAAAACGACCGCCGCAAGACCCAGAAGAATTTTTGCAGCATTATAGCCAAAGAATGAAAATCCAACGACCGCAGACCTAATACCGGCTAGGTCACCATTTAATTTCGCGGCTTCGCCAACTGCGCCAAATTGAGTGAGCCCCACGCCGACCTGAATAACATTCAGAACCGCGGCGAAGGCAATGGCGGAAAAGCCTAAGGTGAAGCGTTTTGCGCCGACCAGAGCTGACCCCGCAACCGCCGCCATCAGCACGAAGATTAATGCTTCCAGCGACCAGATTATCTGGCGGTTTGCCTCAGGCGCATGGAGATACAATACGGTATAGATTGGCTGCAAAACCGCTGCCAAAAATAAGAGGACGGCGAGAAGTTGAACGGTCCGACTTTGTGTGAGTTCCATGGGGTGTCCTGTGCAGCTGGCGAAATTCTAAATATGGAGGCGTAGGTAACGCCGAGCTGCGTAAAGCTCAATGATGGTCGGAACACAAATCGGTGATACGCAAGGTCCTTGTCAAATTATCGTCTGGTCAAATTTACTTATTATACGAGGTCGCGCACGATCCACCTGAAGATAAATCAAGCAGGATTTTGCGTTTCAACCGGGACTCTGTTATCGCTCGAAAACCAAGTAGGGGCCTTATGTTTCCGCGTAGAAGCGGCGGCAAGTTTTTGGAGAGAAGACCAATGATATCTACTATTTTTAGCCGTAAAGTCTTGCTCGGCGCCGCCGCTACGCTCGCGCTAGTAGGCTGCCAAGCCAGCGATCAAACGCCTACGGAGACAAAACAAATGACCGAGCAAACGGATGTAAAGCCTGCAGGAGATTTGGCCGAGAATACCATCTTGCAACCTTGGACTGGCCCCTATGACGGCGTGCCGGCTTGGGACAAAGTGAAAGTGTCTGATTTCCCCGCAGCCTTTCAAGCGACAATGGATAAGGTCAAAGCCGAAGTAAACGCAATCCGCGATAATCCCGACGCCCCCACATTTGAAAACTTCACTGAACCTATGGAGCTGGCTGGCAATGATGCGAGCGAGTTATTTGCGATCTGGGGCGTTCATTCGAGCAATTTGTCCAACGAAGAGGTGAGAGCCATTCAAGGGGAATGGTTGCCAAAAGTCTCCGCTTTTTTCAATGAATTGACACTCGATCCGAAGCTGCTGGAAAAAACAAAGGCCGTTTATGATAACCGCGCTAACGCGGGTCTAGATGCGCAGCAATTGCGGCTGGTCGAACGAAATTATGAAGAGCTGGTTCGCAATGGCGCTCTACTCGAGGGTGCGGATAAGGAAAAGTTAATCGCGCTCAACACCGAACTATCGAAACAGTTTAACGCATTTTCTAATAAGGTGCTCGCCGATGAAGAGACCTATATCTACTTGACCGACAAAGCTGAACTAGCCGGTTTGCCTGATAGCTTCATTGCCTCAATCAGGGCTGCGGCCGAGGCGCAAGACAAAGAGGGCTGGGCGCTAAAAAATACGCGCTCCGTGATGCAGCCGTTTCTTCAAAACTCCACTCGCCGCGACCTGCGCGAGAAAGTCTATAACGCCTATATTAATCGCGGCGATAATGGCGACGGAAATGACACGAATGCGACGATCGCCAAGATCCTCGAAATTCGCGCCGAGCGGGCCAAGCTGCTTGGCTTCGAAACACACGCCCATTACCGGATGGCCGACACTATGGCGAGAGAGCCTGATGTGGCCATGGATCTGATGATGCGGGTCTGGCCCGCCGCCGTTGCGCGAGTGAAAGAAGAAGTTGCAGACATGCAGGCTGTGGCTGACGCCGAAGGCGCTGACATCACGATAAAGCCTTGGGATTACCGTTTCTATGCCGAGAAAGTCCGCAAGGCGAAATATGACCTCGATGCGTCCGAGATTAAGCCTTATTTCAAACTCGACAATATGGTCGAGGCAATGTTCGACGCAGCAGGCAAGCTGTACGGTATGAGCTTTACCGAAAACACAGGTAGCGTGCCTGTATTTGACCCTGAGGTGCGCACATTCGAAGTGAAACGCGGTAGCGAAATTGTGGGGCTTTTCTATCTCGACAATTATGCCCGCGAAGGCAAACGGTCGGGGGCCTGGATGACCACCTACCGTAGTCAACATGATCTGGGCGGGAAGAACCGCTATGTGCTGGCATCAAACAATAATAACTTTGTCAAAGGCGGCGAGGGCGAGCCAACCTTGATCAGCTTGGATGATGCGACGACGCTGTTCCATGAGTTCGGTCACGCGCTGCATTATCTCAACTATGACATCAAATATCCGGGCCTTGCAGGGACGCCGCGCGATTTTGTTGAATACCCAAGCCAAGTGAATGAGAATTGGCTGCTGACCCGTTATGTGCTCGACAATTATGCAAAACATGCGGAAACTGGTGAGCCGATGCCGCAGGCCTTGGTTGACAAGATCAATAAATCCAAGACCTTTAATGAGGGCTTTGCGACGGTAGAATATCTGTCCAGTGCCATTGTCGATATGAAGCTACATAACCGCGCAGAGCCTGTCACCAACGTCGACAAATTTGAGCGCGAAACCCTCGAAGAGATTGGCATGCCCAAAGAGATCGTGATGCGTCACCGCTTGCCGCAATTTAATCACCTCTTCTCATCCGACGCTTATTCGGCGGGCTATTACAGCTATCTTTGGTCCGAGACGATGGACGCCGATACATGGGCCGCTTTTGAGGAAGCGGGCAGCCCGTGGGACAAGGACACCGCAGAGCGTTTCCGCTCGATCATCATGTCCACGGCCAATGAAACCGATCGCAAGGCGGCTTATCGCGAGTTTCGCGGCCGCGACCCGGAAGTGAAATATATCTTGCGCAAACGCGGCTTCCCGGTTCCAAGTGAATAGGGGTTTGCTGGTTCGTTGAAATTGAAAAGGCGGCTTGCGAGCCGCCTTTATTTTTGCCTTCCGTTGAAGGCCTGTCATATTGATTCTTAATGTCCAAAAAAAAGACCGGCACGGGGCCGGTCTTATAGTTTTAAATCTAACGTCGCCTAGAAGGTTGAGGTAATAACATCAGAGCAAGTCGCTGTTCCGGCTTCGCACACCTGATGGCTATGCGTGCCGCCGCCTTTTTGGTTGCTCGTCAGGGTGAAGGACCCGTCATTGGCCGTTGTGGCGACGACTGACCCATCCAGATAGATGTCTACATTGGAAGACGCCGCACCGGACCAGCTGTAGTCCCACTGCTTCTTGCCTTTGACCTTATAGGCGCTGACCGGTGACAGGGTAACGTTATCGCCGCCGCCCGTTCCGCCGTCTGAGACCGTCACGCTGGAGCTGGTATTGCTCGACGCGCCGTCATCATCCGTCACAGTCAGGCTGACCGTGTAAGTGCCGGCTGAGGCGTAACTATGGGACGGGTTTTGCGCAGATGATGAGGACCCGTCGCCGAAGCTCCAGTTCCAAGACACGACACTGCCGTCGTTATCGGAAGAGCCGTCCGTAAAGCTACAGGATAAATCTGTGCAGCTATCAGCGAAGCTCGCCGTTGGCGCGCTATTGGCCGGCGGTGTGCTGCCGCATGTGGCGGGGTCAACGACCAAACCTTGCTGTCCATCCGCATTACCGGACAAGCCGAGATTACCTGTTTTGGCCGCATCAAACAGACATTGCGCGGTGGTGCCGTTCAGGAACGGTCCGGCCATGCCGTCAGACGTCGTATATCCCCAGCTGTTGACGGACATTAACGGTCCTGTTCCGCTGGCTTCATCCATAGGCTGAATCCAAGGACCACCCGACGAGCCGCCAGAAAGCTGGCTGGAGGGTAGCCACCAATTGTCCGAGCCTTCCGTCGTCATGTCTTCGGCAGAATACATGAAGAATGGATCATCGGAATAGGAGTAACCAAGCGCATGTGTCCAATCGGGCGTAAACTCTCCAGCTTGCCCATCATTCACATTGGGAGCAGAAAAATCGATGTCAAACGTCCCGACAGCTGCATCAAGCGCGCCGCCCACGCCATTGCCGGAGTGGTTGCCGTTGTCGCCGACGACGTAATAGGCGTAATCCCAAGGGATATTGTTCGGGAAGACGGACGTCGTCCAGTTTTCCTCGACCACACCAAAATCGGTGACCCAGCACCCTTCCGGATCATTTGAACAATCGCGATCCGTGCTACCGCCTGTTGTGCCGTCTTGATTAGGGATGAAGATAACGTTTCGGGCAAAGGAGGAGTCTGCGTCATCATAAACGCAATGCGCGGCTGTGATGATGATAGAGCGGCCCGTTGTGCCGTCGGTCGCCACTGTGCCGGAGCAGACATAGCCTGACCATCCGCCATTATTTGGCATTTCATAGAGGAGGCGTCCGGCTGCCGTCTGGATAGCGCCGCCTTCGGCCCAGCGATCATTGACGACAACGCCGCCGCCTCCAGCGCCGCCGCCGCCAGTATTTCCGCCCTCAACCGTGAAATTGAAAGAGCTCGTTGCGCCGCTATTGCCGCCCTTGCGTTTGACAGTGTCGCGGGTCAACACGCGCCAGCTTCCGCCGCCGGTTGTAAAGCCGCTGACCGTTGTTGACCACGTATTGCCGCCCGTATTGACGCCGGCAAAGGTGGAGACTGTCCCGTTATATGTAATTTCAAATGTGACGTCGCGCACGCCGTCTACATCTGTGACTTCGGCCGAGAAGGTTTGGCTCGCACCGATAACTGCGCCATTGGCGGGCGTTCTGGAGGTGACGACCGGGGCTTGGTTGTCCTGCGTGACTTGGTCATCCCAATTTTGCAGGCCGTTGACACGTTTCGTATCGGCCGTCAGCTCGGATTTGATGTTATGGCCATGCGGGGTCAGTTTACCCTTTTTCCCCCGAACATAAGCTTTGCCGCGGTGGTCAATGAGCATATCGCGGGGTTCAGCTGCATTAATGCGATCCGCCGTCCAGTGTTTGAGGACCTTGTCGGTGCGGTCACTCGGACTATTTTGCGCCTGAGCGGCGGTGGTTAATGTGACTGACAATGTCAGCGTGGTGCCCGCGAGGAGCAGTTTATTCAAAATTTTCATAATGTGGTGTCCTTCCCGCCCTCGGGGGTAAGCTCACATTTTCGTGAACACAATGCTGAAAACCAGTCAGCCCCAGGTATAATTTCCCTATTCTTTAGAGATTCCCAAAAATGTTTTCTGATTAAGGTCAAATTAATACCAGAATTGACACATCTGTTTCATATTGAGAGCGCGATTTGATCACGAGGTTAGTGATATGGCGATGCGAAACCTTTTGCTGCCAATTAGGTTGAGAGCCTGTTCTCAAATCCCCAGTTTTGATTTCCGGCGCTTTGTCGCCTATGCTCTCGCTTAAGAGAGGCCATCGAGGGGCATTGAGGAGAATGACGCATGCGTTCATTTGCGAAAAACGGAATTAGTCTCGCCGCCAGTCTGAGTCTTGCGGCCTGCGCAACAAATTCATTGCCGAACGAGAATTATCTGGATGCAGGCGCGCGGCAGCATATTAAAACGGTCGATGCAGTTCTGATTACGAAGCAAGACCGGATCGCGGCGGATGTAAAGCAGAACGCGACCTTGGGGGATATTGGCGTCATTGCGGCGCCCTTCACCCAAATACCGATGTTGCTGGATATTGGCGTGAAGGCGGTGAACGGGATTAAGGCCGATAAGATGGTCAAACCGATACGCGAAAAATTAGAGGGGCATGATTATCCCTACGCTTTGCGAAAACAGGTGCGGCAATCGCTCTCGGGAACGACGCTCGATGGGGTGGAGGATTTCATGATCCTGCGCGGGGAATATCCGGGCCAGCGCGGGCGGATTATCGAAAACTCAGATGCGGACGCAGTGTTACTGGTCGATATGAAATATGGTTTCACCGCTGATTTTAAGAGCCTCTATCTGGCGTCATATGCCATGTTATTCCCAAATCATCCGGAGCTAAAACAGTTCCAGGAGACCCCAGATCGAGATCGGCTTCTCGAATATTCTGACAATATTTACCGAAACCAATTTTCTGTGTCGCTCTCCACGAATTTAGAAGACGCCGCCCCGTCCGAACATGCCGCCATATGGGCCGAGCTGTCTCAGGAGGATTTGGTTGAGGTCTTGGACGGTGTCGCGCTTGTGATGGCGGATACAATTGCCAATGATATTGGGTTTGATGATTTGGACTCAGACCTTGATTTGATCCCAGAGGGCTATGCGCTCAATACGAAATATGATAATTTCAACAAGAAATTCGCCTCGATAAGATTGACAGATCCCCTGACAGATCCCCTGGCGGAACCCGCCCCAAATAAGAGCGATGCCCAGACGGGCTCACGGCCGGATGAGGATGTAAAGCTAATCCCAGAGCTAGATATCGAACCCAAAACCGGCAGCTAGCCACGCTATGACCGAGCTTTGATTTAAACATGCGGATTTCCCCACTGCCGAACGAGTGACAGCCGAAGTTTCAATACAAGCAGGACGTGCCCGCAGAGTTGGTCTTCTGATGGAATACCAGAAGGAAGGTTTGTTTTACAGAAGGTCAAAGATTGGTTTGTAAGGCCAATCCCCCCGCATTTGGCTTGCGCCAATTGCACGGCTCTGCGGCGATGGTTTTTGAAGAAACGGCCAGTCATAAACCCCGGAGTCGGCCCACTTGGAACCACCGGTCGGCTCTCGTTCCTAAAGCCCCGGCACCTCTTTGGTTCTCACACCAAAACGCTCAGACCCATCGTCTCTGAATCCAGCAGGTGAGCTCCTACCTGTCCCGTGATCCAAAGAATTTAATAAAGTTATCACGGGTTTTGAAAGTGGGGATTATGTTTTTTTGAAACGCGGAACGATCGCGTTAAGCGGCGGAAATTGCTGGCAGTTTTTCGGGATGAGTGAAATTTGAGGTGAGGATGACGGGATTTTTCCTCTCCTTGGGGAGAGGCCCGCGCCGCGTAGCGGCTGCGGGGTGAGGGGATAAGGATGCAGTTGTCTCGGCGGACTGATTTATGACGAGAGGGGAAATACCGTCCTAAATTGCGATTAGGTCAAGCGCCTTCAACCATATTTTCCCCTCACCCGCCATTCGCTACCGCTCAAGGCGACCTCTCCCCAAGGAGAGGTGGTGTTTCCTCTCCCTTTATCCATTCTCTCCACCGTCATTCCAAGGCTTGTCCTTGGAATCCATGGAGCCGTGGGTTCGGGAACGGCTTTTACGGCATACAAAACGCAAATCAGCAACATCGATTCATAGGGCTAGCCCATTAATGAGCTGTAAGAAGGTTACAAAATTCAATTCGCACTTAATTAAATGAGTCTACTCCGCTTGAACTATTTTGTGAGGAAATATTTGCGTAGCGGATTTTCGCGAAATCAGCGGTAGGGGTCAACTTCAGGGTCATTTTCTGGATCTACGGTGACTAACCTTAATTCTCCTGTTTCCGGGAAAGACAGCAAGATTTGTTCTAAAGACGTGCCAGTTGCACGATGCTCCACTGAAACTGCTGATCCCACGCCTTCTCCCACCTCAAATTCTCCTGCTTTTACAAAGATTGGGTTGTCAACGGTCGTCATTGTATTTGTTCCGATATCATCAAAGAACTCTGCCGTTGATGACGTTCTCTTAATAACCACCAAATCTTCCGCAAACTGGTCCTCCGCACGCGTGCCACCATAATTCCCGATTAGTAATTCTGACGGAATACCATCGCCAAGATCGATCGAAGTTTGTACGAATTGACGTGTTTGGCTATCTTGAGCGTATAGAATAAGACGATGATTTCCATCATGGGTGTCGTCGGCTAGAAGTATGATCATCGCTCGTGGGGATTGACTGGGGGATCCCTTCGAGTAAGCCTTGACGACCTTCAAGGTTTTGTCTGTCCCTGTATCCAGTGGAATTATCTCGTTAATTTCATAGCTTTCATCTTCAGTGCTGTAAGATAAAAGTACAAGGTCATTAGAATTGTAATCCACCGCAAGAAGCCATGGGAGCCTAAAGTCCTCGTTTGGGAGTTGTCCACGTGTGCCGATTTGTAAAAAATGACAAAAAGAACGTCCTTCTCCAAATGTTAGAATAGTCTCCGTGTCAAATCCCCGAGTTTTCCCTTCCTCGTTTGAAATTTCGGTCAATTTGACGATAGAAAATCCCACGTCTTTCTGCCCAATTAGTACGAAGTCTTGAGGCCGGGAAATAATTGGCGCTAAAAAACAAGGAGATTCAATATCGATACTATCATACAATCGAAATTGACGATCATCTTCTTCATCCGGTCCGGTGATATTTTGATCGTCCAAAACAACCCAGTCGAGTCTGTTGTCGACTTGATTCATTATGCTTAGGCTGTCGGCGAAGACACTGAATAAGCCCATGAAGCCCCGTTCAATAGAAGCAATATCATTAAACAATTCTTCGCTTTGTATGATCCGCTCTCGGCTGTAATCTACTTTTGTGAAACTGTCTCCAGGGTAACTAGCTCCGGGGAATTTGAGTTCTTCTTTACCTGCATTGAAACTCTCACTAGCCGGTTGTTTTGCGATGACTGTCTCATACGACATCCGTGTTGTTGTCGAAGGACCCGTTCCAACGAGCAAATCTAAAGGCGGATCATATTGACCTACGATAGTGCCTTCACCGCTACGCCCGATAACAGTCACGTCGAAAGCTTCTCTCGTAGTCAAACCGCCATAATTTGTTGCAGTTATCTCAAATGAAATGACCTCTTCAGTGTCGATGTCGAAATCGGGAGCCAGGTAAAGCCAATGCAGGTGATTTCGGTTGCTGAGACGCTTTGCTTCAGGTCCGGATGTTTGCACGATGTCAATCGTGTCAATCGAACTGGAGCCGCCGCTGCTGTCTTCTGCGTCGATTATTATAAATCCGTCTTCGAAGACTACTGCCTCGTTGACTTTGAAGCTAATTGATGGCGCTCCCACAATTGGCTCCTCTTCTTCAGCGAGGATCGTTGCAGTAAAAGTTTCTGTGGTAGAGTTACCGGCTGCGTCTGATGCCGTCACAGTGCATACGCTTTGTGTTTCAACGGATACAGTCGGAGCGGTGAATACGTTATGGCAAATGTTCCACCATTCGTGCAATCCACACTTGGTCCAAATGCTACTCGAACATTATCTGTTGCACTGACAGTCACACTAAATGTCCCACCAGAGTCAATTGTAAAGGCCGATGTCGAAATCGTTATTGTTGGATTGGAATTGTCTGTGACAGGAGCTGGGACAGGAGCTGATCCGCTTGTACTTGAGCCACCACTTCCTCCGCAGCTTACAATAAATAAGGCGGTGAGTGTCACAAGTAGGCGAATTGGTTTTCTGGCGCTCATAATCGCTCTCCCTCTTACGAGAAAAGTCTTTCGATATTATCTTCAAGTCAACTTAGAATTTCAGTTATTGGGCGTAAACTTCCTATGATCAGATAATTTCAAAAAAAAACCGCCACTCCATCGGAGCAGCGGTCATTTATTCAATACTGCAAGCAGCGCTTACTTCTTAGCGCGTCCACCTGACATACCGCGGCCCGTTGTGCGCTCTGCAATCCGCGCAGACTTACCACGGCGATCACGGAGGTAGTATAATTTCGCGCGGCGGACTTTGCCGCGGCGTTTGACTTCAATGTCCTCGACAAGCGGGGAGTAGAGCGGGAAGACGCGCTCGACGCCTTCGCCGTAGCTGATCTTGCGAACGGTAAAGCTCTCTTTGATACCGGCGCCGGAGCGGGCGATACAGACGCCTTCAAAGGCCTGCAGACGTGTGCGCGTGCCTTCAGTAATCCGGACTTGCACGACGAGCGTGTCGCCAGCCGAGAAATCAGGGATGTTTTTGTCGCCAGAGAGCAGGCGCTCTTGTTCGGCTTTTTCGATCTGTTCAATGACGTTCATTGTCCGTCTCCTGTTTGCATTTTGGCCCACATATCGGGCCGCCGCGCTTCTGTTGTCTCTATGCTTTGGTCGCGCCGCCAGTCTGCGATCTTTTTATGATCGCCGCTGAGTAGCACCTCCGGTATGCTCCGGCCTTCAAACTCTCTTGGCTTGGTATAGAGTGGATACTCCAACAAGCCGTCTTCAAAACTCTCGTCCGAAGCGCTGTCTGCGTCGCCCAAAACCCCGGGCAGCAGGCGGACACACGCCTCGATCATCACTTGCGCCGCGACCTCTCCGCCTGCGAGAACGAAGTCGCCTATGGAGATTTCCTCCATATTGCGGGCTTCGATCACCCTTTGGTCGAGGCCTTCAAACCGTCCGCAAAACACAATAAGACCCGCTCCGGCGGCAAGCTCCCTGACGCGCGATTGCGTGAGAGGTTTGCCCCGAGGGGTCATATAGATCAGCGGTCTGTTATCAGACACTGAGTCGATGGCGGCTGCGGACACATCTGGTTTCAACACCATGCCGGGTCCGCCGCCCGAAGGCGGGCTATCGACTCTGCGGTGCCTATTAGTCGAAAAATCGCGAATGTCTACCGTTTCAAGCTGCCAAATCCCGCTTTTTTTGGCCCCGCCAATGATGGAGGTGTCCAAAACGCCGGGAAAGGCGTCGGGAAACAGGGTGAGGGCGGTCGCGCGCCACGGTGTTGAGGGGGATTTCGATTGGTCGGGCATGTTTAGGCTCTAGCAGGCTTGCTCGCGAAACTCACGGATTTCCTGATGCTTGGGCCTGCGGTTCGCCTAAGTCCCATAGCCGCTCCCGCAGATCTCTATCTGCGCGAATAGCGAGGTTGAGTGCGTCCAGGCCGTTGGTCTGCAAAAGAGTCGGCTCAGGGCCGAGGAGGGAGACGCCCAGCCCGGCTTTATCCGTCTCTGTCGACAGGCCAATGCTGCTGAGGAGCGTTGGATAAATATCGATCATGGCGCTGGGTTTGGTTATGGCGCCCGGCTCAATCTCTGGCCCGAGAACTAGGAGGAAATTCTCGCGATCATAGGAATTTAGGCGTTCTGTCTGCGCATTTTTTTGGGACAGATGGTCACTCAATAGCACCACGACTGTATTCTCAAGGTAACCACGCGACTCGGCGGTGCGCAGAAAATTCAGCGTGAGCCGCCCCGTGCAGGCGACGGACAAAAGGGTGCTGTCCATCTGCGCGGCGTCTTCGAACAGCTCATAGCAAATGGGGGCAGGATAGCCCTTGGGGAAATGCGCGCCGAGGGTGAGAATGGAGAGGAGGTATGGCGCGTCTGCGTCAGAAAGGGCTTGGAGTTCGTCCATGGCCAGCTCAAACAAGCGGTCATCATAAAGGCCCCATTCGCCGACGTCCCCCCGCTTTTCGGGCGAGATTTCATCCAGCCCTATCGATTTTTGGTAGCCGTGCGAGCTGAGGAATTTTCCTTTTCCGGCAAAATTCAAAGAGGCCCCGCCGTAAAACCGTGTTTGATACCCACGGTCCGCAAGCTGCGTTGCCAGACAATCTGCATTTGGAAGAAATGTCTCAATATTCTTCATACGGTTTTTCATAATGAGGCCATAGCTTAGCAAGGGCACGCCGCATTGACTCGCAACGAGGCCGGCCATTGTCCACGCTGTATCTTGGATCTGGGTGACGCCATTTATCCGCAGGCCTTCACCCGAGAGTGTGTTAAGATCCGCAAAGGCTGTGCCAAAAACGGGTTCGGAATATGTCGATTCCATACTTTCAAGGTAAACCACGAGTAGGTTTTTGGGACGATCTGCGCTCGTTGATATGACAACGGGTTCATAGGTCTGTGCGAGTGATAATCCCTTGCGAGCAGGATTCAGAAGTCGGTCATAGGCATAAGCTGTGGCAGGATTTATGACCAATAAACCGATAGCGGCAATGCCTTCCATTATCGCCAACCGGCGATCTCGCTTAGCCAGATAGCTCAGGCAGGCGATGAGGATAAGACCGAAGGCGAGATAGCCAGCAAACTCAATTATGTCATCGCGAACACCGTCATAAGCGAGGCTATGCTTCAGGTGAAACAGAACCGCGCTAACATCGAAAGCCCCAAAAAGCCGGGCATTCGCTGCCCATACCGCCAGAAGCAAAACGGGGATCGCGCTCAGGGGAATATAAAGGCGTTTGCGCCGGGAGGCCTCTGCAGACGGCAATCTGTTCGGGTGGCCGATTTTGAAGATCACGCAGAGCGCAAAGACAAAAGCGGCAATGGAGATAGCCAGCGCCTCATTCGACCTAAGCGCTGTGCGGAGTAAATGCGCCGCAGAGGCCGTCATAAGGACCAAAACGAGAATCCAGCCAAGCAGCCGCAGCTTTTTTATATGACGGAACTGAACCATTCGAAAATCCATAGGCTATGGTTAACGCGGCGTAAACGCTTTGGCGCGATGACAGAGCTATGATTCGTTGTCTTATTATTCTCGCCAGTGTTACGGCTCTCTCGGGCTGCGCGTTCGGGGGGCCCGTTAGCACCTATCCAGACTACCGTCCGGCGCCGGGACAGGGCCAATATACACGCCCTGCCTATCTCAATCAGCGGCCGACGCCGCGTGTGCCCGCCGTCGATGCCTGCCGCTCGCAACTCTATCAAGGCCTCTTAGGTCAGCATGAAGGCGCGATTTTTGTTGCCGGGCTTCCTGGACGCAAGCGGGTGATAAAACCAGCTCAACTCGAGGCCTTCGATTATAATCCGGACGATACATTTTATGACCGGCCGCCCTTTTTGGAAGTCCGCGAATATCTCCCCGGTCAATCTCTCTATGCGCCGTCTATTTCGAATATGGTCGATGGCCTTAACCTGGGTCCAACAATTCAAGACCGGCTGACGGTTGAGTTGGATCAAGAGGGGTATATCCAGACCATCGATTGCCGTTAAGCCGACAGCTGGCTCTGATAGGCCGCAGATCTTTGTTGAGCCTTCGGCGCCGCTAAGAGCTGCAAGATCGCTAATTCTTCGGCATAGGAATCAATCTGATGACAGGCTTGATTTATTTTCCGCCGGAACGACTTTGTCATTCTCATCCCATAAGTGGCGATAATTTGTTCATTGGATTGCTGGCGTATTCGGAGGGCCAAGCACGTCGCAAAGCATAAATTATTGATCACCAGCCTGAGCGGAACAGCGCGAAGGTCATTTGGTGATGTGAGATATGCAGACACATGATCCGGAAGATTAGCCAGAACAAAGCCTTGACGGTTATAAACGGCGGCACTCAGCGTTGCCATGCGCTGCATCAATCCTGATATCGAAGACTTTGATTGAAATCCGGAGAGGCGTAACTCGGCGAGTTGGAAGAGTATTGTCGCCACGAAATGTCCGGGCTCTGCGCTATTGCGCGGATCAAAGAAAATTAGATCGGGTTGCGGCTGATCATGCCGATCATAAGACAGGCGAGTGAAATCCAGCGGCTCTATCCGTTCAATATCGTCCGTTTCGGGCATATCCAATTCACCGTCAACGGGAGCGAGCCTAACGTCAAATTCATCCATATGGCACAGTGTCTGAATGGCCGCAAAATTGTCATCCGCCCAATCCGTGGCTGTTCGCGTGTCTCGAGGGGTCCACGCTAAAGTCTCTAATCCGATCGCGGTGTGCAGAGGGGAATGGACATGGGGACGGGGAGGCGGACCAAATTTTCGAATGAGATAGGCCATGACCTCAAAGTGAAGCTCTGCATCTTGGATGCGTATTATTCGCGAATTGAACATTTTAAATTATCCTATTCACAACGGCCCAGCTTCAAATTCCGTAGTGTTTTGTTACGCCCCATGCTAATTTAATCCGGCTCGTTCGCGTTCTCTCTCATATGTTTCGACGGCTTTAAGCCAGTCTACTTCGAGGGATTCAATTTGCGACACTATCTTGGCACGAGATTGACTAAGTTGCACAGCTTCTTCGGGGTTCGTGGTAAATAAATCCTCTCTGGACAGGCGCGTATCAATCAGCCGCACTTGCGCCTCTGCGCTGACGATCATCATTTCCAAGCTGGTCGCTAATTGCTTGTAAGGCGCGATGTCTTTGAGGGCTTTTGCCCGGTCTTGCCGATGGCGTTTGCGAGAGTTCTCTTCTTTGGGTTTCTGTTTTTTCTCAGTTTTTGTCTGTTCCAATTGCATAGCGCGGTAATCATCCAGTGAGCCGTCAAAGTTCTCGACTTTTCCCGAGTCGACGAGCCACAACCTATCGACGACCGCCTCCAGTAAGTTACGGTCATGGGAGATGATTATGACCGCCCCTTCGTAATTATTCAGGCTTTGAATGAGTTGTGCGCGGCTATCAATGTCTAGATGATTGGCGGGCTCGTCCAAAACGAGAAGATGCGGTTTGTGAAAGCCAATGAGGGAAAATAGAAGGCGCGCTTTTTCTCCGCCTGATAAATCTCCGGCAGGCGTTTCCGCGTTTTTTTGTCCCAAACCAAAACTCGCCAGCCGTGCGCGGCGCTGGGCTTCGGTCGCGTCCGGCATAAGCTCCACCACATGATCATAGGCGGAGGCTTTTGGGTTGAGCGCGTCTATTTGGTGCTGCGCGAAATACCCTATACGGAGCTTTTTGTGGCGCTTGATGAAACCTGGTTTTGTGGGGTCCAAGAGCATGGGCTGCAGCTCATCCATAATGGCCTTGGCAAAGGTGGATTTACCCTGGCCATTTTTCCCCAAAATTCCAATTCTGTCATCGGGGTCAATGCGCTGATTGAGCTGTTTTAAAACAATGAGATCGCCATAGCCCAAGGCGACATTATCGAAGCGCACAATGGGCGGAGATAACGCTCGCTCCGGCCCGGGCAAATCGATGGGCGCGATGGGATCATTTATGATGGTCGCCACGGGCTGCATTTTGGCGAGTTTTTTGACGCGGCTCTGCGCTTGTTTGGCTTTGGACGCTTTGGCTTTGAATCTGGTGACAAAGGCTTCGAGCTTACGGCGCTCATCCTCTTGTTTTGCCATCATCGCCATATCCAAACGATTGCGTTCGGCAAGCTGGCGTTCGAACGTGTCGTAAGTGCCCGTATAGCCGTTTAGCTTTCCGCCTTGCAAATGCGCGATATGTGTGACGGCCGTATTTAGGAAGTCTCGGTCATGGGAAATGACAAAGACGGTTCCGCGATATTTGCGGATATGCGCCTCGAGCCAAACTGCGCCCTCAACGTCCAGATAGTTGGTCGGCTCATCGAGGAGGAGCAAATCAGGCTGGGCAAACAGCATAGCAGCGAGGGCGACGCGCATGCGCCAACCGCCGGAAAAATCAGAGCAGGGCTTTAGTTGGTCCTCTGCGGTAAATCCGAGGCCCGAGAGAATAGACGCGCCGCGGGCTTCGGCGGAATAGGCGTCAATATCAGATAGGCGCGTGTGTATCGCGGCTATCCGCATCGGATCAGTGGCGGTATCGGCTTCTGATAAAAGTGATTTTCGTTCTTTATCGGCGTCTAAAACAGTTTCGATGAGACTTTGCGGCCCGCTCGGAACTTCTTGGTCAACCACGCCCAATTTCATATTTTTGCGCAGGTTGATCTCGCCGTCATCGGGGCTGATATCGCCTTTAATCAGGCGAAATAGTGTGGATTTACCGGTGCCGTTTCGCCCGACCAGTCCGACCTTGTGACCCTCATTGATCGCGAGCGTCGCTTGGATGAAGAGGGGGCGGCCTTCGATTCGATATGTGAGGTCATTTATATGAAGCACAGTTGCTTTACCTATATCGCCTTTACAGCAGAGCAAGCCCGCATTATGTGCGCGCCAAGTTTAATACACTGCCGAACTGGAGTTTCCCATGGCCGTCCAACGTACATTCTCAATTATCAAACCTGACGCAACAAAACGCAACATCACGGGCAAAGTAAACGCCAAGATCGAAGACGCGGGCCTGCGGATCATCGCGCAAAAGCGCGTGCAGCTAACAGAAAAGCAAGCGGGCGGTTTTTACGCCGTCCATAAAGACCGCCCCTTTTATGGCGATCTCGTGAAATTTATGATGTCTGGCCCGGTTGTCGTTCAGGTCCTTGAGGGCGAAAACGCGATTAAAGCTTACCGCGACGTCATGGGCGCGACCAACCCCGCCGAAGCTGATGCGGGCACAATCCGCGCAGAATTTGCCGAGAGCATTGACGCCAACACAGTCCACGGCTCTGACGCGCCTGAAACCGCTATCGAAGAAATCGCGTTCTTCTTCTCCGAAGACGAAATCGTCGGTTAGGGTGTTTCCTGATTTACAGGAAATGCGCCAAGCGAAATAATAGTTTCAAATAAAAAAGGCCGGGGTGACCCGGCCTTTTTTTATATGTCATGGAGGTATTAATTCGACAAGCGGATCATCTCCGTCATGATGTCGTTGCCAATACGTTTAAAGGCTTCCTCTAACTCGCTTGCATTTTCCGCAGTTAAGAACGTTTCCGGATCGCTCGCACATTGGGTTAGGAAAGAATAGGCCTGATCTCTCACCTCTTTGTCGAGGTTTTGGTTTTCAGGATAGCCATAATATCCGTTGGTGTCATACAGCCCTTCAGCTAGTGCGAAGCCGATGGTGTAGATTTTTACGCCTTCATTTTTCATCACCTTGCAATCCGCAATGGATGCAATGTCCGCCGCTGAGGCCCATTTTCCTTCTTCCCATCCTGATCCAAAGGAAGGACGTGTTTCGCTTTCGACGGTGTCATAACCATATCTTTTGCAGGTCCCGCTTTTTTTGCCTTTGTGGTATTCCACGCAGCGCTCGCCGTACCATTGCCCTGTGCCCTTTTCGGCAACCCAGGTGCTGCCCCCTTCGGTGTTCAATCCGTCTGACATGAAAACCACATATTTGACGGGGTCTTCGCCGTGCATATTAAGATGGTTTTTGTCTTCGCCAGCCATCCAGCTCCGTGCTTTAGACAATGATGGCGCGGAATTTGTTCCGCCATCAGCCACCATATTATTCAGGCTGTTTAGGGATGATTGAATACTCCAGTTCATCGCGACGGAGCGAGCACTAAGCGTACCTGAATTATATGATAACATGCCCGTTCTGAGAATTTTCTTTTTATCAGTGTTCTGCTCGCCGACGAGATCATGCAAAAGGGTGAAGAAATTTTTTGAGTGCTGTATCAGCGCATCAATCCTTGGGACTGCATTATCTTGGTCTTCCCATTGGTTCGTTGCATCATTGAAGGTCAAGGGTTTGTCATCAAAAGCCATTGATCCTGAGTTGTCCAATACCATTAAGACAGAGGCCGGGTCGTAAAGCCCAAGATCTGCATATTTCGCGGTCGACTTCGCCGCAAAGCTCATATCCTGTTTACCCAAGATCTGAATAAAGGTCGGTTTAGTCTTTCCGGAGACTGTGGTGTGGATTTCTCCATTTATCTCGTCATATTCAAGTTCAACGGTGACGTTTTCTGCACCGCCCTCGACCCAGCCTTTATATTCATAGCCGAGTTCGGCCGCCGTATATGTCCTCAGAGATTTATCCAGATATCCATTATCAGATGACGGCGTCTGGTCTAAAAGAATATCTGACCCGACAGTTGGCGTCGGCTGTCCGCCATTATCTCTGACGTAGACAGCTGCTAGTAACGCCGTTTGGTCTGCAATGGATTGGCTTCGCGACTTTGCGCTGCTCAGCGTCGCGAAATCCAAACCTGCGCCCATGAGACCAATAATGGCAACGGCACTTACGCCAAATAAAACGGCGACATTTCCATCTTCTTCGTTTCGATAGCGACGCAAAATATTGCGTTTTTTATGAGGTCTCGACATTTTCATACCGTTCCGTTTGCGCCCACCCAACGGTGGAAAAAATCTCAAACTGACATCTGCGGCCACCCCATTGGCCGCGTGAAATTCAAACTCGCTTGGAAACGCGCCTGTTGAAATGAGAGATAATGGAAAGCTTTTAGAAAAAATCTATGGATTAAGGTTACTGCGGGATTAATTCTAAATATGGTTAACTGCCGGTTAATGCCGCGGCAAGCGCCGCCGGATATAAGGCATGTTCTGAGGCTTGCACGCGTTTAGCCAAAGACTCGGGTGTATCATCCGTTAGAATATCAAGCTCAGATTGGGCAATGATTTTGCCTGCATCAACGCCCTCATTTACCCAATGAACCGTACAGCCATGTTTTTTATCGCCGGCATCTAGGGCGCGTTTGTGAGTGTGCAACCCCTTATATTTGGGCAAGAGAGACGGATGAATATTGATTAGTTTGCCAGACCAAGACTTTACAAAACCCTCACCCAAGACCCGCATAAACCCTGCGCAGGCGACAAATTCAATCTGATGAGCACGTAATGCAGCGTCTAGTTCGACTTCAAAATCTGTGCGCGTTTTATAATCTCGATGGTCAATACAAATCGCCTTCACCCCCAGTGCGTCTGCCTTGCGAAGGCCCGGCGCTTCGGGGCGGTTTGAAATGACAAGCTGAATGTTCGCAGGGTATTCGGGCGCTTGTGCGGCCTCAATCAGAGCCGTCATATTCGAACCCGTTCCCGAAATCAGGACCGCCGTCGAAATGCGTTTAGGCACAAGTGGGGACACGTTTTAACTGCCCGATAACATGTGCAGCCTCGCCTGAGGTCTCCAGCATATCGAGAACCTCGGGCATATCGGCAGGTTTCACACAAAGCACCATGCCAATGCCGCAATTAAACGCGCGGCGCATTTCGTCTTCCGCGACACCGCCTGTTTCTTGCAGCCAGTTAAATACAGCCGGACGGTCCCATGCCTTGAAATCGAACTCAGGAACAAGGCCGTCTGGCAGCATGCGCGGCGCATTGTCGGTGAGGCCGCCGCCCGTAATATGCGCAAGGCCCGAGACACGCCCGCTGCGGATAAGCGGGAGGAGGGATTTTATGTAAAGGCGAGTCGGGGTCAGTAGCGCTTCCGCGAGGGGCACATCCGCAAAGGGCGCTTTGTCGTCCCAGCTCAGGCCCGATCTATCTACGATTTTCCGGATGAGGGAATAGCCGTTGGAATGCGGACCGGAGCTTTCGAGGCCAATCAGCATATCACCTGCGTCCATATCGCCGTGGCGGGGCAGCATGGCGCTGCGCTCCACGGCGCCAACGACAAAGCCTGCGAGGTCGAAATCATCGCCTTCATACATCCCCGGCATTTCCGCTGTTTCCCCGCCGATGAGCGCGCAGCCAGCTTGGCGGCACCCTTCGGCGATGCCAGATACAACGGCGGCCGCATTATCGGAGGTCAGTTTTCCAGTTGCATAATAGTCCAGGAAAAACAGCGGCTCTGCACCATTGGCGAGCACATCATTCGCGCACATCGCGACCAGATCGATTCCGACAGTATCTAAGCGCCCTGTGTCGATGGCAATTCTCAGCTTTGTGCCCACGCCGTCCGTGCCGGATATAAGGATCGGATCTTTGAAGCCGGCGGCCTTGAGGTCAAAAGCGCCGCCAAATCCGCCAATCGTGCCATCAGCTCCGGACCTGCGCGTAGATTTAACCATGGGTTTGATACGGTCCACGAGCGCATCGCCCGCGTCTATAGAGACGCCGGCATCCGCGTAAGACAGACCTTTTTTATCCGAGGGGTTCGGGGCCGAGGGTTTAATGGCCATGTGCGCAGTCCTGTATATAAGCCTGTGATATATCGTGTTTGAGTCTCGGCCTTGGACCATTTTCAGGGGCCACGTGCAAGACAGCGCTGCATGAAAGCTGTGCGCGGGCTTGGCGATTGGGCCCGCTTAGTCTATCTGGATAGATATGAAACGATTTATCGCTGCTTTATTCGCCTTTATCATGCTGGGATTGCCTCGCGCCTTCGCTGGCGACCCTTTCACCGTGGGAGGCATTAAGGTCGACGCGACCGCCGCGACGGCTATTGAAGCCCAAGTTCAAGCGATGAGTGAAGGCCAATTACAGGCCGCCAATGTATTATTTGACCGCTTAACCCTAGAGCAGGAGCGGGCCTCCAACCCTTTGCCTGTCCTAACGCAGGAAAATGTATCCCGCATGATTCGCGCGCTGGAGCCTAGCCAAGAGCGCCGCTCAGCGAATCGGTATCTTGGCGAGATCACTGTCGCGTTTAATCCGTCACAGGTTCAGCAGTTTTTGAGGGAGAATAATCTAACCCTTGTCAGCTCGCAGGCTCAACAGCGTTTGGTGATTGTTCGGGAGTCAGGCCTGAGAGGGGACATGACCTTGCAATCCGCTTTTGCTGACCCGCGCTTGGGCTATGCCCTGACGCCTTTACAGGTCGCAGCCTCTGAGGATGTGCAGTTTCTTTCCGCCAACCCGTCGGTTGACGAGTTGAAAGCCCTTGCGAGCAGATATGATCTGAATCAAGTTTTGATCGTTGAACCGAGCGGGTCTGTCACCGATATTTCTCTCGATACTGGTAATCGACAGAGTTTCTTTGTTCAGCCTGATTCTGATGGTGCGCGTTTTGCGGATCGTGTCATTTCGCGTTTGGAGTCCGATTGGAAGCAAGCCTCAGCGGTGGTTGGCGGCGAGGTCATTACAACACCGGTTTCTGTTCTCTATACATCGCACCGAGATTGGATTGCCTTACAAGACGCGATCAATACCTCTGCGCAAATTAAAGGCGCGCGTTTGGATGCGCTGTCCAAGGACGGAGCGCTGATGACGATCTCTTACGGCGGGGACATTGCCCGTCTGTCTAATGAGCTGCGGTTCAAAGGCGTGCGTGTTGAACAAGACCCGAACTTAGGGCTTGTCTTCAAACGATCCTAAGCGCGCAAAATGTCTCAAATACCGTTAAACCTTCGGCCCCGGAGGCGTCAGAGTTTTACCAACTTTCACGTGACGCCGGGTAACCAAGCGGCCGTGTCAATGCTGCGTTCGCGCAACCGCTGGCCTAGCGGGGCCGTCTTGTTATTAGGCCCGCCGGGATCCGGGAAGACCCACCTAGGGAAAGCTTGGGAGGCTCAATTTGGCGGCGTATTTTTTGATGATGCCCATTTGACCGAACATACTATTTTGTTCGATACAATTAATCGTGCCCTGTCCGGCGAAGTTTCCGGACTTTTGCTAACGAGTGCTCAGTCACCTAAAAACTGGCATATTACTATGCCGGATCTAAATTCCCGGCTTCTCGCAATGCCAGTCCTGACGCTGCCCGAACATGATGCGGAATCTTTGGAGCCTATTTTGAGGACTCTCTTCGCTCAGGTCGGACGCGAGGTTAGTCATGACGTTGTGAGCTTTGTGCTGCGCCAAACGGAACGTTCCGTCGAGGCTTTGCGGGGACTTGTGCATGAGCTGGATGTCGAGGCCGGATCAAAGAAAGCGGACCTAACCAAAGCTTTTGTTGCGAAATATCTGAAGGAAAGATCAGAAATCGACTTGCTTGCCAGCCCAGTCGAATAGGTTTCCGCTATCCTCAAACGTAAGCCCGTCAATGACGCTCAAGAGTTTCCCTGCTGAAAATTCTGGCGTGAATAATTTGTCCTCCGGCACATTTCCCTGAAAGGGTTTCGATAGCTCCGTATCAACAGTGCCCGGATGAAGCCCGATAATGATTTGGTTTTTAAAACGCCGTCCGATTTCAATGGCGAGCGTCTTGAGAACCATATTTAGGGCCGCTTTGGAGGCCCGGTAAGCATACCAGCCGCCGAGACGATTGTCGGATATGCTGCCGACCCGCGCGGAGAGCGCTGCGAAAACGGATTTTCCGTCGCGCCTCAGTAGCGGCACAAAGTATTTTGCCGTCATAGCCGGTCCGATTGTGTTGATCTCGAAGCTTTTGGTAAAGCCGTCATAAGAGAGCGCCCGTAGGTTTTTCTCAGGCGAAATTCCATTGCCTTGGAGCAATCCTGTCGCGACTAAAATCATGTCAAAAGGTTTGACCTCCTCCAGCGCCTGAGCCGCCGCAATGAGGCTATCTTCATCTGTGAAGTCAAAGGTGAGATTGGCAACTTTTGCCGACGGGTGACTGCGTCCTGTTCGCGAAAAGGCATGGATGCGGGCGACCTGCGGGCTCGCCGCCAGTTCCCCAGTAAGCGCCGCGCCGATCCCGCCAGAGCTGCCAATAACAACAACGCGCAGATTATCTCCGAAACTTTCAAATTTCATCGCCGGTTTCCTTTTGAAGTGCTTTTTGAGTCTCTGCGGCATCGCTCGCTGCAATATTTGACCTCATCCCAAACCCGCTCCCATTTCTTTCGCCATGCAAAAGGCTTTTCGCAAACGGCGCAGATCTTACTCGGGAGATTTGGTTTTTTATGAGCCAC
>CALDTL010000054.1 GCA_937923965.1 uncultured Caulobacterales bacterium
GCTTCGCCTTCTTTCATAGAAATCGAATTGACGACCGCTTTACCTTGGACGCATTTCAGACCAGCCTCGAGGACCTCCCATTTGGAGCTATCAATCATGACAGGCACGCGGGAGATATCCGGCTCGCCCGCCATGAGTTGAAGGAAGCGAGTCATAGCGGCAACGCCGTCAATCAATCCGTCATCCATATTGACATCAATAATCTGCGCGCCGCTTTCGACTTGTTGCCGCGCAACAGAGAGCGCCTTCTCATAGTCATTATTGACAATCAGTTTCTTGAACCGCGCCGACCCTGCGACGTTGGTTCGTTCACCGACATTGATAAATTGTGTAGCTGCAGATGTCATGATCTATACCGCAATCTGGAAAGGTTCGAGGCCGGAGAGACGCAAGGTCGGTTTCGGCGCGACGGGCACGCGGGGCGTCCCAGCGGCGGCGGCGTTTGCAATCGCGGCAATATGGTCCGGCGTTGTGCCGCAACATCCACCGAGGACATTGACGGTGCCGCCTTGAATCCAAGGCTCAATCTGGCCGGTCATATCATCGGGGCTTTCATCATATTCGCCGAAGGCATTGGGCAAACCGGCATTGGGGAAAGCAATAACGCGCGTTTCAGCCACGCGGCTCAGGGCTTCAATGTGCGGGCGCATTTCATCCGCACCCAAGGCGCAGTTAAGCCCGACCGCCCAAGGCTTGGCGTGGGCGATGGAGATATAAAAGGCTTCAGCGGTTTGACCCGAAAGCGTCCGTCCCGATCGGTCGGTAATTGTACCCGAAATAATAATCGGTTTTTCATAACCAACCGCTGCAAAGGTTTCGCGGCAGGCGGCAATCGCGGCCTTGCAGTTCAGCGTGTCAAAAACTGTTTCGATAAGGATTGCGTCCACGACGTCGATTATCGCTGTGATTTGTTCAATATAGGCGTCTTTGACCTCATCAAAAGTCACATCGCGGTAACCTGGGTCTTCTACCTTCGGCGAAATGGAGAGAGTTTTATTCATGGGGCCAACGGAGCCCAAAACCGCACGAGGTTTATCTGGCGTTTTCGCTGTCCACGCATCAGCCACCTCTCGGGCAAGTTTGGCCGAGGCAAGCGCGATTTCGGGCGCGAGGTCCGACATGCCGTAGTCATCTTGGCTAATGGAGGTCGAATTGAAAGAGTTTGTTTCAATCAAGTCTGCCCCCGCCGCCAGAAACGCATCATGGACAGAGCGCACCGCCTCGGGTTTTGTCAAAACGAGGAGATCATTATTCCCTTTGAGCGGGCTTGGCCAATCTTTGAATCGCTCGCCGCGAAAATCTTCTTCTTCGAGCTGCTGTTTTTGCAACATTGTCCCCATCGCCCCATCGAGCATGAGGATACGTTCGGCACTTGCGGCGGTTATTTGGTCCCAGAGAGACATAGAGAACTCCTATTTGTCCCTCCCTTAACAGAGCCCGCAACGATAGTATATAAAGAAAACGTTATATGATGCGGATTTTTATTCTAAAAGCGCTTGCTTCGACAAGGCGACACGTTAAACGCCACACGTCGGTTACCCCTAGTTGGGTGCGAACATGGGAATGGAGTTGCTTTTCGCACGGAGGTGCATGGCAGATAACGGTGCGCAACTCGATACGGATTTCGCAACATTTGAGGTTGTAGAACTAGACGCCTTCACGCTTTTGGGTGCAAATGCGAGGTATGATTTGTCCGAGAGTGTCGCGCTCACCTTGCGCAGATCAAACCTATTTGATGCGTCTTATCAAGAGGTCGTTGGCTTTAACTCCCCCGGGAGGGCTGTATTTGGGGGATTGGAACTGAACTTTTAACGCCCGCCGCCGCGGGTAATCGTTGCATCAACAGTGTCAATAACGTTCTCGCCTTGAAATGCGAAATACCTTTCAACGTCATAACCTTGGTCTTGCAATACCTCTATCAAGCTTTCCTTACCGAGAAGGTGCGCCGTCCCGACAGCGACAAACCCTGTCCCGCTGTCTTCCATAAAACGTGAAATTTCGTTCGCCCAAGCACGGTTACGGTCCCGCAATAAACTATTAAACACCTCAGGCGGGCGCGCTTTCATCGGACGGATTATGGTATCGGTTAGATAATCGGTCCCGCCAACCGACCATTGCTCGGCAATCTGCACGGCATCGCGGCCAAGGGTGCTAAATTGTTCCATCGTTTCCGTAAGAATATCGAGTTGAATATATTCTGGCAAATCGGCGGAGGCACGGATTTGGGTTTCAACCGTCTCCAGATAAATGACATTTTTACCGCTCCGTTCGGCGCGTGACTTTAAAGCCTCATCCGCAGAGAGCTCAGCTGACAGCCCCGCATTTTGCGCCGCGGCAAAGGCTAGATACTCAGAGGCCAACCAGGGCTCCATCCCGTCCAAAGCCGCGATGGTCAAGTTTCCATTATTGGCGGCCGCTTCCATCAAATTACGCTGATAATTATCAAGGCGGTCGGACAAACGCAGCCCATCAGTCCGAAGCCCTAGACTCGTGGTCAGGACCGTTGCATCAATTTGGCCCTGCGGCCCTGTGTCTACCTCGAAAAATATCGTTCCAGACTCATTAAACGCCTGCCGCATATCATCACGCTGCCAAGCCAAATCATCCGGCAACAAATGCACGGTACCAAAAAGATAAAGCGTAGAGTCTAAATCTTTCACCACCCAAATAGCGGGGCCATCATTCCTGTTTCGGGCCTCCTGAACTCTTTCAGCAACGGATTCGCTGGAAATTTTCGCGTCCCCATTTGGCGAACAGCCCGTCAGCACGGCTAAGGACAGGAGAATGGCGGCAGTATGATTCATAAAAATAATGTGAGCCCATATGGAAATGGTTTCAACCGCTAGACAAGGCCGCCATGCAGCGCTATGCGCGCACCCTATTCTCTCGCTACACTAAATCGGTTGAGACGGATAGGAATAGACGTTAAAAGTGAAAGGGTGAGGAGGACTTTGGTCCGCATTCAAAAAATGAAAATACTCTAGGTATCTCATGGGTAACACCATTGTACCCTAGGCACCTATAGCTCAGCTGGATAGAGCGCTGCCCTCCGAAGGCAGAGGTCGCACGTTCGAATCGTGCTAGGTGCGCCATTTTCTTAAACGCCTCAATTTTCTTGAAAACCGCGCTGCCCTATAAATTAGCTATGTCGATGCGATCCAGTCCTTATTGAGGCTGAATAGGCCTCAAATGAATATCTCATAGCCCCATCGGCGTTGCGCCTCAGGATATTTCTGGAAAGTCCGGAATGAATTCGGGACAAACATATCTAATGTCTGAGACGATTGTTGCAGGCATATCCCATTCCAAAATGGCTTGCGCGATCAAAGACTGGTCTAAATCGCCATAGTCATTTTCAGCGATAGCAATATCGACCATAAAGAAAATGATATCAGGCTTGTGTGAAATATTTCTGAGATTGTCCAAATTCGCTCTAAAACGCGGAATCAGAGTTTCCGTTTCCGCCCATTTAGACCACCTATTTAGATTGAGTCGCACCCAGGACGAAATTGATTTTCGTGTCACTGGAGCACCTGGATCAATTATGGTTTTCACCTCAAGAACAGAGCGAATAAAGGCCTCCGTCTTTCGCGCTTGAAATGCCGGATTTGCGAATGCGAAACTGCCTAAAAGCTCGAAAAGCGCGATCCATTCTTTTCGCTTTATTGCTGGGCTCTCTTTGGATTTACGTGATCGTTTCTCTGTTGATCCAATAGGGGTTTCAGACGGCGTCATTTTCGCCGCTTCCTCACCCGTTTCCTGATTATCAGTTTCGATCTTTAAGCCACTTTCGACCCGCTCCTTCATGACCACTGAAGGTTTGAAAGTGACGACCTTGCGTGACGTAATCGTACACTCTTCACCTGTTTTTGGATTACGCCCAAGCCTAGCGGCCTTTTGGCGGAGCTTAAATGTTCCGAACCCCGCGAGCTTCACGTCGTCACCTCGGATCAATGCCTCGGAAATATGGTCGAAAACACGGCTCACTAATTCTGCTGACACCGTAGAACTGAGTCCGGTTTCGTGGTGTAATTTTCTTACAACATCCGAGCGCTTAAGTGTATTTTCCGCGCGCGGTTTACTTTTATTATTCCGACTCAATTCGACCCCCAATCAGCGATAAACCTTGCGTAAAAAGCTCTATTTGAATGCAATATGAACATAGGCTTACAGGGATTTTTAGTCTATGTGTAGGCTAGAAATTAACCAATCTAGAAGTGCCGGCACTCTATTTTACCTCTTTTTATTTCGGCGGCCCGCCTATACTGTATGGGATATGCGCGCCTCGAGATTATCACATAAATTAGAGCCTCTGGAGTGAACGATGACGAGAAACATAGCTTGTTTACGTTGCTTTATGCGGTGGTTTTAATAGACAATCGCGTTATCAGAGTGGAGATGGACCAGTTTTTTATCACGCTGGAAGATTTTCTCAGCACTGTCAGTTTTATCGATACTCTGAAGGCAAAGTCCTACATTTCTAATTGGTTCGTCCAAAACTATAAAGACATACTCTCCGAGATGAAATCTCCGGATCGAAATATTTATTTGTTAAAGCATGTTGCGAACTTAAAGCACTATGAGCATCGGCAAGTGATTTTTGATATGATGATGAAAATTGCGATATCCGACAATCAATATCATATCTCAGAGCGTCAATTCATCGAAAAAGTTTCAGAGGTTTGGAGGCTGGGCTCGACTGATAAATAGAGACGGGAGTTTAGCCAAAACCATTCGACTGACCTATTTTCGGAGGCCCCTCCTTGCGCTCTGGCCCCTGACATCACGAGACAAGTTTGAATAAGATTGGCTTTTGTCTCGACCGGAAAAATAATAAAGGCCGGAGCTAGGGATTCGCTCCGGCCTTTTGGGTGTGAAGTCTCCGCCTGGGAAGGGTAGAGAGTTTCACATTTGACAATGTCGGCTTAAATTACGCGGGGAAACACGTTTAAGCCGCGAGCCTCTTGCTGCGTGAAGCTTTTAACGGCTGTCTTTTGTCAAATTCGAATGTCTGTTGTTGATCCGAAAGTGCAGGACGTCTGGACGGTAAGAAGATAAAATTATCTTCGGGTAATTCTACAACGGTTGCACCGGCCCGGATGGCGGCGATGATTTCCACATTTGACACAAAAGGTCCAAGTTGATGCAGAAGATCCAATTGCGCTTTCATGTTTTCAATCGTGGCCAGGGCGGAGGCTTGCTCCAGGGAGATCGCGCCATTGTTGAAGTGAAGAAGAAGTTCAGGATGAAGTTTGCGGAGCGCAAGGCAATCCTCAACAACCGCCAACGAACACTCATATCTTTGCGCGATTGAGATATGCGATGTTGCGCTTTGAGCGGCTGTAATAACTTTGTGCGCCAGCTCAGGGCCGCTCAATAAGAGCGGGCGGCGCGTTGCGATAGGCTTCAGACTGACAGCATCCTGAACGATACAAGGCACTTTTGCGATGGCTTTGGCTGATCGCCTAGTTTTTGCCATTGCGCGCATGACGGCTAGGCGTTTTTTTCCGTCAATGACGATAAACTTAGATCCCTGTTGCGTTACGATTAAAGGATTAAGCAAACCATCTTTGATAATACTTTTCGACAACCATGCCGGGCAGGATTTCTCCTGTCCTCTTCCAATGAATGAGACAGTGTCTCCTCCGGCTGAAAGTAACTTTAGCGGTATTAACTTCGGTGCCATCGTTAAGCCTCTCGTTTCACGTCGTGCATCGTCATAATTTCGCACAAATACCCTTTGCCCCATCTTTTATGAACGTTCTCTAGGTGGTTCTTTCTGTCCACAACCTTATACACAACTAAAAATTGTTTGGCGCGTCACGCATAGATACAATAAATGATTTAAAAACAGATGCTTAAGAGAAATGAGCTGTTGAGAAAATTAGTTAATATCCATTAACCTTTTTATAGTTGATTAAATCTTAACTTTTTTGGTATCTAAATGGTGAACGCGGGCGCGCGCTCTTAAAGATGTTTTAAGCATCAGTTAGAGAAATCGATTGGAGATGAGAACATAATGCTCTCAAGCACGTCTCATTCAAAAAAAACACCCACTAAGGCTGCCGAAGTTTTTCCGCCGTCGAATTGGAAACACATCTTAAAGTTACTAGGCCTCGTCATTGTTGCCGACAAAAAGGTAGTTAAGGAAGAAGTTGATGCTTTTCTGGATGTTGTAACGGAGCTGCGCACTATTATCGATCCGACAATTTATCTTACACGCCACATGGCCAAGGATTGGTTTATCTTAAACAAGCCGGAGCTACTCGAGATTATCGAAAGCCTCGCTTATGATACGGCGCTTTGCGAGACACTGGCACCGATCAAATCAATGCCCCATAAATTAGATGTCATTACCGGTATGGTTAAAATCGCCGTGTCCGACGATGACTATACAACTTTGAAACAGGGTCTGATTAAGAAAACAATTCTATATTGGAATGTCCGAAACGACTCCTATGATAGCCTTGACTACAGTGCGCCCCGGAAGCATATCGAAAACGCTTAACGCTTTCCACAAAACCCGCCTGCAGCTAAATAATAATCAGGTCTCTTGAAGAGGCCTTTTTTTTATTGACTATGAGGCCTGTGTTCTCGGGCTGACGTCTATGAATTACGCTCAGGTAAAAATTCTGATCTCATTTCGGGCGCAAGCGCCAGTTCGAAGGATAGGCGGGATCCCTCGACATCCGCTATTCTCGCTAAGACGCTAAAGAGAGATTTTCAAGACCCGCGCATTTAGCGATTTCCTCAACAAATGACCTCATTTGCACAAGGCCGGATGGCTTAAGTAAATATCCCTTCGCGCCTGCCGCCAAACAAGCGTCGCGGTCCGCTTCAGCTGAAGATGTAGAAAACATAAAGACATTAAGTTCATCGAAGTGTGGATATTCCTGCAGGGCCTCAAGGGTTTCAAGCCCGCCCATCACCGGCATGTTCAAATCCAATAATAAAACGTCTATCGCGCCAATTCCGTTGTCTTTAATATGCTCAAGCAGTTTCTCACCACTCCCGACAGGTAAAAACTCTACAGGGAAGGAGGCCTGCCGAAAACATATACCGGTTAGGAACAAATCGTCTTGATCGTCATCAACCATGACTATGCGGACGGCCCGCTTCGTTTGGCTCATTACCTTACCCCAGCATCCAATTGTTAAAGGAATTTCGTCGCATTTAGTGGTTAAAATGGTCCTAATAAAGCTTATTTTTCATCAATATCAGCGGCCGGAATAATCAAAGTCATAGTCGTCCCCTTCCCACTTTCACTTTGCGCTTCAATGCCCCAACCATGACGGTCACAAATAGATTTACAGATCGCCAAACCAATTCCAGACCCTTCATATTCCGACTTCGAATGAAGCCGAGTGAAGGGCTCAAATATATTGAGCCCTGGCTTCATATTCATACCAATACCATTATCTTTTATTTGGATTTTAGTATGCTTCTTTAAGGATTTAGCCGTGATAGATATTTTTGGCGTCTTACCATGTTCAACATATTTCAAACTATTTCCAATAATGTTGAAAAAGACCTGCCCCATGACACGCTGATCACAGGCTGCAATTGGGAGAGGTTTAACGGTGCAAACGGCCTTCGTCTCTTCAACCACATCTGACAGGTCAGACAAGGCGGTGTTGACGAGATCACCAAGCGGAACCGATTTTTTATCTAAGGTCTCATTAGCCGAGACTGAATAAAGCAGAAGGTCTGTAATGAGGCTTCTCATTCGGCTAGCCGAACTCGTCATTATTTCTAAGAAATATTGGCCTTCCTCATCCAAAAGCTTCCCGTAATCTGCCTCTAAAAGTTCGCCGCTCTGCTGAATCTTGCGCAAAGGCTCTTGTAAGTCATGTGAGGCTAAATATGTGAAGCGGTTCAAACCCTCATTCACATTTACAAGCTCAACCTGACGTGATTCTAGAATCTCGAGCTGGTTTTTTCGCTCGATGAATGAGCTCACTGTACGGGAGAGAAGCTGCGTCATCGTTTTCTCCATATCGGTAAACTCACGCCCATGCGGATCAGCTCCGCCAAATGAAATCGCCCCATAGAGCCCTTCATTCCGTATCGTGCGAACACCGATATAGCTCTCTATCCCGGTCTTTTTGTAACAAGACTTATTTTTTAAATCGCTCTTTTTGACATGTGGAATAGCGACTGGGGCGAGATCGTCGGGGAGATAGTAGCAAAATGTATCTTTGTAATTAAGCATATTACCGGGGGCCGCCTCCCTTGGATTTTCCCCATGTGCATGTTCTACAATGTATTTGCTATCTTCAATTCTTGCAGATGTCGCGAATGGTAATCCCAAATAGGTACACCCGATTTCAAGGACGCCGTTGATCGCTCTATCGAAGTCCATGTCTTTCTCATCCCAAACGGCAATGAGAGCCTCAAGGGCTTCTGCATATCTAAATTTCTCGGTGATATCTTGGCTCGAGACTTGAACTGCGGCCTTTTTACCAGCCTCATCTCCAATAATTCTAAAAGACAGTGATACCACACGCCCCTTTTGAGGTCCGTCCTTTATAACCAATTGCTCGGTCAAGCTCTCGCCGACTTTGCGGTCGGAAATAGCATCGTAAACCTCATCAGCCCGAGTCTGACCGACAAAATCAACAAAACTCATGCCGATCGCATCTGCCGCATTATTATCGTAATATTTGGCAGCGACCTCATTGCAGAGATCAACCGTATTCGTCTGGAGATCCACGCGAATAATACCTTCTGACAGGTCATTCACAGCCGTTTCAAAAATGATCTTTTCTTCCAGCCGCTCTTGATTGGCACGCTTTACCTCGGTGATGTCGACCAGGGTCATAACAATCCCAGAAGCATCTTTTAGGCTTGTTTTGTATGGGAGAATGCTGAGGAAAAAGTCCTTACCATCGACATGAACTTCCAGCTCTGAGGCTTTTCCGCTCTGCTCGACCTGCGTCATCATTTCATCAAGATCAATGGTGTCAAACCGGTAAGTTGTGTGACCAAACGGCCGCCCAACATCTTGAGGTAAGAGATTAAATGCGGTCGTGGCAGATGGCGTAAACCGGCGGATACGACGGTGTTGATCAAGGAAAACAATCCCGATAGACGTCGCTTTCAACAAGTGATTCATATCATCGGAAAGAACGGTTAGCTCGTCGATTTTCCGTTGATGCTCAGAACTCACCGTGTAGAGCTCTTCATTGACAGAGTGGAGTTCCTCATTGGTAGATTGCAGCTCCTCATTTGAGGCCATGAGTTCTTCATTGGTTGCCTGCAACTCTTCGTTACTTGTTTGTAGCTCCTCAACCATGGACTGAAGGCTCTCTTCAGTTGCCTGTAAGTCGGCTTCCAAATCTGTGATACGCTGGCGAAGAAGACCAGAGGCTTCGGCTGTATCCAAAAACTTGGGCAAAGGTGCCTTAGATTTTTTATCTTCATCTATAGACTTTGATTCAATCGTCAGAACCGTGTGCCCCGTTGTCATGTTACTCTCGGAAAGCGTCTGCAAGGCGACTGTCACGGATAAATCGCCATCTTTTTCGCTCGACGTAATTATACGCCGCTCAAAATGCCGTTTCTTCGCGGATGAAAGCTGCTCCAGCCCGGTGGTGACGGCCAAGCGAAGCTGAGGATCAATTAAATCTATAATCTTATTGCTGAATATACCGCCATCAATGCGAGTATATTTTCCAGCCTCTCCAAAGACATGAACAACCTCGCCCCGCTTATTAAGCAAGAATCCCGACGGCGCATATTTCTTGACCAATAACTCCAGCGCTTCGGTGTGGGCGCGCTGAAAGCGCTGCAATGTGCCGCCGCGCCCCGTGAGAAATGGAACATTTAAATCAGATTGGCGGTTAGACTCGCTGTCCCTCGGGAGAAGTGTCGTCGCCTCAACCAGCCTGACATCTCTAAGCTTTGAGAATATATTCCAGCGCCGATCCAAGGTCTCAAATTCTTCCTCAAGATGCCCAAGCGATTCACTTGGGCCCAAAAACAAGAAACCGTCGACGGATAATGCAAAATGGAATAAGGCGATTGTCTTTCGTTGTGCTTCTTCTAGGAAATAAATCAGAACATTTCGGCAGCTTACAATATCCATTCGGGTGAAGGGTGGATCGCGGAGCAGGTTGTGTTGACTAAAGACGACCAGCCGGCGCAAGGTCGGACTAATTTGATAATGATCAGTGTGTTTCTTGAAGTATCTTTCAATCTGCTCTTCGCTCAAGCCTTTTAGATTTTCCTTCGTATAAATGCCTTGCGAGGCAGCCCCCAAAGACCTCTGATGGATATCTGTTGCGAGGATTTTCACATTTAGCGGTGAATTATGTTCTCGCGCATATTCGGCAAATGCGATTGCAAAAGAATAGGCTTCCTCGCCGCTAGAACAACCGGGAATCCAGATGCGGATCTGACGATCATGTGTCATCTGCTCCCCCAACGGCTGAACAGCATGACGCTTTATAGCTTCGAATCCTTTTGGGTCACGAAAGAAGGACGTGACATCGATCAAGAGGTCAGCATAAAGCGCATCCAGTTCTTTCGTGTCCGTCTCTAGGCTTTTTGCATAAGCTTCTGGAGTATCTCTGAAAAGCTGTGCTCGGCGCTCAAAACGCCTTCGCAAAGTTGCCTCCTTGTAATATCCAAAATCTGTGCCGAACTTGTCCCGCAAAATCCGAAAGGCATGTTGCGCTGGATCTTCAGGAAGCCCAGGACTTCCATCGTCTAAAATAGGCCGGCCAGCCAAAATACGTTCGATAAACACGGGTAGCTCTCGCGGAGGGCCTACCGCGTCAAAGTTTCCACTATCGATGATTGATCGCGGCATCCCGTCAAACTTTGCGCTCCCTGGTTCTTGTACGAGAACCTTCCCATTGACCTTTTTGATCAAGCCTGCGCCGCGCGTTCCGTCACTGCCTGTGCCTGAAAGAATGATTGCAATCGCCTTTTCTCCATATTCTTTTGCGAAGGACTCAAAAAATATATCGATAGGCAGATTCAGCTTGTCGCCCTTTGGCCGCGGGCTCAGTTTGAACATTCCGTCTTCAACAATCATATCGAACCTCGGGGGATTCAAATAAATCGTATTTGGGCTCACTGGCAGACCGTCAACGACGCGCTTAATATCCATCGTGGAATGCCGCGAGAGCAATTCGTCCATCATGCTTTCGAAATCTGGAGATAGATGCTGGATGATAGAAAAGGCGACACCCGAATCGACCGGCATCGAATCGAAAAATTGCTCGAATGGTTCAAGGCCGCCCGCAGAGGCCCCTAGAGCAACCATAGGCACCTGATCACCGCTCCCCGAAGAAGGTTTGGCATGAGCTGAAGACCTCGCCTTGCCATTTTCGCTTTTGAATGTCTTAGTCACGAATCCACCGTTCTCCACACTACAGGAGCCCTTATAATAAAACCTGACGGCTACACAACGGAAATGCAGCATGCCACGGAAATCGGGGGGATGTCGAAGGCGTGTCTGAACCTAAAAAGGCTAGGGCTGCTTTAAAAGACCATCGGCAATGCGCTTTCGCAAATGAAATTTGTCGACGATGTCATAAACATCCAAGATGACCTTATCTTTCAAATAGGCTGCATTAATATCACTCGAAATAAGAACCATCGGCACCGATTGGTTGATCGTCTTTAACGCCGGAACAGAATCCAAAGCCGTCCGGCCGTGGTTCAGCTTATCATCAAGCAAAATAATATCCGTTCTCTGGGTTTTAAGGATGACTTCCGCTTTTTCTAAACTATCCGCATATCTCAAGACATATTCCTCGTGATAGGTGTCCTTGAGCATTCGATCTATCAATCGAATCTCCACCGGGTCATCATCAACTAAAAGAATATTCAGCATAGGGTGTTGCTAGTGAGGTTTCGGTACATGCGCAAGCGAACACACGCAGTTCACCTGTGTGCGAAAGTCATTTAAGCAGCTGCATTTAGAAAAGACGCCTTCAGGT
>CALDTL010000055.1 GCA_937923965.1 uncultured Caulobacterales bacterium
ATGGTTTGGACCTTCAAACCTTCGGGTGTTTCCAGCGCTTTGGCGAAAAGCTCGCGCGCCTTTGAAAAATCAACGGGCGGATTAAGGGTTTCGGGCGGCTGGCCGAACAGCTCGGTTAAGGCGTCGCGTAGCGGTTCAGGCTCTAAAACTGACCACCCGCCCAATGTCTCGAATAACCGCTCTTGCATTTCTGAAGCGGCCGCTTTTGTGTAGGTAAGGCAAAGAATATCTTTAGGATCGGTGCCGCCGAGCAGAATCCGCGAAACGCGGTTCACAAGCACGCGCGTCTTGCCGGACCCTGCATTGGCAGCGGCAAGCCGAGTTCCCGATGGATCAGCGGCCATACGCTGTGCATGGGTCGCTTTTTCAACCGGCGTCATCTCATTGGCCGCCTTAGTCATCCGTATCGCCTCCGCTTATGTCCGCCCATTCTCCGCGCCGCGCGAGGTCATCGAAATCCGAGTAATTATTTATATATTTGGACCGCACCTGCGACTCATAGGGCGTCGCTGGATCATCATATCGGTCAATGAGCTTCGTGAGCGTCTCAACAGAATCGTCCAAAAGCGCGTCCACAGATTTGCTCTTTCCTCCGATGGGGTAATATTTGAAATCATCATTAGACCCTTTAACCCGCAGATAGCCGAGCTGGGCGGTGTGCGCGGGCTTGTGACCCTCTAGCCCGCCCTCTCTTAGAATAAACGCTGCGAGCGGGAGCTGCGGGTCAAAACCGGCTGCAACTTCCTTTTCTTTTGCGGGCATTCCCGTTTTGAAATCAATAAAGCCATATCCCTCAATACCCCGCTCCACATAATCCATCTTGCCGCGAATGGTGAAATTACGATCCGGAATTTTTGCCTGTCCCGGCACCTCAATACCCGCCTGCTCAAAACTATCGGCAGCGCGGCGATTGAGTTCAAGGCGCAGCGCTTTCGCGATAGCTTCAAACCGCGTGCGTTCTTTCGCGATAATCTCTTCGGGATATTTGAAGTCCTGAAAGGCTTGATTGAGGGCTTGAATTAAAGCGCCATCTTGCGCCTCCGTCAGCGGCGGAGGATTTTCGTTTAGGAAAGTTTCAAGTCCGAGGTGAACGGCAGAGCCATATTCTGAGTTACTATTTTTCTGATCTAACTCTCTTAGCCGTTTTAAGCCGAGCACATGTTTTCCGTAAATCGAATAGGGATCACGTATGAGCGTTTTGACTTCCGTGATGGATAAGCTGCGGCCTCTTTTTGTGGTCCATCTTTTGTCTTTTGGCGGCGCAGGTTTTGGCTCTTTGGCAGGCGTCACATCTTTGGCAGAGACATAGTCGAGCTTTTGCGCCCATGTCACATAATGGTCGGCTGTCCCCAGGAGACGCTTGACGCCCTCTTTCTTCACGGCGCCTTGAAGCAATGTTTGCAACCGCCAAACCCAACGAGACGCGATTGTCGGGCCGGACTCGGAACGCTTGGAGCGCGTCAAATAAACGTGAGGGTTTGAGGCGAGTTCAAAAAAATCATGCGCCGCCAAACCATAGCGCCGCTCTGGCAGAGAGAGTTTCATATCCCGCCGCATGCCGCGCGATAAAAATGGCCCGGGCGACGGCGCGGCAGGCCACGTGCCTTCATTCAGGCCGCCAAGCACAATCACGTCAGCCTCTAACATACGCGCTTCTAGCGGCCCTAAAATGGAGAGCCGGGGATGAGTGCCGAACTGCGGACGAACCACAATGCCCGTCATAAGACGGCGCATGAGGCGCAAAAATCCGCGCGCATCGACCTCGGGTAGGTTGTCACCGTAAACAATGATATGCTCCAGCATGCGAGCGGCGTTCTCGCCCGCCTCCCCGCGCCATAACAAAGAGCTGCCATGATGTTCCGCACTGCTGGCGATTGTCTCAGAGGCCGCAATCAACGCAGAGGCCCAGACCGGCGCTGCGGCCTGCCCCTCTAATTCTATAAGCGGTCTCAGCGCCTCCAATAAGGTCGTTTCAATCTCATCGCGTTCTCTTACGGGGTCACTTGGCCGGTGTTCTTTGCGATAATATTTTCGCTCTAGTCGCTGCCAAAGCCGTAAAATTTCAGTCGATACCTGCCCGAGGCACGTTAACCTATGTCCGAAAATAACCGCTTTTTCTAATCCACCCTCGGGCGTTTGAGATACGGCCAAAACGGCATCCAGAAAAACGCCAATCGAGGTCTCTGCCAAAGGCTCCCCTTGAGACATATCGACATCAACATTCCACCGCGCAAGACGAGCGCGGACGCGGCGAGCCAGCGCTTGATCCGGCGTCACAAGCGCCGCTGTTTTGGCAGGGTCCTCCAAAGTTTCGCGTAAAATAAGCGCGATCGATAAAGCTTCCTCGGCATCTGATTTCGCCTCAATGAGCGACAAGCCATCCACCGCCTGATCAAAAATGACTTTGCCGGACTCGGTCTCTAGTTTTTCAATGCGCTTCAACCAATCAGATGTTCGGGAGGCTGGCACGAGGGCTTCTTCCAAGACCCGCGTTCTCGCGAGACGCAGAGTATCTTTCGTATCATCTTCGACGATGTCCCGCACAAAGTCTCGGACGGCGCCTCGGTCAATGTCCATACCATCAATCAAAAGCTTCATCGCATATTGCGGATGTTGTTCATCAATGCTCCCCCACGTCAGATCATTATCCGTGACTTGGAATCCTGGCAGGATGACCATGCCTTTGGGAAGGGTGGCCACCACCTTCATAAGGCGGCGCGTGGCGCGAAGACTACCTGTCGAGCCCGCAATGATAACCGGGTAATCTGGCGGGTTCTCCGTCCAATGGTCGACGAGTTCTTTGAGAAGTTTTACCTTGCGCGTTTGCGGCTCCTCCATATTCAATTCCGCGAGGCGCGCCGGCCAATAATCTTGAATAATCTTATAAAGCGTCGCGGCATCTTGGAAATGTTTCGCCGCCTCGCCAACGAGCTGCTTCCACGTCTCGGACTCTGTCAGCTTGGATTCTTCCAAAGCCGCGTCATCTAAAATGGCAAGCAAAGGATCTGCCATCGCCAGCGCCGTTGCCGCATCCAGCGGCAAATCAAGCGCCCTTTCGTGATAGGCGGCCACTATTCGCGCCATCTCAAATCGCCGCAACGTGCCATCAATGGCAGGGCGCACTTTCCCGACAAGTTCGCCCGGTTCAAACGGCGGCTCTTCTGGGTCAATATCTGCAAGAGGCCGGAGACGCGGCAGTAAGGCCGCCTGAATGCCGTCATCCTTGGCCGCCGTAACAAAGGCCTCTCCTAACCCCCGAACCGCGCGGCGCGTCGGCAGAAGTATAAGTCCAGATTGTAGATCATCTCCATAACGCTTGCGCAAGCCTTTTGCCAGCATTTGCAAAAATGGAACGCCTGACGGCATATTGTAAACCTGCGGACCGATCATGCTTTTTTTGCCTCTTCGGCGCGCAATCTCGCCTCGGCCTCATCTCGCGCTTTCGGGTCCCCAACATGCATCCAAAACCCGTCCAGCGGATGACCATACAAGGTGCCTTCGGCTAGGGTGTGCGCCCAAATTCGTTTGCGTGTGAAGGGCTCAATGGGTTCTTTAGCCAAACGGTCTAACTTTGTAATTTGCACGCCAGCATAAACATAGGGCGCGGTATCGCGGTCCCCGCGATACTCTAACCGCCCATCATGCGCAAAGAGGAAATCGCCCTCCCCGTGATAGCCCAAAGTCTTTTCGACGGGGGCCAGAACCAATAGGTCATCCATAATATCGCCGTCCCATCGGGCCAAAAGCGACGGTATCAGGGGCGCGGCGCCTTCCTGCCAAATCGCGTCAATATTACAGACTAAAACGGGACCCTCTCCTAATAATGGCAAGGCTTTGACAATGCCCCCGCCCGTTTCCAAAAGTGCTTCACGTTCATCGGAAATGATAATCTTCGGGCCTTTTGTTCGTGTCTTTACATGCGCTTCCAAATGATCCGCATGGGCGTGAACATTCACCACCGCGCGCTCAATACCAGCGTCCGTCAATCGGTCCAGCATATGATCGATCAGGGGTTTCCCGCCAACCTCCACCATTGCCTTCGCGCGATCATTAGTCAGCGGACGCATCCGCGTTCCGTGTCCGGCGGCCAGAACCATCGCTGTCGTAATCATGAGAGTTCTCCGGGGAGATGCGCCGCGAACCAATCGCGCAGAGGCGCAAATTCTGCCCCGCTCAGATTCTTGACAAAATGGGCATGAACCCGCGGGATCAACTCGCGATAAGACGGCTTGCCGTCACGTTCAGCCAAGCGCACAAAAATGCCCAATATTTTCGCATTTCTCTGCGCGCCCAAAACTGCGTAGGCGCGTCGGAACGTCGGCTCATCAGAGAGTTTGGCTTGATCGAAAAATTGCGAAATCAACGGATCCACTAAATCTACAGACACATCCCGGCGGGCATCCTCTAAGAAGCTAACGAGGTCATAGGCCGGATGAACGAACAGGCCGTCTTGGAAGTCAATGAGACCAACTTTTGCGACCGAAGCGCGCTCTGGTAGCCAAAACAGGTTCTCAGCGTGAAAATCGCGTAAGGCCAGACCCGGCGCATGCGCGCTCAAAACAGAAAACAAACCGCTCCAAATATCATCCCAACTCGCGCGGGCATCATCCGAAATATCGACGCCTTTGTCGGCCGCATACCAGTCCAAAAATAAATGTGTTTCCGTCAATAATGCGACTTCATCATAGGCGCGCACACGCCAGCTGGCGTCACGAAAGCACATCAAAGCCGGAAAACTACTGCGGTAAATTTCGGCCAGACATTCCACAGCCGCCTTATAGAGCGGCGCTTCCATTTGTGGGTCCGCCGCGATGACTTTCGCATAGACGCCTTGCCCGAAGTCCTCCAGCAGGAGTAAACCTTGGTCAAAATCTGCAGTCAAAATCTTGGGCGCCGAAAACCCCCGAATGACCAGCTCATTCGATACGCAGGCAAAGGCCGCCGGTTCAGGTCCTGCCAATCTCGCGAGGGCATTATACCCAAGCGCCGCCCGGTCTGCGGCACTCGCCCCTTCCGGCTCGGCGGGCATCTCGGCCCCGCGCGGCGCGTCCATGAGAACCGCCACATCCGCACCGCGCGACAAACGGAAATATCGCCGCGACGAGGCGTCACCTGGAAAACTCTCTATTTGTGCATCTGCCCATCCCGATGAGGCAATGAACTTTCTAATCTCATGCTTTCTCTTGTCATTGGTTCGGTCAGACATTTCGTCCCTCCCATCCCCTTAGGGCGACCGTTCTTGCATCGCCGTCAAATTTGATTTCAACCCCTAAGGCATCTTTCGGAAGCAGCGACCCCAAATGATCTGGCCATTCGATCACGCATACATCCTCCCCCATCGCATCGATGAGACCCAGCTCGTAGGCCTCGTCAGGATGTTCCAATCTGTAGAGGTCACAATGCCAGAGTGTGAGCCCATTCAGTTCATATGTCTGAATGAGCGTGTAGGTGGGTGACGGGACGGTTTCGCGTGGATGGACGCTTTGCACGAGCCCGCGGACCAGCGTTGTTTTCCCAGCTCCCAGCCCGCCAACCAAGGCAATCGTGTCGCCGGCGCGCAGGACCCGCCCCAGCCTGGCGCCAAGTTCCAGCATTTGAGCTTGATTTTTGACAGATATAAGTTCCACAGTATGGGTCTAGCGCCTTGCAATCACGGTGCAAGCGCTTAGGTAACGCCTTAGCAGAAATGAGCATTATTAGCGAGACGACCTCATGCCCAAAATTATCTTTATCGACCACGCCGGAGAGCGCCGCGAAATCGAAGCCAAAAACGGTACCTCCGTCATGGAGGCGGCAGTCCAGAATATGATTCCTGGCATTGATGCCGATTGCGGCGGGGCCTGCGCCTGCGCAACTTGTCATGTCTATGTTGGAGAAGGTCACCTTTCGAAACTCAAGGAGAAGGACGACATGGAAGATTCCATGTTGGATTTCGCCGAAAATGTCCAAGACAACTCCCGTCTGTCTTGCCAGATTCTCATGAGCGATACGCTGGACGGCATCGAAGTCAGCACGCCCGAAAGTCAGTAGCCAAAGATTTTACTTAAGCGCTAAACAACTCCGGTTGGCCCGCGTGAGATGCGGGTTCCTTGGGCAGGTAGCATATCACATGCGTGCCCTCGCCTTCGTCGCTTTCGAGCTCTACCCAACCGCCATGACGCTCGACAAAACGCTGGACCAGCGCGAGGCCTAAGCCTGCACCGCCGCGGGAGCTTGCGAAACTCTCAAAGACCTGACTTTGTTTGTCAGAGGGGATGCCCACGCCATCATCCTTCACCCAAATTTTCACGCCGCCGCCCGCTGCTCGTTCGCCGCCGAGCTGGATGAGGCCGCCAGGCTTTGTAAAGCGCAGCGCGTTCGAGAGAAGGTTATAAACGACTTGTTTTATGCGTGTTTCATCCGCGCGGATCACGCCAATGTCAGGCGAGCAAATAATATCCAGCGAAATCTTGGTGTCTTCTGCTTTGGTAGCCACATAATCAAGCGCATGTGAGAGCACCTCATAGACATCCACATCGCCTAAATCGAGATCTAGAACATTGGCTTCGATCGCAGCAATATCGAGAATATCATCAATGATTTTGGCAAGATCCTCGGACGCGCTCTGGATGGCAAAAACATATTCACTTTGTTTGTCATTCATCTCGCCCGCCCCGCCATTTTGCAAGAAATCCGCATAGCCAGAAATCGTCGTCAGCGGCGTTCGAAGCTGGTAGCTGACATGCCCAACAAATTCAGATTTCATACGGTCGGCTTCTTCGAGAGCCGCTGCGCGTTCAATCAGTGCGGCTTCAGTTTTCCGTGCCGATGTGACGTCATTCCACGCCACCAAAGTTGCACCGTCCGGGAGAGGTTTAGACAGCCAGGTCAACATTTTACTGTCGGAGCGCGTAATTTCGCCCTGCACCTGACGCCGCACCTCTGGGTTTGAGTCCGTGGCCCGTGCCTTCAGATCATCCCAAAATGGGCGCTTATGATAAAGCGGTATGCAAAGTTCGATCAGCGCAGAAAAACGCGGAGCATCTTTTAGGTCTTCCTCAGACAGCCCCCATAATTTCGCAAAAGCGTTATTATGAATTTTCAAACGGCCATCTGTCCCAAAAACAGCAATCCCCTCAGACAGCTTATCCAATGTTGCGCGCTGCACATTTATCAGAGTGCCCAAACGACCCTCCAAATCAATCCTGTCCGTCATGTCGGAAAACATCAGCGCAATACCCCCTTGCGGATCGCGCATGCGAATGAGGCGCAGAGTTCGGCCATCTTGCAAGTGCCACAGAGCTGGGGGCATTTCGTCGGGCCATTCGGTATAGAGGCTCAACTCCTCTGACTTCCAAGCGCCATGATCAGGCTGGGCTGGGACTTGTCCTCGCTCGCGCATGTGATCTAGCCATTCACCATGACTAGGCCGGTCGCGAGACCAATTTTCATCGAGGCCAAACATGTGCCTAAACGCCTCATTTTCGAATCTGGCTTTCTGGTCACTGCTAAAGATCACGACGGCTTCATCCATTGAGTTTAGAAGTTTGTCATGTGCATCCACTTGCTGATTGAGGCTAATGCGGAGCTCTTCTGCTTCATTTGCATCCGTTGCGATTCCGGCCACGCCGCCATTCACCGGAAAAATCGAAATCTGTGTCGCGCGTCTTTCTCCTCTCAAAACAATTTGACGGGTCGACTCTAGGCGTTTTTGTTTTGCGAGAGTCAACTTCGCGTCCTCGCTGGCTTTTTGGTCGAGATGGATTTGGTTTTGCGTAACATCGCGCACATCCGACGCCCCGACAGCATCGACATAGGCCTCATTGACCCAATTAATCCGGCCTGCACTATTCATGCGCCAAAGTGGAAAAGGGGCACGTCCCATCATTTCAATAAAAGCGATTGGATCTGTCTCTGAGGTAATTCGCGAATTTTCAAATCTCGAGATGGCGGCTTTCTCATCCTCACCCCGAATTGAAGCATCCTCCAGCCATAAAACAACTTGGCGTCCCGCCACACGGCCATCCGCTTCAATGATATTACCCTCGGGTAGCACGACCGAAATTGAGAATGGCTCTCCCTTCGTTCGCAGGTCTTGGATATAGGTTCGAAGCGGTTGAGAGTCGGCCCTCTCTGAAATTGTATTTAAATCCGCAATGCCATCCAGAATCCGCATAGCCATTTGATTTGAGGGTCCTGGGTCCGCAAAGCGCATGATGGACGCTAAAGCTGCCGGACTCCCAAAGACTTTAGGATCGCCCCATCCAGAGTTTTCCGCAACGGTGTTTTCTTCCCAAACGAGGATCAGACCAGGGTAAGCCCCCATAATCGCATCATAGGACCCCAATCGTTGATCTAACGTCGTTGCCTTGGTTTTCCAACGAGAGGCGGAGGCCCCTTCCCGCAGTGATAAGCGCAACGCAAACATAACAGCGACAAAAGCGACGATCACCGAAGCCAGTCCCACCCATGTCAAAATGTTAGCCGCTGCAAACATGGATGATATTCCCCTTAAATCCACAAACAGGCGTTTCCATACGATCACGCCGCAGTTTTATTCGCTCGGTCTATCGTTTAGAACGCGCGCGGGAAAGGTGAGATTGTAGTTAGGCGCCCGTTTTATCGGTTAAAACTGTGCATTCACTACCTGGGAACATCGCCGCCCTGAGAGTGCAATTGCGAGGCGACATCTTTTGCATTTCGCGACTCATCCAAATCTACGATTAATATGGACTCATCTTTGACAATAACGACCAGATTGTCGACTCCCACCAATTCAACAAGCGGGCCATCCGTATCGACGAGGCAGTTCCGAGTCCTGGCATGGCGCACATTTCCGGAAATCGACATGCCCTTATCGCCGGCCTTCAACTCATGCAAAACCTTGAAAGATCCAACATCATGCCAGCCTAAACTGCAGGGGACGAGACCTGCTTTTTTCGTATGTTCCATCAGCGCCTTATCAACCGGCGCGCTCTCGCAAGCCGTAAAGGCGTCTTCTTCCAGATACCACATGTCACCAAAGACAGATGCATGCTCATAGGCGGATCGCGCCGATCCGTAAATGCTGGGCGAATAAGTTTCCATTTCCTCCAAAAGCGTTTGGGCGTGAAATAGAAAAATACCTGTATTCCAGAAATACTCACCGGAAGCGACAAAGACTTCGGCCTTCTCTTCAGAGGGCTTTTCAACAAAATTCTCGACAACAAAAGCGCCCGGGCTCAAAGCCTCGCCTTTCCGAATATAGCCAAATCCCGTGGCGGCATACTCGGGCGCAACGCCAAAGGTCATCAAATGACCATGAGCGGCTACAGGTGCGCTCGCGGCCACAACGCGGCGAAACGCTCCTAGTCGTTCAATATGATGATCTGCGGGCGCGACCAAAATAAGCGCATCTTCCTCTAAGCCCTGCGCATGCAAAGCGGCGACAACCGATGGCCCCGCCGTATTTCGCGCGACGGGTTCTATTAGAAATGCGCCGATTTCAACACCGATCTCTTCCATCTGCGCACGTATCAGGGGCTCGTGGGCGTCCGAACAGATAAAAACAGGGGGATGATACATGTCCGAGTTAAACCGCAGCGCCGTTTCTTGAATCATGGTTTTTTCAGTGACAAGCGGCAATAGCTGTTTGGGCGTCGCCTCACAAGACGACGGCCAGAGCCCATTCCCAGCTCCGCCGGACAAAATGACCGGCACGATTTTCCCAACCTCGCGCATGAGTTGTGGTTTAAATAGTAAGTCTGAAAAAGCCCTTACTGTAGATAGTAAACGGGACCTTATGCCCCCAAGCTGGTTTCTCCAGCTCGGTAACGGATCAAAACACGACAGTCTAAGAGAGCTTCGCTTGGCGGACGAAACTGCCAAGCTTCAACCGCTTTTATCGATGCGCGATCAAATTGGCCACTTGGCACAGCGCGTTCAATTCGAACATTTTCCGTATAACCTGCCTCAGAAACATCCAGACGAACAATGGTCCAGCCTTGTTGTCCATTCCGGAAGGCGCTTCTGGGATAGGCGGGCAACTCAAATTTCAAAGCCGCTAATTGCTCACCGCCGATGCAATCATCAGGGTCGGAATATCCCTTTACCCACGGGTCCGGCGGATAGGCTGACTTCGGCATAAATACGGATGATGAGGCACAGCCATAAAGAAAGATAACAACAGAAAGAAGGACTAAAACTCTCATTCACCTTCTCCGAATCCATTTTCCACTAGCTTTGCCAGCGCGTCCACAGCCACCTCTGCCTCCGGACCATCTGCGGTGACTGTAATATCTTCACCGCATGCCGCCCCGAGCAACAAAAGCTCCATAACGCTATCGGCCTCGACGCTTTGCGCGCAAACGTCATTATGACTTCTTACGCGCACAATAGCATCATAGCGCATAACGCATTCCATGAATTTATTGGAGGCCCTAGCGTGCAATCCCCGCTTATTCACGAGTGTTAGCCTGGCCGAGGCAGCGGTCATAGCTCTTAGCTTTCGCCTGCAAGTATCTTCGAAGCGATCGCAATATAGCGCTGTCCTGCCTCTTTTGCCTTGAGGCTTGCCTCCTCGAGAGACGACGTCTCCCGCGCTTCGGATAGCTTTATTAGCATAGGTAAATTTACGCCCGCCAAGACTTCAACCTTACCATCTCTGAGCATGGAAATCGCGAGATTAGAAGGCGTGCCCCCAAACATATCCGTCAAAAGGATAACACCAGCTCGGTTATCGACGCGCTCGACGGCTTCGCGAATGTCTGCGCGCCGTCTTTCCATATCATCATCGGGACCGATGCAAATGGTTTCCATTCCATCTTGAGGCCCTACGACATGTTCCGTCGCTCTGCGAAGTTCGATGGCCAGCTGACCATGAGTAACAATGACAAGTCCAATCAAGAGGAGATCCTAATCGTGGTTAATTCGAATCTCACCTAATCAAATAATTTCGGGCCTGTGAAGCGCTTTCTACGGCTGAGTGTAAATATCCGGGGCCTCACCTCTCTTCTGAGGGGCGCTGGCGCGGGACATCAACTATAAATTTAGCGCCTAAGATTTTTCCGTTACCGTCCAAGCGATTTTCGGCGTGTATCTTGCCCCGATGCGCAGTGATTATTTGACGGCATATAGCGAGTCCTAAGCCGGAATGACTGCCAAAACTCGCACCTTTTGGACGTTGGGTATAAAATCTATCAAACACAGTCTCCAGATTTTCCTCTGGTATGCCCGACCCTTCATCCTGAACAGTAAAGACAACCCGCTTATCTTGCTTTTCTGCCGTAACCGTGACCGTTCCTGTCTCAGGCGAAAAGGTCAGAGCATTATCAATCAAGTTGCGTAAAACCTGTGCAAAAGGTGTTTCATAAGCGCGAATATAAATCGGCGCATTTGCCTCTAATACGCTACCGTTGATCACATCAGGACCTTCTTTTGATCGGGTCTGTTGGTAAAATTCGACAATGTTTTCGGTGATCTCTGCGACATCCAGGGTCATCGCAGTTTCTCTCGCCAAATTCGCATCGACCTTAGACGCTTTGGAAATATCCGTAATGAGGCGATCCATCCTCGAGACATCTTGCTGAATAATATCAATGAGTTTGTCGCGTTGCTCCGGTGTTTTTGCGACGCGCAGTGTATCTGAAGCAGACCGAAGGCTCGTCAGCGGATTTTTAATTTCGTGGGCCACGTCCGCCGCGAAATCTGCGATGTCATCGATCCGGTTATAGAGACCCTCGGTCATTGTGCGCAGCACGAGCGATAAATCTCCAATTTCATCATTACGCTTGGACAGATCAGGGATAGCATCTCTTTTTTTTGCGCTGCGCGTGACGATTTCGGCGGCCCGTGCGAGTCGCCGCATAGGCAGACTAACAAAAAGCGTGAGGGCCAGAGAGCTCAAAAACATCGCTAAGAAAGCGAGCCCAATGATGGGCGCAAGGGCTTGCCGCTCGGCCGTGACAATAGAGCCGACATCATTGCTCTCAACCGTTACGACACCCAAGACTTCTTGGACGCGCTTTACAGGCAGGGATACCGTCACAATGAGATTGTCATCATTGTCGTAACGCGGGCCATAGCTGCTCTCTCCCTCCAAACCTGCGCGCACTTCGGTCTTTAAATTGCGGCGCAGGCTGTCTCTTCGAGCGCGACGCCACGGCAAATTATGAAGCTTTTCATCAATCCAGTTGCGAATATTTTCACGCCAAACATCCTGTTTCGGACGTTCCGGGCGCTCCTCTATAATGGGGTCCAAAGTCTCCACAAAAATTGTGTCATCCAGCGATTCCGTATCCGCAATGAGCTGTTCGGATTTATCATGGAGACGTATGCGCCACCCCTCTTGCACATTCACGCCGCGCAAGATTTGCCGGGAGCCGTCAACATCTAATTCAGCCGCGCCGCCATATCCCGTGGCTTGCTCACCAATCACCGTTGTAATCGTCGACGCCAGAGATTGAACATTATCAATCTTGGCGTCTATCAGGCCCGCCTCGAACCGTTTCATGGTCAGCGCGCCAGACACAAGAATAATAAGTCCGATTAAATTTGAGAGAAAAATATTGCGCGTCAGGCGCGATGACCAAAGCGAACGCCGCGGACCTCGTCGCCTGTTCCGGCGACGGGGCTTGGTCTTTTTTGTTTTCGGCAGTTCAGACATGCCGGACTCTGCTAGCAGTTAAGTCCGGCGAGGTCTTGCCGGAAATCGCCGCAATTTGAATAAAGGAAAAAAATATAACGCAATAGAAGGACCGGCTACGCTTCCTTATATTTATACCCGACCCCGTAAAGTGTTTCGATGCCGTCAAAAGACTTATCCGTTTTGCGGAATTTTTTCCGAAGGCGTTTGATATGGCTGTCAATCGTTCGGTCATCAACATAGATTTGGTCATCATAAGCCGCATCCATGAGTTGATCGCGAGATTTGACGTAGCCAGGCCGCTTGGCGAGCGACTCCAAAATTAAAAATTCAGTCACCGTTAAACGGACTGCATTGCCATCCCAAGAACAGGCATGACGGTTCGGGTCCAAAAGTAATTTACCCCGCCGGATGACTTTATCATCGCCCGCTTGCGGTTCGGGCATTTCAACATTGGTCAATTTGGCACGCCGCAAAACCGCCTTGATACGCTCGCCTAAGAGGCGCTGACTGAAAGGCTTGGTGATGTAATCATCGGCGCCCATGTTAAATCCGATGGCCTCGTCAAATTCATCATCTTTGGACGTTAAAAAGATAACAGGTAAATTGGATGTTTGGCGGAGGCGCCGCAGAAGTTCGAGGCCATCCATACGCGGCATCTTCACATCGAAAACCGCAAGGTCGGGAGGCGAGGCATTTAGCGCTTCGAGTGCGGTCACGCCGTCATGGAATTTACGGACTTCATAGCCTTCACTTTCCAAGAACATGGAGACAGATGTAAGAATATTCTCATCATCATCGACTAGATAGATCTTCGGCATAGCTCGCTCCCCAGCGCGTTTCGCGACAAGCCGCGATGAATATTTCTCTTGTCTAACTAGGCTCATCGTCTGCATGGCTCAACCCTTCTCCTGCTGTTTGGCTCATGATGCGGATAAGGTTGGTCTTTGCCGAAGTGATGACCGGAATAAGGCAATGCTGTGACGAGACGTGAAAAAGGGGTGCGACCCGCCAATAGAAATTGCCGGAATAACAAGATTAAACGCCTTGCCGCAGGCGCGCAGGCTCACTAGATAAGGCGAAACCACGTAGAGACTTCTCCATGAATAGCCTTCTTGTTTCGCTGATAACATTTTTCATCGCGCCGTTAATCGGCCTGATTTTGTTTGTTTTCTTCATTTATGTGATACTGAGCTGGCTCTTCATGCTCAACATTGTTAGCCCGCATAATCCAACAGTGCGCCAGATCTACAGCTTACTCTCAAGCGTTGTAGATCCAATCGTGACGCCGTTCAGACGAATAATCCCACCTTTGGGTAATTTCGACATGGGCTTTTTCTTCGCCGCTATGTTGCTCTATTGGACACAACAATGGCTGCTGCCCATGAGCGTCAGAGCTTTATCTTAAAGCCTTAAGTCTTCGGTCGGTCCAAGAGACTGTCCAATCTTTCGGCAAGATCTTTACCCTTGATTGGCGCGGCCCCCGGATCATCCGGCTGACCTCTTTTTTCGATTGTTTTTTCAGCGACGTTAACGGGTTCAATGACTTCGACCGCGTCCGCCTCTTCTGGAGCCTCTGCTTTGGGCGTAAGATCCCCGACGCCCGGTAAACGCAGCGGCGCGCGGCTATCGAAACGCGGATGGATCAGCTCTCCCGTATCTCCGAAAGAGAAGACCAAACGGCGCCAATCCTGCGGTGTGTAATCAAAACTCTCCCCGCTCGGGTCGAGGTCAGACCAATCTGCCTCACGCGGCGCAACGGCTGCGCGCTGTAGCCAGAGCCGTGCATCCGTTGGATTATTGAGACGCTCTTCGGATTGGGCCGCAAGCAAGCAAAGCCGCGAAGACGGGCTGTCTGTCTCGCGCAATAAGGGACTAAGAATGGCCCAAGCTTTGACGGCATCATCATTTCGCAGATGACTTTCCGCGAGGAGGATTTTTGTCTCGCGATGATTAGGCGCTTGTTTCACCAAAGCGGACAAACGCTTGTCGCGTAGCTTTTGATCCTCGCCCTCGAGCAAATCCAAAAAGGAGAGTGACAAAGCAGGATGAGCGGCCTGCCCCCAACTTTTCTCAATCAATTTAGAGGCCGCTTTTGGATCGGACTGCAATTTATAGAGTTTAGCCGCCAGCGCGGTCGCAGGTGCAAATTCCGGCGCCAGAGACGTTGCCTTCACAGCCAATTCCAGCGCTGGGCCATATTGGCCTTCATCATGCAAACGGTCCGCTTCGGCGGCATTGAGGACCGCGCGGCGGCGGCGTCCCACATTTTTCTGAATATGCTTGCGCTGCTCACCGGCATCGAGGGTTTTTGCCGCCTCCGTCCATTGGTGATTGGCTACCTCGGCTTTAAAGAGCGTATCGAAGGCCCAGCGGGCATCCGGATTAGCAATATAGGCTTCGCGTGACTGCTCAATTGCGCCCGGAAGATCCCCCGTTGCCAGCATATTTTGCGCTAGGCCGCGCTGTCCTGTGGCGCGGGTTTTATCATTCTCCAGCATAGCTTGATAATGTTCAACCGCGACATCACTATCGCCGGAAGCTTCCGCAGCAAGCGCAGAAATGACGCGGCCTAATTCGGTGGACCCAATGAGGCTTCGCGCGACTTCTGCTTTCTTGCGCGCCTTTTTGACATCGCCTTCCGCACCCGCGAGGAGCGCCTCTTCCATCGCGTCCAGCGCACGGTTACGGCGGCGGAGTCCAACACCTGACTTCACCCGGCGCGGCAAGCGCCAGAGCCACAGAAATGCAGACCAAAGCGCAATCATGGCGAGGGTGCCCAGAACCGCCGCGAGCAATGCAAATTGCCAACTGACCTGAAGCGGGGCAAATTCAAAAAACCCAGACGTTGCGCTCGAGCTAATCGTCAGCATGATATCGTCGCCGACCCAAAGCAGGACCCCAGCGATGATCGCAACAAAGGCCAAAATTGCAATTACATATTTAGTCATAAACTGGCTTTCACACTATCATACCAGGCTCGCCCGGCGGCGCGGACAGGCTCTGGGAGACGGTCATATTTCTCAACGGCATCTTCTAGGCGACCCTCTGAGATGTCGACCTGGATTGCGTCGATTAATGTGACGGGATCATCATCATCTTTAACGCGGATATGTTTGGATAAGGCTCTTTTCATAATGCCGCCCTCAACCGACTCCTCAACCGCGCCGATCATGGCGGCTTTCGGGAAGGCAAGAATGGAAACGCGCTCGATGCGGGGCGCGGCAACAGGTTGATTTTCGAGCCCCGCGAGGCGAGACTCGATCAGGTCGAAACGTTCCGATAAAATCGACACCTCTTCCTCAGTCAGGCTATCAGTATTCGACTGCACGCCCGACTCCAGCGCCTCTATTCGGCCCAAAAGATCTGCGGGAATTTCCGCTGGCTCAAGCGCGGTTTCTGACATCGTTTCCAGGGCTGCGAGCCTCTCTTCCAAACCGGATGTATCTGGCCATTCAAACCCATCGGCTTGCGCGGATTGCAGCGCGGTCAAAGCCTCTGGATCAATTTCAGGAACGGGCGCTGACTCAAGAGCTTTTAGTCTTGACTCTAGAGGGGAGAGGTCGACGGGCTTCATGTCAGCGGCAGGTTGATTTGCGGCTTTCTTCGCCGCCATTTCTGCGCCGGCGACGCGAGTTGTCAGATCGTCGATTTGCGATTCTAATGACGAGGTATCAACAACCGGTTGTTCAGCCGTTTTTGGGCCGAGTCTTTTAACGCCTTCATAAACGCCATATCCGCCGCCGGCAGCGCCAAAGAGGCTCGCGATAACGCCTGTTAGAATGAATGCTTTCCACGGCGATTTTGCCCGTGGCTCGGCAGGGACATCTTCCGGTGCCGGTGCGGACGCTGGCTCGGCGGGCTCCGCTTCTTCGTCTATCATGTCTTCATAATCCATGGCGCTAACTTAGGTTGTCTTACCCCTAGACTTCAAGAGCTGGGTCACGGAGAATTTTCGCAGCCATAATCAGTTCATCTTCGCGGGGCCGCTTGGCGATGATAATGGATCTTAAGGGCAAGTCCTGCACCTCACCAGCCGTCGCCTCACTGATACAAACCGCCGACAAGTTTGAAACGTCTCGATCCTTCGCGTTTCTAGCCAGGGTTTTTGCGGCCAATGGTGAGTAGAGTGCGGCAAATGAAAAATCCGCGCAAGGCCAGATATCCTTTGGCGTTGAACGATAGGCTTTTACCCGCCGCGCGGCATAGCCAAGGGCTCTCAAATCTTCAATAATTGACCCCCGAATATGCCAGCCCGAGACATGGCAAAGCGACTCCGTCTTGGGAAGGTTTTCTGTAACCCACGCCGTGATGTCCGAAGCGGTTCCATCCACAGAGATCACGTCCTTAAACCCTGCACGCCGCGCTTTATCGGCCGTGGCATCCCCGACACAAATAGCGCGCTGACCCGCGCAGGGCACATGGTCAATGGCATTTTTAGAGGTGAATATGAGAACGTCTTTTTTCGAAAGTGGGTCAATGGAGACGGGTTCAATCTCTAAAAGGGGCTCCAGCAGCGGTTCAAAACCTGCGGCGCGCCATGCGGTCCCGCTATCTTCCGAGGAAGACTGGCTGCGCGTGACCCAAACCTTAGTCATCAAATGTAATCCGGCCCGCCACTTCATCACGCACAGCCTCGCCCATTTTAAAACCGACACTATATGCGTCGAATGTCGTAACGACAGTTTCTGTTACTTGATGTCCGACCCGTAGTGATCCGTCTTTGGCTAAAATTTCGCCGCGCAGCGTCAATCTTTCTCCATCTAATCTTCCGAGGGCCGCAATCGGCGTGCGGCAGTTCCCGTCCAGCGCGCGCAGAAAAGCCCGCTCCGCTGTGATCTCCAGCTCTGCAGAGCGATCATTGAGAGGGGCAAGGATCGCATTTAACTTGGTTTCATCACGCCGCGTTTCAATCCCAATCGCGCCTTGGGCTGGCGCCGGCAGCATCACGTCTATATGAATGGCTTCTGTTATCCGATCATCTTGCTCCAAACGCCTGAGGCCCGCACAGGCAAGCATCGTCGCATCGCAAACCCCGTCTTCCAATTTTTTTAAGCGCGTGCCGACATTCCCGCGTAATAAGCCGAATTTCAGGTCCGGACGTATCGCTGCGAGTTGCGCACGGCGGCGCAGGCTCGCTGACCCAATCAATGCGCCCTGTGGCAAATCCGAAATAGATTTATATTTCGCGGAAATAAAAGCATCGCGCACATCAGCGCGCGGCAGTATCGCTTTTATCACGAGGTCCTCGTGCCCGACTGTCGGGACATCTTTCATGGAATGCACCGCAAGGTCGATTGAGCCTTCCAGTAAAGCCAGTTCCAATTCGCGGGTGAATAACCCTTTCCCGCCAAAATCCTTAAGCTCACCTTTAATAGTGTCGCCGGATGTCTTCAGGATTTTGATGGCGACCTCGTCGTGAGCCCGACCCGAAGTCTCGCAAATCAAGCGCTGCACCAGCCGCGCTTGATAGAGCGCGAGCGGCGAGCCGCGTGTGCCAATTGTCAAAGCCGATGATTGCATAAACCGCGCAGTATCCTTAGGTCAGTCACATGGCACATGCCCCGAAAAGTGAGACGAAACAAGACACCAGCCTGACTGTTCTGGGACTAGAGTCATCTTGCGATGAGACGGCCGCCAGTGTTTTGCGGCTGCATCAGGACGGCGAAGTTGACTTGCTGTCTAATATCGTCGCCAGCCAAGATGAAGAACATCGCCCCTTCGGCGGGGTCGTGCCTGAAATTGCGGCGCGGGCGCATATGCGGAAAATTGAGTCTATCATTGAAAAAGCCATGAAATCCTCCGGACTGATATGGGAGGAGATTGACGGTATCGCTGCGACGGCGGGGCCCGGACTTATCGGCGGTGTCATCACCGGCCTAATGAGCGCCAAAGGTTTGGCAATGGCGCTCGGCAAACCCCTCATCGCCGTCAATCATTTGGAAGGCCACGCCCTCTCGCCGCGCCTGACAGAGCCATGCCCTTTTCCCTATTTGCTATTACTTGTTTCAGGCGGGCATTCCCAGCTTCTCTCGGTCAAAGGCCTCGGAGATTACAAACGCATCGGCAGCACGGTGGACGATGCGGCGGGCGAAGCATTTGACAAAACCGCCAAAGTCATGGGGCTCGGTTTTCCGGGCGGGCCGCAAGTGCAAAACTGGGCGGCGCGCGGAAACGCCAAAGCCGTCAAACTCCCGCGCCCCATGATGGGCCGCGACCATGCAGATTTCTCATTTGCCGGCTTAAAAACTGCTGTCGCCCGCGCGTGGGACGCCGGCAATAAAAGCGATATCTCTAAAGCCGACCTCGCCGCCAGCTTCCAGCGGGCCATGACAGACACCATACTAGACCGTGTCGGAAAGGCGATGAAGATTTACCGCCGCCAGACCCGCGAAACCGGACAAGCGCGCCTTGTCGTGGCAGGCGGCGTGGCCGCGAATACCGAACTGCGGGCGGGCCTGCTGGGCCTTGCCGAAACGCAAGAGTTTGATTTTATCGCGCCGCCTTTGAAATTCTGCGGAGATAATGCAGCCATGATTGCATTAGCCGGCGCGGAGCGCTTGGCGGCTGGATTAGTCGATGGCTATGACGCCCCCGCCCGCCCGCGCTGGCCGCTTGACGCCGACGCCGCCGCGAGCGCGCCGAAGTCCGGCTACGGCAAAAAAGGTCCAAAGTCTTAGGCAAGACGCTTGCGCAGAATAATCAGGCTTTGAAGTTTGAGGTCAGGCAATCGTCAAGGATCGGCGGAATCGTAGAAAGCCCCACAGAGATTAGTCAGCCCTTACCCTGTGGAGCTTTAAGCAGCACAGTCAAGCTATGCCCCCGCTTCCCCATAGATGATCTCCGATAAACCAAAGCTGAACAGATTTCGTCTGGTTGAAGTCGTCAGGCCCCTTAGGGCAACCCAGCCCCTACCCGCTGGGGCGGCATCCCTCATTCCCGCGTAATTAAAAATGTTTCGGGATTATCGCAATTTTTCTTCAGCTGCCCCGATACAAAATTGTCGATACCTTTTTCATCGACGAGGCGCTGGAACGGCATTGCGTCATTGACCTTCACCCAGACGGAAATATCAAGCTTGCCTGTCCCGTTGCAATATTTGCGGTAAGCTTCCCGCTCAATGGTGAAACCAAAGTGCCTATACCAATCTATCCCCCAATCTGGACCGCCAAAGAGCCTGTGCGTATCTTTGGCTTCGCGCAATATAACTTGCGCCTCATAGGCCATGTCATATTGCCTTGGGTCTAGCGCGTAGACGATCAATTCGCCTGCATCCATTCGGCTGTTGGGCACCTGACTTGCGCTTTTTGGGTCTGTCACAAATTTTGCATTGCCTTCGATTTGAACCTCGTCATCTTTTTCAACTTTAAAATCGATCGAAGGCAGTCTCTCATGGGTAAAGGCCTCTGGCCAGAACACGGCAATTCGGCCTGATTTCGGATCAATCTGCGCCGGATCGAGGTTTCTGAGGGCCATGACCGTGCCCATGTCAATGGTCATACAGCCTGCCGCAAAAATAACGGCAATGACGGACATAGGTCGAATAAATTTCATAATGTTTTGTAAAACCAACCTCCGCTTCATGGCAAGGCTGCAAGCCAGCGTTCAATCTTCACTGGGATTGGCCTATCCATTTCGCGCCTTACCGCATTCAAAAATGCGCTTTGACATCCCTGTCCCTATCCGCATGACTAGGACACAGGATTTCGATCAACAAAACTAGCTGGATGGACTGCGCCCAATGAACCTCGTTAGCGACAGCATTTTAATCGATGATGGCCGAAAAATGCCGAGCTTCGATCCTGCATTTCCGATGTTGGATGGGTTTACGCTCGGGGACCCTAACGCCTGGACGAAGGGTCATCCGCACGCATTTTACAAACGCATGCGCGAGTCCGCGCCTATCATGTGGACGCCCATGCGCAAAAACATGTCAGGCTTTTGGTCAGTCACCAGATATGACGATATCAAAGCCGTCGAATTGGCGCCCCAAATATTCTCCTCCGAGCGCGGCAGTATGATGATCGGCGTGAACCCGCGCCACAAATGGCCGGGGGACAAACTCGTTCCAGCGTCCTTTAATTGCCTCATAAATTTGGATGCGCCGCGGCATATGGAATTGCGTATTCAACAGAAAGATTTCTTCATTCCGGCCTATGTCGCCAAAGTGCGCGGCCGCGTTGCGACGAAAATTGACTCGCTTTTGGATAATGCCGAACGCCACGGCCCTCAAATAGATTTCGTGAAACTTTTCTCTCAAGAAGTGCCCATGTTTACGCTCTGCGAGATGCTCGGCGTTGACGAGGCGGACCGCCCGAAGATTATTTACTGGATGCACTACCTCGAAATGGCGGAGCAATTCGTGGCCAATCCCATGCGCATGTTATTGCGGCACCCCTTCTTTCCGCGCAACTTCGCCAAAGCCATCACGGATATGTTTGACTATGGCGAAGCGGTGATGGCGGATCGCAGAGCCAACCCGCGCGAAGATTTACTTACTGTCATCGCGCAATCGCAATTGGGGGGCGAAGACCTGCCGCAAGAGTTTTTGGATGGATCTTGGCTGCTCATTATCTTTGCCGGAAATGATACCTCGCGAAATTCTCTTTCGGGAACCATACGGCTGCTCACTGAGTTCCAAGATCAGCGGCAAATGGTGATCGACAATCCGGCCCTTATCCCCAAGATGACCCAAGAAGCGCTGCGCCTCGTTAGTCCCGTCCAATATATGCGCCGCACAGCGCTGGAGGACACGGAGCTGAGAGGGCAAAAAATCGCCAAAGATGAGAAAATCGTTATGTGGTACGGGGCCGGAAATCGCGATGACAGCGTTTTTCCCAATCCCGACAAATTTGATATGCTGCGGCCCAATGTCGATAAACATCTCGCCTTTGGTCACGGCGTCCATAAATGTTTGGGTAGCCGTATTGCCCGGATGCAATTGCGTTTATCTTTTGAAAAAATACTGGAGCGCTTTCCAAACATCCACTGGACGGGAAAGCAAAAAATTTCGCCTAATATTCTTGTCCATGCGGTCTCTAGCTTGACCGTCAATTTATATGGGCCGAATGGAAAACGCCCCACACAGGTTCAAGTCAAATTGCGAGATTGAGGTTTCAGATTAAGTTTCAGGGGAAGTCGGGGGCACTGGCTTGGGCAATGCAGGCCTGAGCCAACTCCTCCAAATATTCCTGAAATAATGCGCCATTGTCAGCCAGAAGCTCTTTCAACACGGGCGCGCCGACCGGGGTTTCGCTTGAGACGCCGCGGCATTTTACGCGGGTCTTTCCTGTTCCGATATCGGCGTTCAAAACAACTTGGTAGCGGGTCCAATCCGCATTGAAATATCTGAGCCCCCACTGCCGCAGTTTAATGGCTTTGTCTGGCAAAGCCGCTTGCAAGCCAGGCAGCGGGTCTAAAACAACGCCGCCATTTAACACAGCCTCCCCCGACTTTGTTTTCTGCGCGCGGCCAGGAAAGCCCTGCTCCCCGCGCAGAGAGTTTTCATACATTAAGTTGGCGGGGAGAGATTTAAATGATGCGCAAGCAGAAAGGGACGCCGCGAGACCCAAACCCAAAATCACAACAGCGAGGCGCATATATTAAAGACGCTCGCCGTGAATATTTAACTCAACTACTTCGCCCTTCCCTGCGGCGTTGGCAAACTCGCTGACCGGGCCGAATTGGGTCTCTTTATCGCCGACGATGACATAGAGCATGTCGTCCTCTTGGAGATATTCCGCCGCCGTATTTTGAAAGTCCTCTAGGGTCATATCAACCAGCTCAGCCTGTTCATCCTCGACATAGGTTTTGGATAAACCATATCGGCTGATATTGCGCAGGACGCCGAGTTTTGCGCCAAGGCTTTCAAAGGCGCGCGTATTTTCCTTGATGAGTTTTTGCTGCGTTGTCTCCACGGCTGCCTCATCAAATTCAGGGCCGTAATTACGGACCATATCGCGTATCGTTTCAAGAGAGGCTTTGGTCGCATTGGCCCTGACGCTGGTCCCAATAGTGAATGGCCTCGCAACCGGCCCGTTCGGGACCGAAGAATAGGCACCGTAAGTATAGCCTTTTTCAATCCTCAAAACTTGTGCGAGATCTCCTGAAATCCCGCCGCCCAATTTTTCATTGGTAAATTGGATCTTATTGAAATCTGCATCACCCGTTGCAGCGGTTAATTTGCCGATCCGCAATACGGATTGTTTCGACCCCGGGACGTCGATGAAGAAAACGCGCGCCTCGCCGGCCATATGACTTATCGCCTTATCTGCCTTTGACGCATCTTCCGGAGTCACGGCAGCGGCAAGTGCGTTAAGACCTTTCGCCGCGCGCGCGGGGTCAATATCACCAACGACATGGAGGCTTGCTCTAGCCGTTAGCAGTCCCGCATGTGCGGCCCTCAAATCGTCCAAACCGAGATTTGATACACTCGCAGCACTGCCGCCGCTTGGACGGCCATAGGGATGATCCACGCCGTAAAGAAGTTTGTTAAAGGCCCGCGCCGCAATTGAGTTGGGATTTGCCTCGCGGCCTTTGATCCCGGTTAGCGCCGCTGATTTTACGCGGTCAAAATCCGCCTCCTCCCAACGCGGCGTCGTCAGGACCTCGGTGACAAGCGCGACAGTCTCTTCGAAATTTCGTGCCAGCGTCGTGGCCGAAATCGTCAATTCCTGCGTATTGGATGACACAGAAATCCCAGACCCTAAAAGACCCACGGCTTGTTCAAATTCAGCCGCGGTTTTTGTCGCTGTGCCTTGCTCCATCAGATCCGCCAATAGGGATAAACGTCCGTTTTTCTCGGCAGGCTCGGTCCAACTTCCGCCGCGAAGCGTTATATCAAATTGCACCAACGGGATTTCAGTCGTCTCTATGCCGTTTACGATCACGCCATCACCGAGATCACGCGCCCAAATCTCCGGCATTTTCAGCAGGGGTAGCTCGCCAAACGGCGGCTCGGAGCGATCATGCTTCGTTGGCGTCTTCTCAAACTCGGCGACGTCGCCGGCGCTCACCTCTTCAGAAGCGACATCGGCTTTGACTTCTTCAATCCAAACGGTTGCGCGCTCTGCGCCCTCCACGGCCAAATCCGCTTGGCCCTTTGGCACAAAGCTCGTCATCACATAAGGTTTGTCTTTTATATATGTATCATAAGCCGCCCGGATTTGAGCCGCGCTCGCCGCGCGCACTTTTTCCGCCGCCTTCACGGAATAGGCAGGATCACCCGCAAATTCATTATTCTGCGCCAGATCACGAGATTTTCCCAAGACAGTCGACAACCGATTATACAGGATCGTTTCTTGCTCGGCCTTGATGCGCCGCAAGTCCACAGCATTGACTCCCTCTGCCTCAAACTTGGCCATAGCCGCCTCAACCGCCGCCTTCACATCGTCCAAATCCGTGCCCGGTTTGGCCCTCACGCGAATTGTAAATTCACCTGCCATTTGATTGGCACGGTGAAAGGCGGAAACATTGGGCGCAAGCTTCGCCGTATCTACAACTTCGGCGTAGAGGGGCGAGTTTCGGCTTCCGCCCAAAATTTGCGCGAGCAGGTTCAGCGCCGTCTCATCCACGCTCAAGCTTTCCACAGTGGGAAAGGTCAGGCGCAGCTCTGGCAGTTTCGCAAAATTATCTTCAAACCAGAGGCTCTTTGTGGTCTCTAGGGTGACGGGCATCGGCGCAGGTTTCTCAACCTCCCGCCCGCGCGGAATTTCGCCAAACCAGAGCTCAACCTTTTTCTTCGTCTCTGCAATATCAATATCACCGACAATAGAGAGCGTCACATTATTCGGGCCATACCAATCGGCATGAAATTCGCGCAAGTCTTCCAATGTCGCCGCCTGCAAATCCGGCAGGGACCCAATCACCGTCCAACTATAGGGATGCCCTTCTGGATAGAGCGCGGCGCGGATAACCTCATTCGTGTAGCCGTAAGCAGCATTATCCACACGCTGGCGTTTCTCATTTTTCACGACTTGCTTCTCGCGCTCCAGCGCGGCGGTCGTCACCGTATTGATCATATAGCCGAGGCGGTCGCTATCGATCCAAAGGATTTTATCAAAAGCGTCTTTAGGCACGACCTCAAAATAAATAGTTCCATCCGACCACGTCCCGCCGTTTCGCAATCCACCCCAATCGGGAATGGCTTTGCGGTTCCAGCCGCGCGGAACATTCTCGCTATCGTTAAAGGCCATATGTTCAAAGAAATGCGCGAAGCCCGTCCGGCCCGGTTTCTCGCGGTTTGATCCCGCATGAATAACCGTTGTCACCGCCACAATCGGATCGGAGCGGTCAACCTGCAAGACCACTTCTAGGCCATTATCTAGGGTGAATTTTTCATAGTCGATGGAGAGGGCTGAGGGCGACACGACGACCGCCCCATTTCCAACTGCAGTAGCCAACGTGAAATCCCCGCAGGCCCCCAATATCATAGCCGCAGTTCCAGCCAGCCAAAGCGAACGCATCGTCATATCTCTCTCCTTTTATTTGGCACATTCGTAACGCACCGCCGGTAGTAATCAATTAACCATATATCCAAAAAACAGCGGCACAATTGCAGCGACTAAACGGTCTGGTCACTTATTTGCACTATCTCACGAAACTGTGAATTTGAACCTAGGAGTGGGACTGTGTCAAAAAATAAAAATGTGGCGCGATATTACGCGGGAGCGAAATCGCCCTGCATTGTCGCTTCGCCAGCGACCTCTGGTCGGCGAATATCTCAAAAACCTTTATCAAGACGTCATGTCCTGCAAGGCTCGTCCGCCATCTCGGCACTCGCCTTAACGGGTTGCGGCGGCGGATCCTCAAGCGGTCCCGTTTTAACCGTAAACTCACCAACGACCGTCACCCCAACACCTACACCTACACCTGCCGGAAGCGGCGTTCATAAAATTTTTGGAGCCGATACCATGACTAGACAAGCCGACGCATTATCCGTTCGCACGCAAGCCGCAACAACACAGTCCAATGTCACCTATGGGACGCAAGAAACCAATGGCGACGAAGGTCTTTATGCGGATTACCGCGCAAGTTTTTCCAAAGGCATGCCGCATAATAATCTCGGCGAAGTCGATACGTCGGTATATGACACCTACCTCAACGCTTTGGACACAGGGGTAAATCAGGATTTCGAAGCCATTACTATGGCAGGCACACGCAAGCTCGCCAATCCACAAGGCGCTTACCGTTTTGAGATTTGCGGGCTAGACTCGCACAAGACCTTTATGCGTCCGGCCCCAGCCTTTGAAAGCTTAGAAACGGCTGCAGAAATGGGTGAACTTTATTGGAAGGCCCTCTGCCGCGACGTGCCATTTTCGGAGTTTGGAACGAACAGTTTGGTGCAAGCCGCAGTGACCGACCTCAATAAATTCTCGCAAACTGTTGGCCCGAAATCAGGCGGCCAAGTTAATACATCCACGATTTTCCGCGGCGAGACGCCCGGTGATTTGGTGGGCCCCTATATTTCGCAATTTTTGTTGAAAGATGTTCCTTACGGAAACACAAAAATTGAGCAAAAATATGAGTCGGCCGCAGCTGGTGATGATTTCATGACGGATACAGGGTCTTGGCTCTCCATTCAAAATGGCACGAGCCCAACTCCGCTGACGAAAGGCAATGCGCGCTATATTAACGACGCCCGCGCCCTCTCTGAATTTGTGCATTTGGATTATTCTTTCCAAGCCTATCTCAACGCAGCTCTGATCTTGCTGACCGTTCCGAACAGCTTTGATTTTGACAATGTTTATAACGAATATAACACACAGGGCGGCTTCACCTCATTGGGCGGACCCGATGTCCTTGGCATGGTCGCGAAAGCGGGTAATCTCGCATTGACCGGGGCTTGGTACCAAAAATGGCTTGTCCATCGCCGCTTGCGTCCCGAAGTTTACGGCGGGCGTTTGCATTACCAGATCACCGGCGAAAAAGACTACGGCCTGCCGACCGAGCTCGTCAATTCCGACGCTATTGCGCAAACTTTCGCCAATCGCGGCTCATACCTCTTATCGCAAGCCTATCCAGAAGGCTCTCCGACCCATCCATCCTATCCGGCCGGACATGCGACAATTGCCGGAGCCTGTACAACCATCTTGAAGGCATTCTTCGAAGAAAGTCTGCCAGTTCCGAACCCAGTGAAAACCAATGCGTCTGGGTCAGCGCTGCAAAGCTATAGCGGTAGGCTCACGATTGGGGATGAGCTCAACAAGCTCGCCAATAACATCGCGCTCGGCCGTGATTGGGCAGGCGTCCATTACCGCTCAGACGGTGTTGATGGCTTGCTGGTCGGCGAGCAGCAAGCCCTCGGCCTGCTCCAGGATTACAGCATCACGTATAATGAGGCGTTCAACGGCATGAATTTAACCAAATTCGACGGAACGACCGTAAATATCAATAACGGCCTAGTGACTTAGGCCCAACCGTTTTAGATTAAAACCTCAGAGAGGGCGCATCACGCGCCCTCTTTTTTTTTGGATCACTGTCGATTTGTTTGATATTCCCCCAGCGGGTCCGCCGATATGTCACGCAGCGAAACACGCGCTAGCCTTCTCGTCCCAAAATTCTCAAAAAACTTCACGCCTTGCCCTTGCAGAGTCATCTTGCTTGCCCCACATGCCCCCCACTGGCACTCTCCTAGGGGGAGTGCTAAGATTTTAATTGAACCCTTAAGCAGAGAGAAGACGCATGAAATTTCGTCCCCTCCATGACCGCGTCGTAGTCGAGCGAGTCAAAGAAGACACTAAAACAGCTGGCGGGATTATCATCCCAGACACAGCGACCGAGAAACCCTCCGAAGGCAAAGTCATCGCAGTAGGTCCAGGCCTGCGCACAGATGACGGCGAATACGCTGAACTGGACGTCCGCAAAGGCGACCGCGTCCTGTTCGGCAAATGGGGCGGCACTGAGGTGAAAATTGATGGAAAGGATCTGCTCATCATGAAAGAATCCGACATCATGGG
>CALDTL010000056.1 GCA_937923965.1 uncultured Caulobacterales bacterium
ATGAACATGTGCGGCCGCGGGGATAAGGACGTCTTCACGATTGCCGATGCTTTGGGCGAGCATATCTCGGAGGGGACGGAGGGTTAATCAATTGAACTTTGATCGCAATTTTCTCTCCGAGTTAGAATCTGTCAAAAACTCAGATTTTGAAAGAAGTCATAGTTCTTATGTAAAGCTAGATACCAAAGCCATTACAGTAAGCTCTGCTTACGTAGCATATATCGCGTCTGCTTTAGGCTACTTTGTTAAAAACAACTCTCAGTTTGAAACACCCCAAACGGTTTTCTTTCTTGGCTTATTACCATCACTTTTCGTAGTATTTATGTTTGTTTACAACGCAATTAAATCGCGAAAATATCAAGAAGGCATGCAAGTTCCTATACCGCTGGAGAACCATACTCTGGAAGAATACTACAAAAAGCGGATCAAATTTCTTGATAAAGCTTTTGATCAAAACACCGAAAACAACACACTCAAATCGCGTGCGATCAACGGCATTATCGTTATGACAGCGGCATCGTTAATTATCTCGAGTATTCTTTATGGGTCCACCCTCTTTCTCGACATATTTTGGCCCGAAATCCCCAGCGCCTGCATTTTGACCGGAGCTTTCTTCATTGCCGTTATCTTGACTATCATTGTCGCCCATAATTTCGCTCCTTCATTACGAGAATCAAAAATAGAAGCTTAACATGAACTAGTCGAACAACAAACGGCTGACCCCATCGGCCATCATTCCAGTAGATTATCACCAATGATCCTAAACACCCACCTCCCCATTAAAGCGTGGCTGGACCCGAAAACCTCGCGCCTGCCGGGAGTTCAGCCCGTCGCCGTCCAAGACTGGCTCACAAAATCCGATACACATGCCGAGCAAATGGCCTATCGCCGCGCGCTTATATCCTCCCGCCGAGAGACGGTCTTTCAATCCACGCCCCAGTCCGGAGCGGCCTGTGTAGAATTGCGCGATCTCATATGCGCAGAGCAAAACCTCTCACCATCGGAACAAATTCACCCGCTGCTGGACGCGGCTTCTCATGTCCAAGAAGACCTTTGTATTTTACAAAAACAAGGCGACGCCCATGTCCTAACCGCCGCCGTGATGTGTTTCCCCTCGAGCTGGGATGTGCGCCAGAAAATCGGACGCTCCATTGCGAGCATCCACCTCTCTGTTCCCGAATTTACAGATGTCTCAAACATCGTCGAGCGCATGCTCTCCGCCATCCGCGCCGAGCAACCGTTGGGCCGCGCCAACTTCCTTATCTACACCGACCCAGAGCTACATCAGCCGCGCGGTGAAGGCATCTCAAAACCGGTAGACCCCAACGCCCCGAGATATATCCGCGTCGAGCGCCAGACCTTTCGCAGTCTTCCCAAAACCCGCGCCGTCGTCTTCGCCATTCACACATATGTCGTGGCGGAAAGCACTTTGTCGCCGGACGAACATCAAGCCTTAGCCAAATTCAAACCCGAACTTCTCAAGCATATTTAAAGTTTAACTGTTTCAATCTGCAATATTATGTCAATAATACCTCAGGTTCCAAAGGTAATTGACAATGAAATCAGTCCTGATCATTTTTCAAATGAGGTTACAAGCTATCCTCTTCACGGCTGCACTTTTTGTTTTGACTTCTCCCGTTTTCGCGCAAACCCCGAATCCAGACTATAGCGCATTGTCTCAAACACAGCTGCAAGCCTTAGCAGATAGTGGGGATATGCATGCTGTCTTTACGCAAGGTTACAATCTGATTTTTGACTATGAAATGAATTTGTCTCCAAACCCTGATTTTGCGGCGGCAAAGGCGATGTTGGAAAAAGCTCACGAAGGCGGGCACGACACAGCCAACTCTATCCTGATGCTGTATTATCAAGGTGATTTTGGCCACGAGCCAGATTTAGAAGCGCTAGAAACGCTGCTGTTCACGTCCTCAGAGCGCGGCAGCGCCATCGCGAAACTCAACTATGCCTACAGATATGTAGAATCCGAGGATACGGTAAAATCAGATCGCGCGCTGCAATATTTGAAAGATGCGACACAGAATAAAGTTGTCCGCGAAACCGCCTACCCGTTCTTGATTGAAATCTTATATGGCATGAACTCTGACGTGCAGGAAAACTTGCCCCTCGCCCGCAAAACCACGCTCGACTGCGCCAAACTCTGGCCGGAGGAAGCCTATTGTCACTATGTATTAGCGCGTGATTTTGCGAATGGATGGGGCGGTGACGCTGATCTATCTAAAAGCGACGTCCATTTCCGCAAAGCCGCCGAGGCGGGTGATGCCCGAGCGCAATGGCAAGTCGGCATGCATTACCTCAATGGCGATCGTGTTGAGAAAAACGAGAAAACAGCCTTTGCGTGGGTCGAAAAATCTGCAGAACAAGACTATTTAAATGGCCTCATTAGTTTTGCCGTCATGAATGCTTTGGGCCAAGGGACTGAGAAAAATCCAGACCTCTCCTTCAAAGCTTATGAGGCCGCAGCTAAACTCGGCAGCGGGCACGCTTTGAGGGCCCTAGGCGCGATGTATTGTGCTGGCGAAGCCCCCAAAACGGATAGAGGCCTTTGCGCGGCAGCCCTTATCCTCGCCTATGAATTTGAGGATGATCAGGCCGCGGCCCTCCTTAATCGATTTTTCGACATTTCGGATCAGCCCGGTTTTGAGGCGTTAAAAAAGAAAACTGCGCCGCAAAGAGCCACTCTCATCAACCAATATGATATTCAGCTATAACCTAAGTGCGGTTTTGCACTAGAAAATAACCTCATCCGCTTCTAAAGCGCGGCCCCATGACCCACCGTATCGATCAAACATTCGCCGCCCGCAAAGCCAAAGGCCAAGCCGCCTTTGTTGCCTATATGATGGCGGGGGACCCTGACCGCGCGGTTTCGCAGGCTTTCTTGAACGCGATGCCGGACGCGGGCGTGGATATCATCGAGCTTGGTATTCCCTTTACCGACCCAATGGCAGACGGTCCCGTTATCGAAGACGCAGGCATTCGCGCGCGAAAATCTGGCACGACACTCAGCACGGTTTTGGAGATGGCGACCGAATTTCGGGAAACAAATGATAAAACGCCGATCATCGTCATGGGCTATGTCAATCCGCTGCATCATATGGGATATACGGATTTCGCAGCGGCGGCCAAAGCGTCGGGCGTTGACGGCGCGATCATCGTTGATCTTCCGCCCGAAGAAGACAGCGAATTGCGAGACGCTTTCGCCGCGCATGATCTCGCCCTCATTCGCCTCGCCACCCCGACGACGGACGCAGAGCGCCTTCCCAAAGTTGTCGCGGGCACAAAAGGGTTTGTCTATTACGTTTCCATGACAGGGATTACGGGCGCGAGTTTTGCGCAGGCTGGATCCATCACCGAGCAGGTCGCCCGTGTGCGTAAAGCCTCAAACTTGCCTGTTGTTGTCGGTTTCGGCGTCAAAACGCCAGAGCGCGCCCGCGAGGTCGCCAAAGATGCGGACGGCGTTGTCGTGGGCACGGCCATTGTGAAAACGCTCCACGAAGACGGTCCCGACGCAGCCCTCAATCTTATTCGCACGCTTGCGGATGCGGCCCATTCAGGCTAACGCTTCTCGCTATGAATTGGCTTCAAAAACTCACGCCGCCGGGCGTCAAATCCATCTTCACCAAGAAGGACACACCGGATAATCTTTGGGTGAAATGTCCCAAATCCAACGAGATGGTTTTTGCGGCAGACCTAACAGGTCTGCTACATGTCACGCCTGCGGGGCATCACATGCGCATTGGGCCAAATTTGCGGATGCAATACACATTTGACGACGGCGCATTTGAAGACATCGCCATTCCCGCCGTGGCGAAAGATCCTCTCAAATTCAAAGATGATCAAAAATATACAGAT
>CALDTL010000057.1 GCA_937923965.1 uncultured Caulobacterales bacterium
CTGATAAATATAGAAGAACTAGCAGGACGAAGCGATGTAGAGCAGGTTTTTGATCGTATTTTTTCTAGTTTTTGCATCGGTAAATAATAAAGCAATTTTAAATTGATATAAAATGTTCCACGTGGAACATTCTCTTATGACGGTCAATTGGGCCTGATTCCTAAGGCTCGACAGACAGTCTCTCTCCCCCTATATCGCGAGCGTGAAAACAAGCTCGACATATGACGTTATCATCATCGGAGGCGGCCATGCTGGCTGCGAGGCGGCGGCAGCCTCTGCTCGGATGGGTGCGGCGACGCTACTTCTGACGCATAAGCTTGAAACGATTGGCGAGATGTCCTGCAACCCTGCGATTGGCGGATTGGGCAAGGGGCATTTGGTCCGCGAGGTTGATGCGCTGGACGGGGTGATGGGCCGCGTGGCGGATGCGTCAGGGATACAATTTAGGATGCTCAACCGCTCTAAAGGCCCTGCGGTGCGCGGACCACGGACGCAATCGGATCGCTATTTATACCGCAACGAGATGCAGGCCGTCCTGTCCTCGCAAGATAATCTGACCATCCTGGCTGGCGCGGTAGACGATATTATCGTCGAGACCGGCGCCGTCGCGGGCGTCCGCACCGAAGATGGCCGAGAGTTTATGGCGCGCCAAGTCGTGCTTACGACAGGGACATTCCTCAAAGGCGTTATCCATGTCGGAGAGACGCGCACGCCTGCGGGACGATGGGGAGAAGCGCCGGCGCTAGGTCTATCCAGCCGGCTTTACGGGCTGGGCCTGCGGATGGGGCGACTGAAGACAGGAACCCCCGCCCGCCTCGCGAAAGCCTCTATCGATTGGGACGCGCTGGAGCAGCAAGCCGCAGACGAGACGCCCGTCCCCTTCTCTTTCCTCAACAAAAACATCACAGTCCCGCAGATCACCTGCGCGATCACCCATACGAATGAGGAAACCCACCGCGTTATCTCGGAAAATATAGAGAAATCAGCACTCTACGGCGGCGGCATCTCTGGCCGTGGGCCGCGCTATTGCCCCTCCATCGAGGATAAAGTCGTGCGCTTTGCCGACCGTAACCGTCACCAAATCTTCCTCGAGCCAGAGGGCCTGCCCGGCAATCCGGACGGCGATACGGTCTACCCGAACGGCATTTCGACTTCCCTCCCCCATGAGGTGCAAGACGCTTTCCTGCGCACAATACGCGGCCTCGAAGAGGTCAAAGTCCAGCGCTACGCCTATGCGATCGAATATGACTATGTTGACCCGCGAGACCTCCGCGCGACACTCGAAGTCAAGAAACAGCCCGGATTATTCCTTGCGGGACAGATCAACGGCACGACCGGTTATGAAGAAGCGGCGGCGCAAGGCCTCATGGCCGGAGCCAACGCGGCGCTGGCGGCGCAATCGCGCGCACCCTTCATCCTCGACCGCAGCCAAGCCTATATCGGCGTGATGATCGACGATCTCATCACAAAAGGCGTGACCGAGCCCTACCGCATGTTCACATCCCGCGCAGAATATCGACTCTTGCTGCGCGCGGATAATGCGGATCAAAGGCTGACAAAGCTGGGCGCGGAGATTGGCCTCGTCGGCGGGTCGCGCGCTACCTACACCGCTGAAAAGATTGAGAAATTTACCCAAGCCAAGGCAAAATCCGCGGCCCTGACGGAAACGCCTTCAACCCTCGCGAAAGCGGGGATTAAGATCAACCAAGACGGCGTCCGCCGCTCGGTCATGGACCTGCTCGCCTATCCCAATATCAGCCTGCAAGACCTCACCGCCGTCTGGCCGGAGCTTTCGCAGATGGACGCAGAGACCGCTGAATATCTGACAATCGATGCGACCTATGCCGGATACCTCGAACGCCAGCAGCGCGACATCGATGCCTTCCGCCGCGACGAAGGCCTGCGTATCCCCGATACGCTAGATTACGCCACCATTGGCGGGCTCTCCAATGAGGTCCGCTCCAAGCTGACAGACACACGCCCCGCCACCCTCGGGCAGGCCGCGCGCATCGAAGGCGTCACGCCCGGCGCACTGATGGCCGTTCTCGCTCATATCAAAAAGGCCAATCGCGCCGCATGACCGAGACCCCAACTCTTTGGACCGCAGAGGATTTCGCGGAACATTCCAATGTTCCACGTGGAACATTATCAGATTTTACGCAGTGGTATGGGCTTTTGCGTAAGTGGAATGCGCGGATTAATCTCGTCGCGCCGAGGGAAATAGAGCAGTTTTGGCACCGCCACGCCTATGATAGCTGGCAGCTCAACACCTATCTCCCGAAAGAATGGGACCGCCTAGTGGACCTGGGATCAGGTGGCGGCTTCCCCGGGCTCTCCCTTGGTATTTTTTCGAAACTACGGGGTTACGGGAATGTACACCTCGTTGAATCTATTGGGAAAAAGACGAGTTTCCTCAAAACCGTGACGCGAGAGCTAAAACTCCCCGTCACCGTCCATACCGCCCGTATCGAAGACCTTTCGCCTATGGACGCCGACGTTATCACGGCTCGCGCCTTTGCGCCGCTGCCAAAGCTGTTTGACTATGCTGCGCCGCACCTCAACCCCAGCTCAATCCTGCTTTTGCCCAAGGGGGAAACTGCGGATAAAGAGATCATGGACGCCCGCAAAGACTGGCATTTTGACGTGGAACGTTTCAAAAGCGCCACAGATTCTTCCGCGGCGATCCTCCGCGTGGTAAATTTGCGCCCCAAGAGCGCCTAAACAGACTTTATAAGGCCCAACCCGCATGAACCCAGATCGCATCATTGCCATCGTCAACCAAAAAGGCGGCGTCGGCAAAACAACGACCTCCATTAACCTCGCCGCCGCTTTGGCCAATAAAGGCCTGCGGGTGTTGCTGATTGATATGGACCCGCAGGGCAATGCCTCCACCGGCCTCGGTATCCCCAGGCGTCAACGGGAGAACACCATATATAATGTCCTGACCGAAGACCTGCCCGTAGATGACGCCATCGCCCCAACCGAGGTCGAAAACCTCTCTATCCTCCCCAGCCATGTCGATCTCTCCGCCGCAGAAATGGAAATCGGCCTGACCGAAGGCCGCACGCGGATCTTGCGCGACGCGATAGGGGAGGCTACCTCCCAATTTGACTATGTCATGATTGATTGCCCGCCCTCGCTAAACTTGCTGACGATCAACGCACTCTCTGCGGCGCGCTCCGTTATCGTGCCGCTGCAATGCGAGTTCTTCGCGCTGGAAGGCCTGAGCCAACTTCTCCAAACCGTCGAGATGGCGAAGACGTCAATCAATCCGGCGCTCGCCATTGACGGCGTCATGCTCACCATGTTTGACGCCCGCAATCGGCTGTCTGCCCAAGTCGCCGAGGATGTCCGCAAACATCTTGGCCGCGCGGTCTTCGAGACCATCATCCCGCGCAATGTCCGCATCGCAGAAGCCCCAAGTTTTGGCCAACCCGTCATTAAATACGCGCCCAATTCAAAAGGCTCCAAAGCCTATCTTGCTTTGGCCGATGAATTGATAAAAAAGCACCGAAACCGCAATTAAAACAATAGGTTAGACAATGTCCGACGAAAAACGAGGCGCAAAGACACCGAGTTCCAAAAAGAAAGCCAGCGCGCGCGGCTTAGGGCGAGGCCTATCGTCGCTCATGGCCGATGTCGCCATCCCAGATGACACGCCGGACACGCCTCAGGCGGCAAAAGACACCCCGCCACTCGCCGAGGCGCCCGAAACAAAATCCGCCACTAGAAACATGGGGCAGAGCGAGACCACCGAACCGGTCGATCCTCGTTCTCGGAATGTTCAATTCATTGCGATCTCGCGGCTCGACCGAAACCCAGATCAACCGCGTAAACGATTCAACGAAGACGACCTCGTCGAGCTCACCAACTCAATCCGAGAGAAGGGCGTCTTGCAGCCCATTTTAGTGCGCCCCATTCCCGAAAGCGCGCGGTCCAAATCCGATAATGCCAAAGCCGATTATCAAATCGTCGCCGGCGAGAG
>CALDTL010000058.1 GCA_937923965.1 uncultured Caulobacterales bacterium
CGTCTGAGTTCGAAAGGCTCTGGTCAGTCCGTGGCGATCCCTCTGCCGGTTAGTCCGATTTCATCCCTGTGCTAACCTGAGCACGTGCTGTCAGCGTGGACGACCAGTCTATATCGAAGCCCATAATGGAGCGCAGAATTACTTTGATGACTCCGGATAGAAGAGCGAATGCAGACGAAAGCAGAGCGACCGTAACCCGAATGGGACAAGACCCCGCGAGCGAATAGCGAGGCGTGGCTTGGTTGGAGGCCGCTTGTCGGCCGGAAATAGAGCGCGGTCGCGCAACGCGCGGCTGCCCCAAAAGTGCTGTCAAAAGGATAGATAAATGAAGCAAAAAAACCTCAAAAAACCGTGTTGACTATACCAAATCAATTATAGAAGCGATCGTCACCCAAATGGGCTGGGACATTGCCCAGCGGCGGCAGCCGTAGAGCGCGGCCGCGTCATTGACGCGGGACGCCATCCCTTCAATAAACAAGTTTCTCTTTTGGCTTGCAGGAGGCATATCTTTTCATGGCAAAGCATCTAAACCTGAATTCCTCCAAGTTTCTGGTCAAGGCCGTTAGTCAGGACGTCAGCCTATATGGAGATTTCATAGAGAGACTGAACCATGCTTTAGCCCAAGAGCGGTTTTCAATCTTTGCAAAATCAACTTTTGAAAGAATTTCAAATTCAGAACGTCAACGTAAAGTTAGGATCCCAATTATAAAAAGTCTCGTATGGGTCTTCAGCGCTTTGACCTTAATTGCTATATCCGCACTCATACGAACATTCAATTATTATAGCCTTATCAGTACTCTTATTGTGCTGATCTTTGCAATCTCCAGCTGGTCCTATTTAAAATACCTGATAGATCGACCGGAGAGCCACCTCGCCGATGCTTTACTGGAAGGCAGTCCGAACTACGGGACAGCAAAAATCGTCCAAACATGGATGGAAGGAGTCATAGCCAACGGCACTCGACTTTTTATACAAAATGCGTCGGAAGACATATATAAATGTAGCCAAGCGTTCTTGAACGGCCGCAACGCCGTAATGGTAGCCTTGGGAACACACGAACATCGTCAAGTTATAGGTATACCAGAACTCATTCCTGAAGGTCCTTTCATGTACCGGAAAGACGATGAAGAAGATATTTTCGCATCGCTCGAAAGCGCGCTAGAACTTAACCGACAAGGGCGCCCTCCCAATCCGAAAGTAACGCCCTCCCAAGAGCAGGTCTCAGTCTCCAACACTAAAATCGCGAATGAGAAAACGTCCACACCTTTATCTTCCGTGAAAACTGAACAGTTAGAGTCATTCGAACAGGATCAAAAGCCCCCCGAACAACTTAGAATACTATCCGCAAAGAAGCGTGGAACATACTATGAAAAGGCGTCTTATAAAGCGCATGACAATAAGCATTTGAAGACCGTTATAAACAATCGAGAAATGCTGGGCTTGCTTGTTGACTATTTAAAGACGGATGACGCCAAATTATTTGTCTTAAAAGACATCGCCGCAAGAGAGGGCTGGGGGGACGGCTTTAAATATATGTATGACCATCCCGCAGAACTCAGAAGTTATCTCCTGAATAAAACTGCATCACGGCAGTTCGTGCAAAAACTATACGGACCAGAGATGTTCAATTTTCCGACCGACAGCAAAAACGGTAAAAAACGAAGGAAAAAATTCCGGCTTGGCGAGGATCGGGACATAAACAATTTCATAATCGAGTGCTATGTTATTCCAGTCGATCAGTTATTGACAGACTCAGCAGAAAATACTCAACCGAACTTGTTTGGTTGGCTCAATTTTCCCTGAATCTCCATCTCAGCGAATTTTTTCTGGGTCCCCCATGGGACCCCAACTTCCAGCCTCTTCACCCAACCATATGCCTATGCAAGCGTACATATGCCTCGAACCGAACGGCAATAACTACAAACGCAACATAGGAGATCAACATGATCGATAAATTACTTACTTTTGACGAAGTCGCCGAAATCACCAGGCTCCATAAATCCTCGCTTTATCGTAAGGCGCATGAGGAGACGGACCCCTTTCCTAGCTATTACATCTATGGCCCTCGCTATGCGCGCTTTAAAGCCTCTGAGATTGAGAATTGGCTGAATAACTTGGAGCCGTCGTAATGCCCCGGCGCAAGCACCCTAAACTCCATATACCCTTTAAGAGTTTTAGGGATATGGACATACTCGAATTCTGCGCCAACCGAAACGGCATGAAGCTAGTCCCCTGGGCGCGTAAAGCGCTTTTGGCGCAAGCCAGAGCTGAGACCAAGGACGCTATACTCCGGTCAATGTCCAGGCGTGCGGTCCTAGAAATTCTCTACATATTGCGCGCGCTCGCCGGGCCAGACGTCACGCAGAGAGCGGCTGCACAGGCGGCGGCCACCTTGAGAAAGGCAGAGTCTGATGCGTCTCAAGAATTGGAATAATCACCCCATTGAGGAACTCGCGCTTCGGTTTTTTTGGGATCACCCTGCTCTGGTCTTTATGGCTCTAAGCCTCCTGTTTGCCATGGATGATCTGGGCAAACCGTTTTTATATGGTCTCGCTTTCTTTTGGGCCCTGCGTCGGTTTCGACTGCCGAACCCTGGTCATGACGAGACGATTGAAGGGTTACGCGCAAAAATTAAAGATCTTGAAAAAGTAATTGAAGATCAGAACAAAACTAATAGTCAACAAAGCCAAATCTTACTGTCTTTGACGCCAGCCGCAGATTTTACGGAAAAATGCCTTGAGGCCATTGAGGCTATGGAGCGTCTGGTTCTGCGCCATGAGCAATATGCGATAGCTTTGACGCCGAGCTTGGCTGAAAACATCAAGCATATACGCCGCGATGAGAATTTCCCGGATTTATTCGATAGGATGAAACCGCCGGGGGAAAAGCGCAAACGCAAGCGCGAGCAGACCAAAGACATAAAATTCAAGAAAAAGCCTTAGGTCATGCTGTCCCTTGGATCATTAAGCTCTGCTTCGGGCGCGGCTAATTACTTCATAAAGGGCGGCAATGAAGTCGTTGGCTATTTTGCAGGATCTCAAGCCGCATCAGAATGGGGCGGCTCCGCCCAAGCCCATTTTAAGCTTAAGGATGGCCCCATTGATTTAGAAGCCTTTGAAGCTCTCTTGGACGGACGAGTCTCGGACAAACAAACATTGGGGCGTATGGTAAAAGGCGAGCGGCTGCGCGACCCTGGGCGCGACTTTACGTTCTCCGCGCCAAAATCGGTTTCGCTGGCTGCAATTGGAGTTTTGGAAAAACCAATCCTGGACGCGTTCTCCCGATCGGTCAAAACCGCCATGGACTATTACGAAACCCATTTCGCGCAAGCGAAGATTTGGGACAAAAAATTAGGGAAGCAAGTCAAAACAGGCGGGCAGCAAATTCTCTTTGCGCATTTTTTAGACTTTGTTTCTCGCGCGAATGATCCTCAGCTTCACATGCATACCCCGGTCATAAATTTGGCAATCGGGCAAGACGGAAAGATCAGGTCCCTGAATTTCGATCTCGCCTATAAGCATAAAATCCTCCTCGGAAATATTCAGAGGGCTGAACTGGCCAAAGAGCTAAAGGCGCTGGGCTTTACTATTCGCCCCGCCGGTAAAAACGGTCTCTGGGAATTGGAAGGCCCAACACCAGAGGTCTTAAAGACCTTTAGTAAGCGCCGTGAGCATATGGTCCGCACAGCGCCGCACAGAACCCAAGATGCCAAGTCCATGGCGCTTCTGGCCAAGGTCACGCGACCGAATAAAACGAATATCTCACCAGCCGTGCAAAAAACCAAATGGACGCAAGAGTTAGCTCAGTTAGGGACATCCATTGCGGGTTTCACCAAATCTCTCACGCACGGGGACAAACAAGCACATGAGGCGCCGAGCGCCGCGGACGCGGTTAGCTACGCAATCTCGCATATGTCGGAGACAGAGCATCAATTTGATCGATATGCGCTCCTGAGACATGCCATGGTCGCAGCTTACGGCAATATTGATATTAAAACCATGGAGTCAGAACTGCAAAGCCGCGTGGATAAGGGACAGTTACTAATCTCGGAAGATGAGCGCTGGTTTAAACCCATGGCTGCGGTAAGGCTGGAGCAACAGCTACTCACTGACCTGGATAAGGGTCACCTTAAGGCCCGCGTTATCACGCCTAAAGCTTTTGCCGCCGAGGAGGGTCGATTAATAGGCCTTACGTCCGGTCAGCAAAAGGCGGCCGAGTTAGTCTTGACAGATTTACACCGCTTTATCGGGGTGGATGGCGTCGCAGGCACAGGTAAAACCTATTCGCTGCGGCAGCCTCTTACAGTGTTAAAAGCAAAAGGCTATGAGATCATCGGCCTGGCCCCAACGGGCAGGGCTGTAGAAAATCTCACAGAAAAACAAATTTTTGATAAAACTCTGACCGTTCAGAAGTTTCATAAAAACCCAATCGGCAATTCCAAAACAGTTTTGGTCGTTGATGAAGCCGGAATGGTTGGCAGTAAGATTTTTCGCGAGATTATGCATTATGCGAACAGCAAGAATATGCCTCGGGTTATTTTTATGGGCGACCCAGAGCAGCTCCCTCCGATTGAAGCGGGACGCCCCTTTGAACATCTGATCAAGAATGGACTTCGCTCAGTACGCATGGAAGATGTTTTTCGGCAGGCATCAACACGCCACCGCAAAGGCGTTGTGGAGTTATCTAGGCATGAGCTCAAAGCGGCGTTTAAGACCTTCGAAAAAGAAATCCACGAAATCCCTAAGCCGGATCAACTCAAGGAGGCTCTAAAGCTGCGCGGGAAAATGGATGACCCGATGATTATCGTAAATACCAATGCTGAGCGGCGCGCAATCAATACGGCCATATCCGAACAAAACCGCGACGCCTCCGGCCAGAAACAGAGGATTTGGGATCCCTTTTATATGACAAAGGCCGAGAAAACCCGTGTCGGCAATTATGAGGGTGCAACGCATATCCGGTTTAAGCGCAATGTTGGGCGCGATTTTAAGCGCGGAGAGATTTACCGGATTGCTGGCATCGATTACCAGCGGGCTAAACTGCAGCTCAGAGGCAAAGACGGCGATAAGCTCTACTCGCCTGCCCGCCATGGCAGCGGAAATAGCTTTACAGACGTATACAAACAAGCCGAGGTCAATTTGCGTCCGGGTGATAGGGTAAAATTCAGACAGGCAGATAAGAAGCTTGGAATTTCGAATAATGACTTTGGCCGCATCGTTAGTCTTAGTCAGTCCGCCGTCAATATTGAGCTCGATGATAAAAAGACAATATCGCTGCCGAGAGACCACAGAATGCTAGGGCATCTAGATCAGGCTTGGGCGAACACAGCCTATTCAGCTCAAGGCGACACCGTCAAAGACGCGGTGACCATCATGAATGGGGACAGCAATCCCCTGACAACCCTCGCAGCGCTTTATGTCGGCGCCTCTCGGCACAAAAACAGGCTTGCGATTATCACGGATGATAAAGACCGCCTGCTTGCGACAATATCTGAAAAACTGGATTTAAGGAAAGAAGAGATAAAATACCAAGACCCCTCACGGCAGCTCGTTCCTGCCAAAGAGATTACTGGGCGTAATCAAAGGCGCCAAAACATGATCTCGCCCGATCCGATTTTACAAAATCCGGAGAGGGAAAGAAGCGATCGAGGTCGTTAGAGTTCGCATACTATCGATCCCATTTGCGGTCATCGAACCAAACATAAGCATAGGTGCAGATAGCCACGAAAATGAGAATTAGAAAAACAACTATGACGGGATACACGTCCTCCATGGCAATAACACCTTTCATTTGAGCTTTCCCGTAAAAATAGCATTTTTTATCCAAAGGCACAAATTGGAAGATTGGCTATCTTTGATTTACCCTGAAAAATCGCCTCACTGCCCCCAACCTGAAGTCACGATGATCCTCATTGCGGACCTTAGCTGAATGCCGCATTTTTCAAATATGAGCGATCACGAGCTCCTTAAAGAGGCGAAAATTTAGCATTTGAGCTTGTCGTAAGACCGCGTTTTCGAATGCTCGCAACAACTTAAGAACCTTCACTTGTCTAGAACTCGCGCTTCAAATTGACAGATACTGTTGTCCCCGGATCATAGCTGTCGACGACAATTACTGTATCACCCAAAGATTGGCTGGCTTCGTAATTATCACCAAAGATATTTTGGACTTTAAACCCGACTTTGTAATCACCACCACGCAGAGTGAAATCCTTGTTGAAAACAAAATCAACCGTTAACGGCAAGCTTTCGATGATAGACGGCAATCCGTTGGACCTATCCTCAACTGCACGAATACGATCAGACGAATAATTCATCAGAAAAGTCGCCTCCCAATTTGCATCAAAGTCTTCGACACCTAATTGCAAATTCGCAAGATGATCGCTTTGCCCCTGGAGTCTCCGTCCATCGCTGTACAGACCCTCAGCGGAGAGTATCAGCGGCGAGACCCCTGAACTCGGGTTAACTGAAGGCGGCGTAATCGAGACGTTGCCATCCGCACTAACGGAACTATCCGTGTAAGTGTAATTGGCGCGAATGATTAGCTCTTTTGTTTCGAACTTTTCGCTTTTTAAGCCTAGCTGATCGAAGGGCATGACTTTTTCGAACTCTGCTTCAACCCCGAACAGCTCGGCGCTAGGCGCATTCAAAAAGCTGGTTGCATTGCTTTCGCCCAGCCCGTTAAAAATGAACTCTTCAATCGGGTCAGTGAAATCTTTGTAAAACCCGCCTAATGTGACGAATTGCTTGCGGCCAAAATAATACTCTATTCTGGCGTCAAAGTTATTACTTTCTGAGTTCTTCAAGAACGGGTTCCCTACAAAGCGGTCATCTGTGTCGGTGTTTACAAAAATAGATGGCGTCAGTTCTCGAAATTGCGGACGGTTAATCGTCTTAGACGCCGCAAGACGAAACTGGAGATTATCAGCAAAGGTGTAAGTCAGGGTCGCCGCAGGTAGGAGGAAATCTTCTGACAAATCGTCAAACTCAAATCGACTGTCTGCAACAGTGGCCTGAGCAATCGCCGTTTCCTGCGTCGAATCTTCAAAACGTAAACCCGCCGAGAAACGGAGTTTTGTGTTAAGTTCAACATCCAGCGCGGCATAAGCCGCGAAAACATTCAACGCAGCTTCAGAGATATCGGGGAAACCAGTTGTTCCGCTTCGGCGAATTTCCAAAATCCCGGCATCAAGCACCTCGTCAGAGAAAATACTATCAATTCGAGAGAAGCGAAGCTCTTCGGGAATTGAGCCGAAATAGCGGAAGTCGGCCTGCTCGCTATCTCGTGATTTATCGAGATATGCACCGCCCAATTTCAATTCAGTGGACGTGTCACCAAAATCGACAGGCAGAATAAAATCTAATCCGGCGTCAAATGTCGTGTCATCTAGTTCAGAGAAGCGAATGCTATTATTCGTCCCCGGACGATTAAACTGAAAACGGAATCCGTTTCCATCTTCAAAATCCTCATAGTTCACGCGCCGCTCGTAGGGGGCGTCCCTGCCAGCTTCCGCATAGGCCAAACGCCAGTTTACTTCAGCGTCATTTAGGCCTGAAAAATAATGCTCACCCAAAAGCTGCCCCATGTAGACTTCGCGCTCAAACCATTCCGTAAAATCTTGGCGGTAGATGCGGTCTTCGCGGTCCAAACCCGTAAGAATACGAGCTTCTGCAGACGACTGCCGCGTCGCAAGGCCTACTAATTGAACGCTGTGGTTTCCATCGAATTCGATACCCAATCCCACAAGACCATTCAGCGAGATTTTATTCTCTGTGGAGAGGCGCGTGCCTTGATCAAGCAATACAAGTTGATCACCAGAACCGATGTTTGCGGTGTTGTCCTCGCCTTGTCGTGTTTCCCAACTATTGTCGTATCCGGCTGTTGCAACCAATCCAATCGACATGCCGTTTTCTAGGTCCCAGCGTTCACCACCGGTCAGCCGAACACCTCCATTGAAGGGAACATTCTTGGATTCATCAACAACGAGTGTGTCAAATGTATCAAAATTTTCTGTGGGAACACCATCTTCATCGAGGGCTGGCAGATCACGCAATCCGTCGTCAAACCCCGTAAAATCAGATCCAGACCCTTGATAGGTTAAGCCTGTCTCGAGTGTTGTCTCAGTATTTACAGATCCTGAAAGAGAGACCTCGAAGAAGCCTTCATTTGGCAGGTCTTTCGTCGTCATGTTGATGGCTCCGCCACCAAACTCACCCGAGAATTCAGGGGAATATGTTTTTGAGACTACGACGCCATCTAGGACTGATGTCGGGAATAAATCCAATGGCGCAACACGGCGTAAAGGTTCAGGTGATGGGAGCGGCGAGCCATTTAACGTCGCCGAAGAATACCGCTCATTCAGGCCGCGAACGACAACGAACTTACCTTGACTGAGCGATAAACCCGTTACGCGCGTAAGAGCCGATGCGATATCGCCCGCACCTGTGGTTTCAAACGCTCCGGTGTCTAGGACACTCGTGATTTCGGACGTTACACGTTTGGTATCAGGGATGTTTGTGGCAGTTACGACAATAACATCTTCGACTTGCTGGTCTTGCGCAAATCCAGCTGAGGCCAAAAGAGATGTTAGAGCCGTTGCGCAGAGTACACGCGATGAAAAAGAACGTTTTGAGAATGAATGCGTCATGAAATATTTGTCCATCTAACCTATGGAAAATTAGTCGGGCTGGTGATGAGGTTAGTAATCACCAGCCCTACACCGGATAAATCCAGTGATTCGGGGGAGCCGCCGGCAAGACCGGCGGCAGTGATTATTGATCGACCAAAATGGTCCAACCTTCGTACCAAGTGTCGTCCGCATCCTCGACAGCACCAACGTAGGTCGCCGCATCAAAGAACGGGTCGATAGTAGAGGGATCAGTCGCTGTTGTGGTCGTATCCGTCGCGCCGGGAACATATTGCTCATCAGAAACTGATGTCGTTCCCGTCGTGACGTTGTTTGCACCGGCTGCGAAAGCTGCAACTGTGGCAGCATCGCCATTGTCGTCATCTGTCTCTAGGTTCTCAGCGTTACCAACGACCAGCATCGAGTCGAATGTCACATTACCGGCAGTGGCTTGCACAGCGGTTTCATCGGAGTCGATATCAACGCCCGCATCTTGGAACCCTGTGATAAGCCCGTTTAAAAAGCTACCAGCTGTGCCTGCGCGGATGACCATGCCCGTGTCGCCCGAGGCACCACCAACAAATGTGAAGTTGGAAACAGTTGGATTGGAGCGCGGAAGTAATGTGTTGTTAGAAGAGCGGTTATCGCCTTCGATACCGCGGTCACCCGCGTCATCAGATTGATCAACAATGACGAACTGGGCTTTGCCTGTCCAGCCATCTGTCCAATCCATGCTATCATCACCATTACCCGTTAGGACAACGTGTTTGACGTTGACGGTTCCGCCGAAGAACTCGACGCCATCATCTGCATTGTTGTGAACCTGAATGAAATCAACCTGCGTACCATTACCAACACCTTGGAAAGCAATACCGTTTAGTTCGTCTTCGTCGTTAATGAGGTTGCCCGCGAAAGAAACGCGCGTGTAGAAAAGGTTGCCGGAGTTATCCGTAGCAGAGTTACCACCAAACAAGCCTGATGACCCCTCACCCGACTTCTCACAATCAGCCGTCCCGCCAATTGCCGTCGCATCAATACAGTCATTGATAGGCGCACGTCCGTTGATGATCAAACCACCCCAAAGCGCACGATCTGTTGCCAGATCAGCTGTGCCGAAAACTTCATCACGCGATGTCATGTTGACTGGAGCAGAGGCCGTTCCGTTTGAACGAATTTGCGAACCGCGCGAGATAACAAGGTAATCTTCACCTGACGCACCGAAAATTGTTGTGCCCGCATCAATCGTCAAAATCGCTGTTGTAGCCGCCGCATCAGGCGCTGCAGCATCGCCGCCGACATCTTCACCAACAAAGACTGCGCCTTCGAGTTGGTAAACAAAGTTACTGTTAAGGCGTGTATTTGATGTAATCGTCCCAGTTAGGGAACAGATGCTCTTTCCGCCGACAACGTCGCCAGTTGCAAGCGTACCCGTAGGGCATTCTGTTGAGCCCTCAGTAACACCGAATGTCCAACCCGTGGCCCAATTGCTATCAGCTGTCTCAGTAGGCCCAAACGCGCCAATATAATCAACATCGTCAAACCCGGTTTCCGTTGACAAATCATAAGGCGTAACGGCGAGCTCTGCAGCACCCGGGAAGAACTCGTCTGAAAGTGAGCTGTTTCCTTCAACGACATTCGCTGAACCGAGAATATAGGCTTCGGTGTCAAATGTTTCGCCGCTATCGAGATTTTCGATATTGTCAGCATTATCTAGGAATAGTGAGGCATATGTAAGACTTCCATTTTCAGCCCGCGCAATTGATCCGTCGTCGATATCAATCCCTGCGTCCTGGAAACCAGTGATAATACCGTTGACGATATTCCCGTCTGTGCCCGCCCGATTGACAACCCCAGAATCGCCTGCAGCGCCGCCGAGGAAAGTAAAGTTCGCAATTGTTGGGTTAGAGCGCGGCGTTAGATCATTGTTTGAAGAGCGATTGTCGCCTTCGATACCCCGGTCACCCGCGTCATCAGCTTGAACAACAAGTACATATTGTGCGCCGCCGACCCAGCCGTCTGTCCAGTCAAGACTGTCATCTCCAATACCTGTCAGAACTAGGTAGTTACACTGAACAGATCCGCCGAAAAACTCGACGCCATCATCTGCGTTGTTGTGAACTTGGATGTGATCACATGTTGTCCCAGAGCCTACACCTTGGAATGCGATACCGTTAAGCTCGTCCTCGTCATTGATGAGGTTACCAGCATATTTTACTTGCATATATTGAAGCGTACCTGAGCTATCTGTTGGGTTATCGCCGCCAAATAAGCCTGAAGACCCTTCGCCCGATTTCTCGCAAGCAGCTGTTCCGCCTGTCGCATTTGCGTCGATACAGTCATTGATTGGCGCGTTACCGTTAATGACTAAACCACCCCAAAGCCCGCGATCAGTGTCCGCGACGGTACCTTGGATATCTTCGATTGATGTCATGATAACAGGTTCAGTTGCGGTGCCTGTTGCGTTCAACCGGGAACCGCGTGTGACGACGAGATAATCTTCGCCGCTTTTACCAAAAACAGTTGTACCAGCCGGGATTGTTAGAGCAACGCTCGTTCCGCCGTCTTCGCCTACGAAAACAGGCCCGTCCAGAGCATAGCCGTTCTCAGACGTGAGTGTGAGGTTCTCAGTGATTGTGCCAGTGATTGTACACGCCTCAACAGTACCCGTCGCACCGTCAATAGTTTCGAGAGTCGTACCCGTTGGACAGGCATCATTCGGCACAAGGTCAAAATCAGCCGCAACAACGGGTGTACTCGTGTCGCCGCCACCAATAACGACTGGTGTTGTATCACCCGGCGACGACGTTGTCGCAGAGTCACAAGCCACTAGTGATAAACTAGTGACGGTTGCGAGTAACAACCCGCGTAAAGAAATAGACATATGAGCCTCACCATTAAAGTTTCTGGTGCAGACATCGGGACGAATCCTGATCTAACCTCGACCGCATTCGAAGCCGCATATGCCGATTGTTTGTGACAGACTCGTAACGTTAAGATTTCATTTTTTTGAAATTTTTATGACGGAATTATTACACTCAATAAAAAAGCGCACCGAATAGCGGCGCGCTTGATCTTGACCAAATATATTGAGTCTATTAAGTAAAAGCCTAGGTATTCAACTTGAGATTAGCGAGGTTTTCTCGCGGAGCTGCCCAATCAGGTTTGAGGTCGAGTGCCCGCTGATACGCTTGAGCAGCCTCCCGTGTTTCTCCGTCCTGTTCTAGCGCAAGAGCCAACCCATAAGCCGCAAGCGGTGCGAGCTTTCCGTGATCATCACAATCTCTGAATTTCGCCTTCGCGCTTTGCGTGTCATTTTCCATCAAAGCCGCAAATCCATATCCTAAATTTGCGAGATTATTATCTGCTGACAATTTCGATGCTTTTTTGAAATCATAAGCGGCTTTGTCAAATTTCCCGTTTGAAAATTGTAGCAAACCTCGGCGAGTCAGAATCTCAGACCGCAAATCATAAGACGGAATCGAAGCTTGATAGGCTTTTGTACAGGCGCGAATTGACCGGCTGGAGGCAACTTCAGTATCTGCTTCAAGACAGTTCTGTAGATTTTTAACCGCTCGAGCATCGACTCCCGATAAGCCAGAAGAGACTGAGGCGTCTGAGAAGACCTCATTTGCGTGCGCGGAACCGCTTGCAAGGGCAATTGCAAGGCATGTGGTGCTTAAAACTGATCTCATGGTGACCTCCTATCGAGACATCACCAACGTATTTATAAAGACTGCAAACGCGCGCCGTTGGCTTACGCATCGAGAGCCTAACCTCTTTTGTGACAGTTCTGTTATATAACTGTCACAAAACTGTCAAGAAAAAAAACCGAATGCCAGTGTATGTGCCCAATAAAGGCCGACCCAAACCCACTGGCTGACGTCCGCTTAGCCCCGATAGTGTTGAAAAACTCTCCACTTGAACGGTTTTGCGGTTTCTGATTCACTCTGTGTTATTGGCACGGAGAATTAGATATGATGGGTGAACGTCAATCGGGTCAGGACAGTCTGTTTTACGGGTTTAGCCTTGAGTCGCACGTGCCAGATGATCACATTTTGCGGGCAATAGATAAGTTTGCTGACCTTGGCTTTGTACGTGAACACCTTAAAGATTATTACAGCCATACAGGCCGCCCGTCGATTGATCCTGAACTGATGATTAGAATGTTGCTGGTTGGCTACTGCTTCGGCATTCGTTCCGAGCGACGTCTGTGCGAGGAAGTTCACCTTAACTTGGCCTATCGTTGGTTCTGTCGCTTGGGGTTGGACGCGCCTGTTCCAGATCATTCGACACTCTCCAAGAACCGTCATGGCCGTTTCCGTGAGAGTAAATTGCTTCGTGAGTTATTTGAGACAACTGTGCATCGCTGCATTGAAGAAGGTCTTGTTGGCGGTGATAATTTTGCCGTGGATGCCAGCCGTATTGATGCAAACGCTAATCGCGGCAAAGGGGATCTCAATAACCTTGTTTTGCCTAAAGCGGTTTTGCATCGCCGTGCGGTCCAGGAGTATATCGCAACATTAGATGACGCTGCCTTTGGCGCGGCCAGTGAGTCAAAATCAAAATATCTCTCGCCCGTCGATCCCGCGGCGCGTTGGACCCGCACAAACCGCTCTGGCATGGCGGTCTATTCTTACTCTGTGAACTATCTGATCGACTGCGAAGCCTCTGTTATCATGGATGTGGAAGGTAGCGGCGCTATACGCCAAGCCGAAGTCAACGTCACACGCGATATGATTGAGCGGGTTGAGGCCACATATAATATGAAGCCCAAACGCCTAGCAGCTGATACGGCTTATGGCTCTGCGCCCATGTTGAATTGGCTTGTGGAAGATAAAGATATTGAACCTCATATCCCCGTCTTTGATAAGTCAGCCCGCAAGGACGGAACCTTTGAGCGAAGTGACTTCACTTATGATGAAGCCGAAGACCGATATATCTGCCCGGCTGGCAAAGATCTAAAACGATACCGCGTGGCGGGCCGCAGGGCTAAGGCATCAGGTAATGTTCCGAAAGACGGAACCTATCGATACAGAGCGTTGAAAGCTGATTGCGATGCTTGCGCACTAAAACCCAAGTGTTGTCCGAAGCTACCGGCACGCAAAGTGCCGCGCTCTATTTATGAAAGCTCGCGTGATGTAGCCCGCAACCTGCGCGGCACGGCTGATTATGAATTTATGCGCCATGAACGAAAGAAGGTGGAGATGAGCTTCGCTCATCTCAAAGCCATTCTCAAACTTGACCGCTTGCGACTGCGCGGCCCCACCGGGGTCAATGATGAGTTTCTCCTCGCCGCAACCGCCCAGAATCTTCGGAAAATGGCCAAGCTTTACATGAATGGACGCAAAATGAGCACCTCTTAAGGAACGGGGGCGCTCGTCCAAATTTACTGAGCTGAATGCTCAGAGTTAAACACGGAGTTTTTCAACACTATCCCCCCAAAGCAGAAATGTAAGTTTGTACTATTTCGACGAGGTTGCGAGCCGCTCGGCTAATCTTCGCTTACTTGCAAAACAATGCCTAAGCACCTTCGCAGTAAGCAGTCCAATCTTCCATAAGACGCCTTCTCTTTTCCAAGGCACTACGCCTCCTGTAAGCTTGCTCTACTTTGTTCCCAATTTTATGTGACAAAGCCGCCTCAGCAATTTCACGCGGATGGCTTGTATGGTCGCCACACCAGTCTCGAAATGAGGATCTAAACCCGTGCACGGTAGCGTTCTCGACCCCCATCCGGCGCATGAGCATATTCATTGACATATTACTCAAAGGGCGCCCTGGTTTAGCTCCTGGGAAAACGTATTCCGAGGATTTAAATAAGTGTGCCTGCCTGAGGACGGCTAGCACTGTACCCGTTAATGGAATTGTGTGTTCCAACTTGTTTTTCATTCGTTCTGCAGGGACTGTCCAAAGCTTATTTTCCAAATCGAGTTCAGACCACGTAGCCTCTAAAGTCTCGCTGGTCCTCGTGGCTGTGTGAATGGCAAACTGTAATGCCAGCGCCGACATACCTTGCTCTTTTTTCAAGCTCAAAAAGAACTCAGGTATTTTCTCATAAGGCATTGCAGCAAAATTGCGCTTTTTCAATTTATCCCGTTTTGGCAAAAGGTCTTTGAGATGCCCCTTCCAACGAGCAGGGTTTTCACCTTCACGCCATTTGTGCGCAGCGGCATAATCTAAAATTCTTTCTATGCGGGACCTTAAGCGTCTCGCCGTCTCCTCTTTCTCCTGCCAAATAGGCTTTAGAACCTTGAGTACATCATCCGTGTCAATATTGCTCACCGGAATGTTCCGGATGGGTTTACAATAATGCGAAATTGTTCGTATCCATTGTTGTCGATGTTTCTCATTAGTCCAATCTGCTTGCAGTGTTTCAACAAGGTGATCAGCCGCTTCACCAAATGATTTCACGACGCGCTTTTTACTCTCATTTATAGGATCTTGACCATCCGCAATCAGCTCGCGAGCAAGCTGCGCTTTTTCTCGGGCTTTAGCTAGGGACACATCCGGAAAACCTCCCAGGCCCATCTCTCGGCGACGGTGGTTCCTGTTCCACATATAGACCCATGACTTACGTCCTGTTTTTTTGACAAGTAGATATAAGCCTTTACCATCACTGTGCCTGCCAGGTGATTTAACGCTCATCACCTTACGAGTTGAAAGTTTGTGAAAGCCGGCCAAAAGTCTCTCCTGCAACAGAGGGAATCGAACTAGCGTTCCCACTTCTATCCCTACTTTTGTTCCTACTTTGTGCATGAGATTTAGTAAATACGTATAAAAGCCAATAAGAGATAAAATCTACCAACCAATTGATTTTATTCAATATATAGCACTCAATGAAACGCTATGAAATTATAGTTCGAAATTGGGTGGTACCTCCAAAGTTGTCGGACATTCAGAACTGTCAAGCTCGGTCTAAAATGACTCTGAAACGCTTATCCTTCCAGTTTGCCGCAAGACACAGCGACACCTCATCGAAAATGTCCTTCATATGTGCAGCCCGATTGACTGGCCGAATTGGGCCAAATTTCACGAGACATAGACTAAATAACCGTCTAATAAAGGATGAACCCACTGCGTTTACCCACGAAAAAAGGGCTATGACGCCAAAAGACTCCCGCAAGGCGCGGCATGGAGTGTGATGAATGGAGACAATCGACGTTCGACCTGCCGTAATCGGCACGATCGAGGCCCTAGGCATAGGTCGCCTTTATCACAATTTTTGGTGGGATAGAGTCAGCCGGCGACAAACGCCATGGACGGATTGGTCCCGGAAAAATCGTGTTGTTTTTATCCACGTTCCAAAGAACGCTGGCACAAGCCTTTATGAAACCTTTGGAATGGATATTCCGGATAATACACATTGTCCCGTGACTGGGTATCTCGCCTCCGATGCTGCGTGCTACCATGACTCCTATTCCTTTGGATTTGTCCGCAATCCCTGGGATAGAATAGTCTCGGCATTTCATTATTTGAAGCACAAACCCATAAGCCAAGATGACAAGCGTTGGGCATCGCTAACCCTTGCCCCGTTCAAGACATTTGAAGACTTTATGATGGAGATGGAACGTCCCAGTTTTCGTAATCGCGTCGTCGGCTGGCGGCATTTCAAACCGCAATGGCATTTCCTCACTGACTGGTCCGGGCGCAATGCCGTTGACTATATTGGACGCTTCGAAACCTTAGCCGAGGACGTGGACATTATCGGGAAAGCCATCGGGATCACGCCGCAACTCACACTCAAAAACAGCACGGAACGGCAACCTTATTCCAATTATTTCACGCCCGAAAGCCGGCGGCTAGTCGCCAGAATTTATGCCAAAGACATCGAGCGATATAAATACGCTTGGCACAGTTAAAACCAAACAGGGGCACGCAAAATGACAACAGACGCAGCAGCGATGGCAAGCTTATCTCATCACGAGAGCGCAAACCAAGATGAGACCCGCCCGCCCCCTACGGGCGCTAAGGGATCGGACCTTATCAGCGAGCGCGGGTTCTGGCGGGTCGTCCGCGAGGACTTTCGCACACACCGTAAAATGGCGCTGGCGCCCGGATTTCATGCCATATTCGTTTATCGCTTCGGAACATGGGTTGATACCATTCGGTTAAAACCGCTCTATGCCGTTCTGAATGTCATTTGGCATCTCGCATATCGATGGGTTCGAAATTTTTACGGCATTGAAATGGAAAAAACGGTCAAGGCCGGGCGACGCCTCGAGCTTGGCCATCAGCACTGCATCGTTATTCATGCAAACGCGACGATCGGCGACGATGTCCTGATCCGTCATAATGTCACTTTTGGCATGGGAAATGAGTGGATTCAGGGCGTAGGGCCTATCATCGGTGACCGTGTCGAATTTAGTCCGGGCGTCGTCTTAGTCGGCAACGTAACGATCGGAGATGACGTATCGATCGGTCCGAACTGTACGGTCACAACAAATGTTCCTAGCAGCCGAACCTTATTCGTACCCCCGCCGCGCGTCATGCCAAAACAAGGGCCTCCGCCCAACCTCGCCAAGACTGTTGACGCCGCAAAACCATAAAGTCTCTCAGAAACAAATTTTATTGATTAGAAAGGAAATCCTTATGTCCCTCTCCCGAGAACAGGCCGTTACAGCCATTTACGAGGCCATCGACGAACTTAACCCACAATTAGACGGCATCAGTCTTGAACGATCCGAAGACACGATACTCTTCGGTGAAGGCGCTGCGCTAGACTCGCTAAACCTCGTTAATCTTGTCATGATGGTTGAGCAGAATATCATGATGGAAACTGGCACAGAAGTTCTGCTGGCCAGCGAAGCCGCCATGTCAAGAAAGCGCAGTCCCTACCGTTCAGTCAAAGCCCTAGCGGATTATGCCGCAGAGGTGGCGGCGTGAGCGACCAAAAACCCGTTATGGCCATCACCGGAACCCGTAAGGGGATCGGACGTTTTCTAGCTGAGCATTTTCTCAATCAAGGCTATATCGTTGAAGGATGTTCCCGCGGCGAAGCTGATCTGGAACATGACGACTATCGCCATCATTGTCTGGACGTCGCAGATGAGAAATCCGTCATCAGTATGATGCACGCGATTTACCGGAGTCATAAGCGACTAGATGTTCTCATTAATAATGCCGGGATAGCGAGCATGAACCATATCATGCTCACACCAAAATCTCAGATCGAGCGAATTTTTGAAACCAACGTATATGGAACGTTCCTATTTGCACGGGAAGCCGCCAAGCTTATGGGCAGACGAAAATACGGACGGATCGTCAATACAGCAACCGTGGCGACTCCGCTGAAGTTGGAAGGCGAAGCCGCTTATGCTGCCTCAAAAGCGGCTGTTGTATCATTAACAGAAATCATGGCACGGGAGGTCGCGGGATTAGGCATAACAGTCAATGCCGTTGGCCCCACGCCCGTCCCAACCGACCTCGTCGGGTCTGTTCCGCAAGCCAAGATGGACGCCCTGATTGCTCGCCAGGCCATACCCCGTTATGGAGAGATGGCTGATGTGCTAAACGTTATCGAGTTTTTCATCCGAAAAGAATCCGATTTCGTCACAGGGCAAACGATTTATATGGGCGGAGTCTAGACGGGTCATGATTGGGCGCCTCATAGAAAGAATGGAGATTGTTCGCGGCCAGATTGCCGTTGTCGCCTCCGGCACGCCTGTTTCTTATGGCGAATTACTCGAGAGCATTACCGACTGGGGAAAGCTTTTAGACGCTCAAGGTATCGGGCCCGGCGACGTGGTTTTGCTGAAAGGCACCTTCTCGCGCGCGTCGATTTCTGCGCTCATTGCCCTTTTTCAGAAGCAAGCAATCGTGATTCTGCTGGCGCCCACATCATACGAGAAGGAAGCCGAGTTTTTGGAGGTCGGCCTCGCGCAATGGAAAATTCAAGCCAATAGCGGAGACATTGCGCCGCGCGAAACAACGGCCGAGCACCCCCTATACGAGACACTTCGTAAGGCCGAAGACCCGGGGCTTGTGCTCTTTTCGTCGGGCTCGACCGGTGTGTCCAAAGGCACAGTCCACAGTGCGGCGCGGCTCTTAAGTAAGTTTGCTACGCCCGGGAAGAATTTGCGAACGCTGGCATTCCTTTTGTTTGACCACATCGCCGGCGTCGACACGCTTTTCTATAGCTTGTTCAACCAGAGCACACTTGTGCTTCCCGAAAATCGCTCGCCCGAAGCCGTTTGCGCGCTCATCGCAAAACACCAAATCGAGGTACTGCCGACTGCGCCAAGTTTCCTCAACCTATTGCTCTTATCAGGCGCGCATGAAGCTCATGACCTAAGCTCACTGAAAATCATCACTTATGGTTCGGAGATGATGCCTGCATCGACCTTGCAACGCTGCGCGGAGGCTTTTCCTAATGTGCGTCTCATTCAGAAATATGGAACATCCGAAATCGGGGCCCCTCCCTCGAAATCCAAATCCAACGACTCGACCTGGGTAAAATTGGGCGGCGACGGTTTTGATTGGCGGGTGGCAGACGGAAAATTAGAAATATTGGCAAAAACCGCCATGCTCGGGTATCTCAACGCGCCCAGTCCCTTCACGCCAGACGGCTATTTTATCACAGGCGACGCGGTCGAGGTGGATGGCGACTACGTGCGTTTCCTCGGGCGCGATAGCGATATCATCAATGTCGGCGGGCAGAAGGTGTTTCCGGCAGAAGTTGAAAATCTTATCCGTAAATTGCCTGAGGTCGAGGATGTTTCTGTTTACGGGGAACCCCATGCTATCCTTGGCGCGGCGGTTGTTGCAAAACTTAAACCCGTAAATTCTGAGGCGTCGCTTAAAGCCTTACGCATAGCGATCAGAGGTGCCCTCTCGGGGCAGATTGAGCCCTATAAAATACCTCAGAAATATGTACTGACGCAAGAGAGCCTCACAACGGCCCGAGGTAAACAAATCCGCCGAACAAAGGACGGATAAGATGCCCCTAATCCCCGAAGGCTTCAGCCCGATGCCGCCGCGCGGTGCCTTCATAGATTTGAATGGTCCATTTTACCACGACGGACACGTCCAGTTTGGATTCATCCCCAAGGAGCGGCACTGTAATTTACTAGGGTTTGCACACGGCGGCATGATCGCGACATTCCTCGACAGCGCGATGGCCCATAGCGTCGTGACCGCACATGGCTACGCCATTGTGACGGAACAGCTGACGATAAATTATATATCCGTTGTGGCTAAAAATCGCTGGGCCGAAGTCGAAGTCTGTTTGGATGAACGTGAAGACGATCACATTTTTGCAAAGGCCGTTTTGCAGTCTCGGGGGCAAATTTGTGCGAAGGGGCAGGCCAATTTCAAACTCTTAGTCAGACGACCTGTTCGAAATGATGGGCGGCAGACGTTGCGTTAATCAAAAGTCATTGATCCGTTCGGGATGAATGCGTCCACGAACCCAATCGAACATTCCCATCCAATTGCCTTTCATTCGCCCCTTGCGGTCAACCCAAGCCTCGGGACGGAACGTCTTGGCATGATTGGCAAGAACATTGCGGCCCATAATTCGGCCGCTCTGCCACCATTTCATGGTGCCTTTACGTGCCAAAAAGACAGGATTAGCGATCTGCGAATATCCAAATTTTATTCCGGAAACTCGGCCGCTCTTGGTGCCTAGGTGCACGCCTTTGCAGGTCCCCACGCCAACGACGCGGCCCTTCGCCAAGGCCTGTCCCGTATAATCGCGATCTTCGAGCCAGCCATAAGCCGGCAGATGCTCATCAAAACGATAGGCGCGGGTCACCGAACCAATAAAAGCCATATTGCACCCGTAAGCGCTTTCTAGCGATTGCCCGATATGCTTGCGCGACTCATGCGGCTCCGGCGGAAGGTCGCCCGACAAATAACGCCTCGCATCAGCCTCGCTAATTCCCGGCCCAGTGATTCCATCGGCCAACACCCATCCCGTTATTCCTGCGACGTCATTGTCTCCGAACGCGCGGTGCGCCTGTTCGATCCAATCGGATTGTGGGCGGTAATCATCATCAAAATAGACCACAAAGAACGCATCATCTTCTGAGCCATGTAGGTTTAATATCGCCTCGATCCCCACATTGCGCTGTATCGGCAATCCCGGTCGTTTAGAAATTTCAAAACTGACTGATGAATCATCTGCCGCCACGTTACGCCCGTTACCGAAGTCCGCCTCAGATGTACCCACGACCACGACATGGTCGGGTTTCATCGTCTGGGTCTTCATTGAATCAAGTATAACTGGAATATCAGCCGGCCGGCCTTTTGTAGCTAAAACGACATAAGCTTTCATGAGGCGATCTCCAATTTACTGGGGTTGGGTTGAACGCTGCGGTAGAGGCTTGCGTAGGCATCGAGCCAGCTATCAAGCGAATTAGCAAGCGCCGCTGTGTCGCTAAATGCTGCGCGGCTCATCTGCTCGACGCGCGGCGTATTATCGCGAATTTCTATAAGGGCCGAGACAACTGTATCGATTTTCAAGGGATCGAAAGTCAGGCCTGCGCCCGCATCAACAATATCCCCAGACAAGAAAGCGACTCCGCTAATCAGCACAGGCAGGCCGCTCCACAATGCCTCACCTGCCACCAGACCAAAGGGTTCCGCTAGGCGGCTGGGAACGATGACGCATCGCGCCTTCGCGGCAAGGGCGGCAAGTTGATCTCGATTGCAAAATCCTGCGAAATGCGCGTCCGGGTATTCTTTCGCGAGGTCTTCAAACATCGGGCCATCCCCTGCAAAGACCATTTTCATGCCAGCCTGACGCGCAGCTTCAGCGGCGACATCAGCTCCCTTCTCAACGCCGAGCCTGCCAATAAATAGGACGGAGGCATTTTCTTCTGCCTGAATACGCGATGACGAATAAGGCTCAATCGGGTTTGCAATTGTGCGAATGCGTTGGGGCGGTAATCCGGCGCGTTCAAAGAACGGTCCTTGGCGCTGATGGATGACGGCCAGCTGTCCGCGAAAGCGCTTGAGCGGGAATGTATTCGATCGCACCGCATGACGGGTCACGCGCCAAGCTTTGTGCATGGCCGACTGCCTATCGCATCGGGTCATTAGACAGGGCAGCGAGTTTCCAACCCGCGTACAAACTTCATTTTTCTGAAAATCATATTGTCCGCCATTGCCGCAAGCGAGGAAGTAATCATGCGTTGTCAGTACAAGACGCTCCTCCACAGGGCGAAGCGCCTTGAAGACAGCTGGCGAAAGAAAATGCGCCCAATTATGCAAGTGATAGACAGTGTCCGGCGTATCATGCTGAGAAATGAACTTTGTGACCGCATCAAGTGCTGCCTTGTTCCAAAGCCCCGTTCGCATTGCAGCGCGAGGACTGTCCCGCGAGACCCGTGCGCCTGAGATACCGTGAACTTTGACACCTGCCAACACCAGGCGCGCATCCATACCTCCGGCTTGGGTCAAATAGCTGACGTCCCAGCCGCGACCAGCGGCGCCTAGAGCTGCGTCGAGCGCGAGTTTCGTCGCGCCGCCCGCCGTCACACCGCTATCATTTATGATCACGAGACGGTTGGTCATTGCGCAGCCCCAAAATCAAAATCTGCAAAGGCAAACTCCGATCCAAAGAGGCTCAGATGGTTATCGTCTTCATAGAGCGGTTTATCGTCGACAACGTAAATACAAACCTCTTTGCAGAAACGTTGCATCACCTCATGACGATAGGCGCCGGAGGCATCAACGAAGGGGCCTATCCGATTGAAAACCCGGCCCCGTTTCTGCGCATGGGCCGCGTCGATAGCAGGCGGCAAGTCTGCGTTGAATCCTAAATTTCGACCGACAGCATATGATACTGCGAAAGATTGTTCTGGTACGCCTTCTACAATATGGACCGCTTTTCCGGCCGCCTTGAGCCGTTTTATCAAAGCCAGTAATCCTTCATCGAGATAATTGCGTGAATAATCATCGCCGGCGATGGGGCGAATGGAGGTATCTAGCAACTCAAAGGCAGGCGGCGCGCCAATTTCCCATGCTAAGCCCGGCTCTGAGTAGCGCGCCCAACGGGCATGCAGAATGACATCTGTTAGCGCATCGTCCGCCAAAATCATCGCCAAAATATTCTCGCGAAACCGTTCGCAAGACGACCCGTTATGAAGCGGAGAGCCGCTGACACCAATAAGAGAGGGGCAATCAGAGTGGGAAGCAAGCAGACCACGGCGGCCCTTAGATTTAGCGGCGAGATCAAATCCATGTGCCGCAGACATTGCATGCGAGTCGCCCCAGAGTACAAAGCTCGGCGTTTTACTCTCATCGCCGATCTTGCAAAGGGCTTCGCGTGTTTTTAGCTCCATGCATCGTTCACGGTAGAGGTTGCCTTCAGCCGCGCGGAAGGCCGCATTTGTCTTTGCGTCAAATCGATGATCGAGTCCCTGAGCAGAAAATACAACAAGCCCCGCCGCAGTGAATGCGGCAATCCCTGCCCCTGAGATCGTGAATATCTGCTTGCGCGAATATCCACGACTGGACCGGAAAGGTTGCTCGACAAAACGCCAAGACAAATAGGCCAGCACGACAGAAAGTATCACACCGCTCGCCATCGCCCAGGCTGGGACATGATGCAGACCAAAATGAATATTGAGAAAGACTAAAACGGGCCAATGCCAGAGATATAACGAATAGGAGATCAAGCCGATACCAACGAGCGGTTTCCACGAGAGTATCTGTCCCGCAATATTGGTGCCGCCCCGACCAGCTGCGATAATCATCGCCGTACCTAGAACGGGCGGGAGAGCGGCCAGTCCCGGAAATGGTGTCAACGGTGTGTAAAACACAACGGCGAAGAGTATCAGCGCCAATCCGATGAGTCCCACAGAATGCCGGACAGACGCAGGCCAAGACATCCCTATCGTAGAGAGCGCAACGATAGCGCCCAACCCCATTTCCCAGGCCCGCGTTGGAAGCCAGAAAAATGTCGGGTTAGGCGCGTTGCGCACGCCCCATTCCGCTAGGACAAATGACGCAAAGCTAATAAGAGAGACAATCACCAGAGGACGGCGTTTAAGACCCTTGATAATCAAGAGCAGCAATATGGGATAGAAAATATAAAATTGTTCTTCGACTGAAAGTGACCACATATGCAGCATCGGGTCATACTCGGACGAACTTTGGAAGTACCCGCTGCGCGACCACATCAATATGTTAGCGACATAAAAGACGGTCGCAACAATCGCGGTTCCCATATCCCGGAATTGGACTGGCGACATAACAAAGAACCCGACGACCAGACTAAAAGCTAAAACAGCAAAAAGTGCAGGCAAAAGGCGTCGTGCACGGCGTTCATAAAAATGCGTAAAGGTGAATGTGTCTTTTTCGATCCCTCGCATAATGACACTCGTTATGAGGAAGCCAGAGATGACGAAGAAGACATCCACACCCACATAACCGCCGGAGACAACGGCCAATCCAGCGTGGAAAAGCACCACCGGAATAATGGCAACAGACCGGAGGCCATCAATGTCAGTACGATATTTCATGCGCCCAACACCCCTTAAACGTATCGCGGTTGTTTGGCGCTATAGACGACGACCACGGGCTTTCGCGCCGCAACGGATAGCGCGGCCAGTAATGCAAAATGCAGTCCGGGATCTGGTGTTGTCGCCGTGGTTAAACCACCAATAATGAGCGCGGTAAGAGCAACGCCCGCTGCCGTAAAATATTTCTTATATTCAGGATTGGCAAAAGAGGACGCGCGCGCAAACAGCAAGTTTTTATAGATCCACAGAAACAGCAGCGTGCCTATCAAACCAAAATTAGATATCCAGACGGACAGGATTCCATTTGACCGCGTTGACCCCAAGCCAATGCCCAGTCCGTAGGATTCGACGCCAATCTCAAGGCCGCGCATCGCCCACTTGCCCCGTTCAAAACCTGAAACAGAGTCCGTTTTACTAAAGATCAGGTGATCTAGAAAATCGAGTGCAACCACGCCTGCGGGCGTCGCGACCATAGCGAGAGCCACGCTGCTACCGCAGAGAATAAGAAACAAGACAAAGGGTTTGGACTGTGCTGAAACGCCGTTCCCGCGCAGGAGATAAAGCGTAAATTGCGCGGCTAAAACTAAGCTCATACCGGCAGCCACAACGATGAAGGTTGAAGATAGCGAAAGCATCCCAAAAATGAGATTACCTCCGCCCAAAATGCCTGTGGCTACATTGCGCGTCGAGAACCACATGCGAATAAAGTACCCCGCCAACACAGCTGTGAATCCACCAAAACTTGACGCTTCCGGAAAGCCGCCCGTCACGCGCTGCACACCGAGCATTTGGATATCAGTCAGATAGCTATAAGTTGCTGTCTGAACAATCGAAAGTATTGCGCCGCCGCCCGCGAGATCTATCGCAGCCAATACAATGTTGACGATGGCAGCTCCCACCAAAGCCTTGTGAATTAACTCCGGCCCTGATTTTCGGGCCAGTGACAATGACATTAAAAAAACAGCAAATGTCACAAGAAAATACGCTAATTGGGATATGTTGCCGGTTGTTGGCACAAGCGGCGACAATCCGGAAAAAACGTCCCAACGCAATCGATAGCCCACCACGTTCCGGTCCATCGAGAACACCATAATTTCGCCCATGAACAAGCGGGGACCGATCATCGTGATCAGCAAGGCATAAATGCAAAGCGCAATGACCAGCAGGCTGGTAAATTCAAACCGAATGGCCGCATCACGCCCCGAGAGGCTCTTGATAGTCCAGAGACCAAGCAGCATGAGAAAGCTTGCAGAAAAAACCAGGACACTCATACCGCCAACAATGGCGACAGCCGCCGCACCAAAAGGCAGGAACGCCGTTGCTGCGCGGTAGCCTTGATCCAGACCCCGCGTTGCAAAAAATGCAAATATCGCAAACATCACTAAACCTGAGAGAACGGGGGTCATGAGCCCGCCTTTAGCGCGGCGATTTCCGCATCAACAATTGTCTGAATTTCGGCCTGAAAACGGGCTTCATTGAAACTTTGCGCATGGTCCAATATCGCAGCCTGATCTAGGTCATCCAACATGTCTGTCTCAAAGCGTTCAATGGCTGCGTTCAGCCCTTCGACAGTCGGATCATCGAAGAAAATACCGGAGAGTCCGTCGACAACCGTATCCAGCGCGCCCCCTCGTCCAAAGGCAATAACGGGACGACCCGAAGCCATGACCTCGACTGGCACGATGCCAAAATCCTCCTCCCCTGGAAAAATGAGCGCTCTGCAACGTGCCATGTGGGATTTGAGCGTTTGAAAATCTGTCTTTCCAAGGAAAGTGATATTTTCAGACGCGGACTTGCTCAGTGTCTTGATTGCCGTGTCGGGACCGCCAATAACAATCAGGCGGCGACCTGATTTTGCGAAAGCCTCGACCATAATATCCGCGCGTTTGTAAGAGACTAACTCACCCACCCAGAGATAGAAGTTTTCAACTTCCTCTTTGGCAACGGGGGCGAAGTCTTCAACGAAAACAGGGGGGAAAACCACGCTAGAGTCGCGCCGCCAGAACTTACGCACGCGGCGACGAATAAAATTGGAATTGGAGATGATATGGTCAACCCGCGCTGCACTGGTAACGTCCCAACGCCGGAGGGCAGGAGAAATAATAGGCATCATCAGCTTTGCCAAAAAGCCCGCTTGATTGCGATATACATGATAATGGTCCCATAAATATCGCATTGGCGAATTACAGTAGCAAATGTGTACGGCGTCTGGTGAGGTGATGACCCCCTTGGACGGCCCGGACTCGATCGAAATGACTAAATCATAAGGCGTGAGGTCCAACGCCTCCAACGCGGCCGGCATCAGCGGCAGATATTTCTGATATAGGCGACTTGCGAATGGAAGTCGGGCAATGAAAGTTTCGGTAATTTTATGTCGCTGCAAGGTTTCAGACAGCGCCGATGGATTGGCTATATGCGTGAAAATATCAGCATCCGGATAGATTCGGCATAATGACTCCACGACTTTTTCGCCGCCCCGCATGTGGAGTAACCAGTGATGGACTATCGCGACCCGCATAACTAATTCGAGTAATATTTCCGATAAGCACTATGGTCGAAGGCATATGACCCAACTGCGTAACGTTGGTTCATTTTGGTTTGAGTCATAATCAAACCCAGAACATTGGCTCGCGCATCTTTTAGAATCTGATTCGCAAGAATGACTGCATCCTTCTTCGTCCGGCGCCAGCGGGCCGTGAGGATGACCCCATCCGCCAGATTGGCCAATATACGTGTTTCGGCGACAGGTAACACAGGCGGGGTATCAAGGAGTATCAAGTCATAAGTGTCGCGTAATGTTTTCAGCACCTCGAGAAATTTCTTCGAGCCAAACAAATCGCGCGGCGAACTTTCGCCCATTGAAAGCGTGATCATATCTGTCTCTGTTTGCGTGTCGCGTTCGATATATTCTCCGAGTTCTTTGTCCTCGGATTGCAGGAAACGTGCAAAATCATGTCGTTGTTTCGCGATAACAGACTGCGAGAGTCCGCGCCGCCGCGTATCGCAATCTATAACGATTGTCTTAGTGCCGGACATTGATGATAACCGAGCAAGGCTGAGCGCGGATGTCGTTTTACCATCACCAGAATTTGACGAGACAAACGCGATGAGCTGCAACGGGCGGCCGTCATTTTTACCTAACTGAATTGATGTTCGCACAGTTCGGTAACTCTCTGCATAGGACGAGAAAGGTTTATCGACGATGTAATCATAGGGTTTGGGCGCTATACGGAACAGTCGGCGCAAGGTGCCGCGAGTGCCTGCATTTACCTTCGGGATGAACGCTAAGAACGGCACACCTATATCGGTCTCCACTTCCTTCGCGGACGCTAAGCCATTATCGAAAATTTCCGCCGCAACCACAGCCGCCATGCCCAATAGCGACCCTAACACAAAGGCCAGTAAGAGATTAAATTTCAGCTTGGGCGAGCTTTGCGCAAACGGAAGCGTTGCCTTTGAAACGATGCGAGCGTCCGCTTCTATTATTCCGTCTTGCCCATCAGTCATTTTGAAGCGCTCTAGGAAATTATTATAGAGGTTCTGAGACCCCTGCGCCTCACGCTCCAGCTCTCGCAGACGAACAAGCGAGCGATTATTACCGTCGAGCTGAGCTTTCATACCGGTGAGCGCCTCTTCGAGGGAAACAACCCGCTGGCGGTCGATTTCATTTTCAGTTTCCAGGCTGGAAACAATTCGGCTTATCTCGCGATCAAGTAACCGGTCAATATCGGCGAGCTCTTGATCAACTTTGTTAATTTCTGGATGCCTCGCACCATAGCGAGTCGAAAGCTCTGCTTTACGGCCGGCGATCTGGGCTTGCTCGCGGCGCAAATCGCTAATGACCGTGGACGACAGAACCTCTGCAATACTATCCGCCGTGGCGCCGCGTGCGAGTTGATTGCGCACACTATTCAAGCGCGCCGTACTCTCGCTATATTCAGCTCGCTGAACAATCAATTGTGCATTAATATCGGAGATCTGCTGCTCAGTCAGAGATGACCCTTCCGCGGACAATAGTCCCGTCCGCGCTCGGTAAGCTTCTACCGCATTCTCGGCTGCCCGTAGATCGGTTCGCAGATCATCCAGCCTCTCCGTTAACCAGCCATTGACCCGGGACGTTGCGTCAAACTTGGCATCAAGTTGCTCAGTTAGATATTGTTGCGCGAAACGATTGGCTATTAAGGCCGCCTTCTCTGGGTCCTCACTTCGAAAACTAATATCAATGACATAGGTCAGCCCCTTTCTTCCCACGCCAAGGCGCGAGATCACAGCCGACACGACTCCTGCTTCGATAACGTCCGCCGGAATAGTCTGGACGACATTGGTCTCCAGGCCGAGCGCGCCCTTGATCATAGTGGTCGTTTCGCCCCTGAACTTGGCAAAACCTTCGACCTCTCTCAGCGTGCCATTAAATTCAGGATCGGAAGTCAGATCTAGCGCACGGACCACCTTCTCCGCCAGATTTCGACTACGGATCGACTCTACTTCTGTATCAACCAAAGACGCGTCTGGTGCGAGGCCAGATAAAACGCTTGTGAAGTCCGGTTGTGCCTTATCCCTAAAATCCATCATGACACTCGCCATGGCGGTATATTGCGGAGTCGCCTTCAAGGTTCCAAAAATAACGGCTGCAACAACAAGTGCGAAAACGACTGCAAACAGCATTAACCGTCTCCGAAATGCCATAAGAATATCGCGCAAATCGACAAAGTCAGACGAGTTTTTTGCGAGTAACGTCGAGTTAGGCACGGATGGCAATATCGGCATGTGCATTTCCATTGGTCAGCCCCTAAAGTTGCCAGCGAAGTCCGAGAAGCAGTCGCGTTTCGTCAAAATCTGATTGTGCAAGCGCCCCTTTTGAATCGAGCGAACGCCGCGCTATCCGCGCCTCCAGTCCGACATTGGGATTCAATAGAACCAGCCCAGCTAAGTAAAAATCGTTCCGTTTATCCGAGCGGTCGGCGAAATTGTAATCGTCATCAATAAAATCATAACCAGCCGACAAAATGACATTTCTGCGGTATTCATAGTCAGCTCTCAAGCCGATCCGTGTTTGTATCGTGGCGGGGGAAATCAGGAGCTCGGAGGAGCGCGTCCCGCGCTCGCCGGACGTTGTCACTGTGATAAGCGGCGTCGCAAACCATTCCAGCTCTGCGTCAAAACCAAATCCGTCAACCGTGTCCAACTCAGATGCAACAAAATCTGTCGTAAAGTACCCCAGCCCGACTTGGCCACGCACAAGACGGCTCAATTCGAAATCAACACCAACTCGTCCATTAATCGTCTGGCGGTTCCGGTCCTGACCTGTAATCGGGAGTTGATCATGGTTCACATCGACATAGGCGACGCGGGCGAAAAAAGCGGTTTCAGGGCTGAACGCGTAGTCGGCACGGGCCGCAATGCTGGCCTGTGTCTGGTCTCGGAAATCTTGATCAATCTCTGTGCCATCCGGTAGCGCGGCATCTTTATAATTAGTCGTGAGAAACTTGCCATCAGCCGACAATCGGCTTCGGCCAAATTCGCGCGCCACACCCAGAAAAACATTCGTTTGCCCGTATTCAATTGGATCAACGGAGATTTGGCTGGCCCCAATCGCAGTCCGTCCCTCAAAAGCACGGCGGTAATCCGCGCCAGCGTCGATGCGAACGGCGCGACTCGCGTCCAGCTGTCCGCTCGCCCCTAGGGCATATCCTGTTGTGGATTCCCCTGAGTTTTCGAAATATTCCTGATGCAAGATATTGGCAAAAGCATCTATTCGGTTCGTATTCCAATCCGAGGCCACACGAATTGTGGGCTGTAAGGTCAAAACACCATCGGCTTCTTCGTCTTGGTCTACCGCAAAAACATTATCTGAATAGGCCAAATAGCTATTCAGGCTCGGACGCCAAATAAATGCACCTCGCCGAAGTCCCTGGCTTTCATATTCCGGACGCGGGCGATCTTGAACACTAATGTTTCGGTCACGATTAAATGCGGACTGAGCCTGAGCTTCAGTCGGCGTTTGCGCATAGCTGGGAACTTGAGAAAAGGTGAGCGCAGCAAAGCCAACCACGCCAACCGCGCGAAACACGCGAGCTGTCTGGCAAAAGGGCACGTCCCTATTCGCTTTGGATTCTACATACATGTCAGGTTGCACCCCTTTGACGTTGTTTTGCAATTTTCATTCCATTTAAACGGAACTTTGCCTCATTTTAGAATAATCGTTCACCAATCCTAATTGTGTCACCCGGCTGAACGGGCGTCGTTGCCGTAAGCGAAAACCGCTCCTCCGCAGCCGCGCCAGCGCGTTTTATAAAGACCGATTTCTTGTTCGCGCGGTAAGTAAAACCACCCGCGGTAGCCACAGCATTAAGAACGGTCATATCTTCAGAATACGGATACTCACCAGAATTTGCGACTTCGCCCAGCACAAAGAACGGACGGTAGTTGAGAAGCTCAATATTGACCCTTGGCGCTTTTAGATACCCATCTGCGAGAGCAGCTTCGATATCAGTTTTTAGTTCTATAGGGCTTTTACCTGTCGCCATTATTTCCCCGATCAACGGTAAAGAGACAGTGCCCGCGCCGCCGACGACAAACTCGCCTGAGAGATTATCCTCTCCAAAGACATTTAGACGTAGGCGGTCACCCGTTCCCAATCGATAAACTTCGACTTGGCGCTGTAGGGTTTCATTCGAATAACCTGGGGCAATGCCGCCTGTTGCGCAGCCCCCCAACATCGGCACAAGGAAACCTGCCCCAATTAGACATGCGAAAATACGATTACGAAAAGTGATAGGTCCTTCGACCTTTGTTGCGCCCATTATTTTGCCCCAAAACGATGTGTCCTTCGCGCCCTCAACCTCATGTCGAGATGAATTCCACCTGCTTCCCATGTACCTTAGCACCATTTAATCGGTTTGTGAAGTAGGCACCTGTGTCGAGGCCGATTCTTCTTCCATCCCAGCTAGGTTCGTCTTGTGGCGTGTGCCCGTGAACGATTATGGCCTCCAATGGTTTTCGGTTACGCAAGAAAGCCTCACGTATCCAAAGATAGTCATCATCATCCTGAAGTTTCAAAGGCTTATCCGGATTTACACCGGCATGAACGAAAAAGAGCGGCGCAAGATCATGATAAGAAGGAAGGTCTTCCAAAAATGCCCGATGTTCTTTTGGAAACTTCTGACTGAAAGATTGCCTGTCTATCTCGAGCTTATCTGGCTCTTGATTTGGATTCACTTTAACGCCGTATGAAAGCAGTGTTTCGACTCCGCCATGTCGGAGCCAATCCCTGAAAACAGATGGATTATCTAAACTTGAGAGCATGACCGCCTCATGATTGCCTTTCAGGCATATAACTTCGAGCTCGCTGCTGTCTAACGAAACAAGGGTTGAAATTACACCGCAGGAGTCGGGGCCTCGGTCGACATAATCGCCTAAAAACACAATCCGGCCCCTGAGCGGGAAACTAACTTGCGCCTTTGACGCCGCGAAATCCTCCATGATCTTGGACATCAATATATCCAAAAGATCCTTACGCCCATGAATATCACCGACGGCGTAGATCACTTCATCAAACGCTGTTAGCGGCCTGTCGCGCAAATTTGTCTTTTGCGATGTCTTTCGGCGGAACCGGCGCATATATGTTGCGCCTCCCGCGCCCTAGAACCGCAGGTCATGCGGCACATTTCTACCCTGTAAACCTATAATGAAAGCAGGCCAAAACGCAATAATGGGAAGGCTGGGCGTATATTTAGTTGGGAATTAAGAATTTTTACTTTCCCGAAACGCTGATCGTAGTATGCATGATCACATCAAAGACGGGCTTTTCATGCGCGTTCGTTGGGGCGCGACCCAAGGACGAAGAACTTTGGGGCACAGAATGAATACAAACAAAGTCGCCTTGGCGACCGTCATTCACGTATGCGACCGGCTTTTAAGCCGCATCCTTGATTTTGCCGGGGCCTTAATCGTGGCCCGCATCTTGGCCCCAGAAGCCTTTGGCGTCGTGATGATCGGCGTGTCTGCCCTCACGATGGCGCGAGGACTAACTGAGTTTCCAGTCGCAAATGCACTCATTCAGAAAAAGAAGGTGGATGAAAGTGACTACGCAACTGTCTTCGCCCTAACGAATGCCCGGGGTCTTTTGCTGGCGCTTGTCATGGCGGGCGTCGCCGGATTACTCGCCAATATATTTGATGAGCCTGCCGTAATCGCCATTATGTATTGCCTCGCCATCGCGCCCCTTGCCGAAGGTTTTGGTAGTCCGATGATGGCGAAACATTTGCGGAATATGAATTTTGTTCCTCTTGCAATTGCGAGTTTGGCGGGCCGACTAGCTGGATTCATTGCAACGGTCGTCATTATTTTATCGACCGGATCAATGTGGGCCTTGATCATTGGGATCGTAACGACACCGATTGTGACCACAATTCTGACCTATATTTTAGCCCCCTCCAAGATCAGTTTTTCCCTTGCGCATGGTAAAGAATATTTCGCGTTTTCGAGTTGGATGAGCTTAGCAGGCGGCGTTTTGATCGCCTATGCGGATGGCGCAAAATTCATTGTTGGAATATTTGTCAGCACGGCTGCATTGGGCATATATACAGTCGGATATAGCCTGGCCAGAACGGCAATTTTTGCTCTGGCGGGCCCCACAGTTCAAACATTCTTTGTTGGATTTTCGACGATCAATGATGACCCAGCACGCTTGCGATCCTCCTACCTTAAAGCGCAGTCAGTGCTCGTCACATTATTCATGCCCGTCGGCATCGGGTTGGTTGTGATTTCGGAGCCATTGATAGAGCTTTTGTTAGGACCCGAATGGTCTGACGCAGCGTTCGTTATTGCCTGGCTTGCACCTGGAATGGCCTATTTCGTTGGCGCCGCGCCAGCACAGGCGATGGCGATGGCGGTTAACGAGACCCGTTCCATGTTCTATCGCAATCTGGCCGTTGTACTCATTAGCTTGCCTCTGCTTATCTATGGCGCAGCCTATCATGGTCTCTTGGGTATCGTCATCGCACGGCTAATCGGCTCCGTTGTAAACACATTTGCAGGCTTCGCGCTCATCCAGAAGCTCATTGGATTATCCTTTACCAAGCAAATGATTGCAGGCTGGCGGAGCATGTTTGCATCGGCTCTGATGCTGATTTTTCACACGTCCCTGATTGCCCCGCTCATCGAGACATCGGGACAACCCGTCCTTGTCCAAAGCAGTGTTTTGCTGGGGATGATCGCAGTAAACGGGGTCGTTTTCGTGACCGCAATTAGTACGCTCTGGGTTTTGTGCGGCCGGCCCGTAGGTCCAGAAACGGCGCTTGTTGATATGGTAATGCAGAGAGTTCGCGCGTTTCGGGACCGTGCGTCGTAACCTAAAATCGACGTTAAGGTCGCGTTAATATTTGTATTTCTAAAGTTAAAGTCCGACCTATCCTTGCTTTTTTGAGACTTAACTGCATAAGTTGAGTGGGAGAGGGCTGCAAACTTAACGCACATGCAAGTGCGAGAAAACCCAAGGCCGCAAAGACGACCTAGGGTCCGGGCATTCGCCCGAAACGGGAGAGACTATATGAATGGAAAGCGCCCACGCCGGACACTGAAAAATAGAGTGACTGGACTTCACATCGCTATTCTATTCTCTGCTGCTGTCTGGTTCGGCATTTTTAAATTTATGGGCGCACACTCTATCGCCAAGGGCGTTATCTGGCTCACGCTTGCCGTAATCATCTTTCTCGAGGGCTACCTCGCTCTCGCTCACGCGCGCAGCAAACCAAAAGCTGACCCACAGATAGATGTCATCGCTGATTAATTAAAAAATAAATTTCTATAGCCCCTAAAAGCAACGACGCCCTCTAACCTTCCTCTGAAGGACGGCAAGAAGGCGCCGCACCGAAGAACTGCGTTTTACATGTCAGGGGGCATAACTGACGTGCAACAGACGCTCCGGCTAGCTAACAATAATCCCGCCTCAAGGGCTTTAAAACAGGAAGTCGTCAGCAGTTAGGTCACTTATGTCGTCCAAACCCTCAAAGGTAAT
>CALDTL010000059.1 GCA_937923965.1 uncultured Caulobacterales bacterium
TAACCGGAACAACCGCCTCAAGCGCCTGATTGAGCTCCGCGCGCCGGACATCATCATCCGGAACGAAAAGCGGATGTTGCAAGAATCCGTTGATGCTTTGTTTGATAATGGTCGCCGTGGCCGGACGATTACGGGTGCGAATAAGCGTCCGCTGAAATCCATGTCCGATATGCTTAAAGGTAAGCAAGGGCGTTTCCGTCAGAACCTTCTCGGAAAGCGCGTCGATTATTCAGGCCGGTCCGTTATTGTGGTTGGCCCTGAGCTGAAACTCCACGAATGTGGCCTGCCGAAGAAAATGGCGCTCGAGCTCTTCAAGCCATTTATCTATGCACGTCTCGACGCCAAAGGCCTTTCTGGAACTGTTAAGCAATCCAAGAAACTCGTTGAGAAAGAACGTCCTGAAGTTTGGGATATCCTTGACGAAGTTATCCGCGAACATCCGGTTCTGCTCAACCGCGCGCCAACGCTCCATAGGCTCGGCATCCAAGCTTTTGAGCCGAAGCTAACAGAAGGTAAGGCAATCCGTCTTCACCCGCTTGTTTGTGCGGCCTTTAACGCTGATTTTGACGGCGACCAAATGGCGGTTCACGTCCCGCTCTCTATTGAGGCGCAGCTCGAAGCCCGCGTCTTGATGATGTCCACGAACAACATCCTGTCACCTGCTAACGGCAAGCCGATTATTGTACCGTCTCAGGATATCGTTCTCGGTCTTTATTATATGTCGCTGATGCGCGATGACGAAAAAGGCGAGGGCATGATGTTTGCCTCTATGGCCGAAGTCGAAATGGCTTTGGACAATGGGCATGTCTCTCTCCACGCCAAAGTCAAAGGCCGTTTCCCGGTCACTCTGGAAGATGGCACAACGACTTATGAAGTCGCCGAAACATCGCCGGGTCGTTTGAAGCTGGCGGAATTCCTGCCGAAACATCACCTGATTCCATATTCCGTCGTGAATAAAATTCTGACGAAAAAGGAAATCGGCAAGCTGATCGATATCGTCTACCGCCACGCCGGTCAGAAGGCGACGGTGATTTTCGCGGATAAAATGATGGGTCTTGGCTTTAAGGAAGCGGCCAAAGCCGGCATCTCCTTCGGTAAAGACGACATGATCATTCCGGACGCCAAATACACATTGGTCAATGAAACCTCTGCTGCAGTGTCTGCCTTTGAGCAGCAATATGCTGATGGTCTCATCACCAAAGGCGAGAAATATAACAAGGTTGTCGACGCCTGGTCCAAATGTACGGATAAGGTGGCGGATGCCATGATGGACGAAGCGGCGAAACCGCGTAAAACTATCAACTCAGTCTTCATGATGGCGGACTCCGGCGCGCGGGGTTCCAAGAACCAGATGAAACAGCTTGCGGGTATGCGCGGCCTCATGGCCAAACCATCCGGCGAGATTATCGAGACTCCGATTACGGCCAACTTTAAAGAAGGCCTGACCGTGATGGATTACTTTAACTCGACCCATGGTGCGCGGAAGGGGCTGGCGGATACCGCGCTTAAAACCGCTAACTCTGGGTATCTAACGCGCCGCCTCGTTGACGTGGCTCAAGACTGTATCGTCACAGAGCAGGATTGCGGAACAGAGAACGGGATTGAGCAAAAGCCTGTTGTGGATAGCGGCGAGATCGCTGTGTCTCTCGGCGAGCGCTGCCTCGGGCGGACGACCTCGGAAGATCTCCACGATCCGCGTAACGGTGAATTGCTTTATCCAGCCAACACCTATGTTGACGAAGATATTGCGGCAGAAATCGATGCGTCCGGCGCGCAGAACCTTCGGGTTCGCTCGGCCCTGACCTGCGAAACCGTGACCGGTATTTGCGCCACATGTTACGGGCGCGACCTCGCGCGCGGAACAAAGGTGAATATGGGCGAAGCCGTCGGCGTTATCGCCGCGCAGTCCATTGGTGAACCGGGCACGCAGCTAACCATGCGGACCTTCCATATCGGCGGAACGGCGTCAGTCTCTGATAAGTCTGTCATTGAGGCCTCTAATGAGGGAACAATTCAATATGATGAAGACGATGTTATTAAGACGGATGTCAACTTCATTGCGAAATCCCGGAAGCTTGAATTCCAGATTCTCGATCAGGACGGCAAGGAACTAGAGACGCATAAAGTCGATTACGGCACACGCCTTGCGCTGAAAAATGGCGCTAAGGTGAAACGCGGCGCCCGTCTTGCGGAATGGGATCCCTATGCCACGCCCATCATCACAGAAGTCGGCGGCACAGTTCGCTTGCTCGATATCGTGGACGGTGTCTCTGCCAAAGACGAGACCGATGAAGATACAGGTATCTCGACGAAAGTTATCGTTGACTGGAGAGCCTCGTCTAAGTCCGGCGATATTCAACCTGTCGCGGTCATCGAAGACGACAATGGCGAACCTGTGAAAATGGCAAATGGTAACATCGCGCGCTACATGCTCGCGGTTGGCTCACGCCTGTCCGTTGAGGACGGGGCCAAAGTCAAGCCAGGTGTTATTTTGGCGCGTATCGCCAAAGGCGGCGCGACGCAGCGCGACATTACCGGTGGTCTGCCGCGTGTGGCGGAGCTCTTTGAAGCGCGCCGTCCGAAGGACGACGCCGTTATCGCCGACATCGACGGTAAGATTGAATTTACGCGCGATTATAAAAACAAGCGCAAGATTCAAATCACGCCGGAGGATGAAGAGAAAGAGCCGTCTTCCTTCCTTATTGCCAAGGGTAAGCATATGCTTGTAAGCGATGGTGATAAGGTCAAAAAAGGTGACTTCATCATTGACGGTAATCCCGCGCCGCATGACATCCTATCGATTATGGGTGTTGAGGCATTGGCGGAATATCTCGTCGATGAAGTCCAAGGCGTTTACCGTCTGCAGGGCGTTCCGATTAACGACAAACATATTGAAGTGATCGTGCGCCAGATGCTGCAAAAGGTTGAAGTCTCCGATATTGGCGACACGACACTTCTGCGCAATGAGCAAATGGATAAGGTTGAGTTCAACAAGGTCAATGCGGCCTTGCTCGAGCGGGATAAAAACGCAACGCCTGCAACGGGTGTTCCGGTCCTCCTCGGGATTACAAAAGCCTCGCTACAAACGCGATCCTTTATCTCTGCGGCGTCTTTCCAGGAAACAACGCGCGTCCTCACGGAAGCGTCTGTTCAAGGCAAAGAAGACTTGCTGGAAGGCCTTAAAGAGAACGTCATTGTGGGCCGCCTCATTCCGGCCGGTACGGGGAGCAACCTGCGGAAATATCAGAAGCTCGCCAATGATCGCGATCAGAAATTCCTCGAGGACCGTGCAGCTGCTGCGCCGTCTCTTGAAGAGTTCCCGAGCGAGATTCCTGACGACGCATAAAAGGACGGCGGCGTCACCGCTGCATCAAATGTAAGATTAAAAAAAACCGCCCGCTGCAATAATCAGGGGGCGGTTTTTTTGTGCCGTGTTTGCCGAGCAGGGGCCGCAAAATAATCTTTTGTTAAGAGTTTTCCGAAGCATTCTTTTTATACTTAGTCACTAATATACAACTTATAGGGGTATATGGTGAGACTATGTGGAACTTAACGAAATATGTAAAAAATGACGACGGAAATGTCGCGGTGATGTTCGCGCTTCTCGTGACAATGTTAGGTATCGTCGTCGGTGTCGGTGCCGATTACTCGAATAGTGTCCGGCTTAAAAATAGCTTGCAGTCCCAAGTTGACGCCGCCGTCTTAGCCGCAGCAACGGCTGATGTGAGCGGCATAAAGGATGACACGGGGCGCGGTAAGGAAAAGAAAATTCGCAGTGAAGCGGCCGAGAGTGTCATTAAGGCGAATGGTTTTTCAGACCAAAATAGACGACCGGAAATCACATTGACCGATAGTAGCGTCACCGTGAGAGCAGAGATTGAATACACCCCGTTTTTTGGCAAAATCTTAGGAAAAGAAGTAATGACAATATCTGCCGAGTCGGAGTCCGGCCTCGGGAAAATTGAGCCCATTGAAATTGTTTTGGCGCTGGATAACACAAATTCTATGAGCGTGAATGGTAAGATGGATGCCCTCAAGGCGGGGGCAATCAGCCTCATTGATGCCGTCGAAGACAGTAATAGCGACAGTAAGATCGGGCTTGTGCCCTTCGCAAAATATGTGCGCGTCCCAGACAGCGCCGCAACAGAAGGGTGGCTGGATGTGCCGGCGGAGTTTGTGACCCCGGTTCCATATACTTTCGCCACCGTCGTCGACGAAGGGACGTGCGCGTCGGAAACTCGGACCCGCCTAGAAGACGGTGTAGAGGAAGAAATTCTGGTGAATGTATGCGAAGGACGAACATACACTTTTGAGGTCAGGGATGTCGATGTGACCTCAAAATGGGAAAATTGTGTGGGTACGCGCCCCCCGCCTTTGAGCGAGGAGGACGGATCTTATTCAACTAAAGTTCCAGGCTTGTTAGACAGAATCCCTTATACAGTCGCTGGAACTGTATTGGATGTTTACGCCCGTTGCCCCGATGAAATTCAGCCCATGTCCACGGATTATGAGGGCTTGCGTAATGCGGTGAATAACCTCTTTCCGACAGACACCACCTATATTCCATCCGGACTCATTTGGGGGCAGCGGGTTTTGTCGCCGGGATTGCCATTCGACAATCAAAGTGATGGCGAACCCAAACGGCAGATTATGATATTGATGACAGACGGCGAAAATACGACTGAAATCATGCAAGATGCGACTAGCGTCGCAGCCTATAAATCCCCGCCCTATATTGGGGATGTCGAAACGGACCCCATTATCGCCCCCGAAGCAAATGCTGTCACGGCCCGCTTATGTAGTAACCTCAAAGCCGACGGGATTGAAATTTACACGATCGCCTTCCAAGTCGACGACGCGAACACACAAAAATTACTGAGAGACTGCGCAAGCGCAATCGACAAGGCCTTTACGCCGGACACAAATGACGCGCTCATTAGAGAGTTTGAAGCAATCTCAAGGTCGCTCAGCGAAGAGGTTCGCCTAATTAGATAGGCATTATTCCCAACGCGCGTCGTGCGCGCGCCTGCCTACCGCGCCCAGAATTTGTCGGCTATTAGCAAAAGCTCTGCGGCGGGGAAAGGCTTTTCAAGGGTTTGGGAGATGCCAAGTTGCTCGACTTGTCTCAAAAAATAATTCGTATCTTCTTCCGTATCTCTAATTCTTTTTTGGCCGGTTATCGCGATGGTCGGCGGCGCGCCGCGCCGCATTCTCAGGATTTTTCCGACGACATGCAGGCCGCCCTTTTGACCCGGGACAAATAAGTCTGTGATAACCAAATCAAATTTAGTCTCGTCAAGCTGCGCGACCGCATCTTCGCCATTATGCGTCAGGGTCACTTTGTGACCATTGAGCTCGAACACGTCTTTCCATTCATGGGCGAGAAGCGCATTATCTTCCATTATCAAAACATGTTTCATGAGCTCACCATAAGTTAGGCGTTTTTACTAAATACAGCCGAGATTTCAAATGTTCTATTAAGGCCGAGATAAAGAAGACGTTTTATGTCGCGCCTTTGCGCGTGATATCCCGCTTGCTATCCGGCTGGCTAGTCAATAACGTTAGACTGCGTCCGTTTTGAATTGATTTATATTCGGAAACACAGGACCTGAAGATATGCCTGACGTCAAGAAAACAACCGCGTCCACCAGCAAACGCATTTCTGACAATCAAGGTGATCGCTTATCCGCCGCCTTGGAAGCGGCCCACGTGGGCGTTTTTGAATTTGAGCCGCAAACGGGTATCGCGACGTGGGATCGCCGCGTTGGGAAAATCTGGGGCATTCCTGATGATGAAGAGATTAATTATGAGACTGTGACGGCAGGGCTACATCCAGATGATGTTGCCATGCACGATGCGGTAACGGCGAAGGCACTCGATCCGAATGGGGACGGCGTTTTAGATATGGAATATCGCGTTATACCGCGTAACGGCGAGCCTATGCGCTGGGTTCACGCCGTCGCCAAATGCTCATTTGAAGATAATAAGCCTGTTTTTTTACTCGGCACGGTCCGCGACGTAACGGAAAGGCGGAGATTACAAGACTTTGAGCAATTTTCGCCAACGCTGGAATCCGCGAATATTGGATTTTTTCAGATGGATCCTCAAACAGGCAAAGCGAAATTAAGCGATCTTATCCTTAAAATTTGGGGCCTGCCCAGCGATGAAGATATAGTTCATGAAACGCTTGTCGATGGTGTGCATCCGGACGATGTGGCGAAGGTTAGAGAGAGGGCCGCAAAATCTATCGACCCTAAAGGGACCGGGGTCATGGAGCATGAATACCGTGTCATTCCTCGTGATGGAGGTCCTTTGCGGTGGGTGCGTGCAGTGACCACCTGTGCTTTTGAAGGAGATAAAGCTGTTCTGGTTCGTGGCTTGGTTATGGACATAACTGAAAAGCGGGAATTGCAGGAGTATAAGAAACTACAAGAATATAATCAGCTCTTGGTCGATGAACTTCAACACCGCGTCAAAAATACACTTGCGACCGTGATGTCCGTTATTCGCCTCTCCAAACCGAAAGATAATGATATTGAAAACTACATTCTTTCCCTTGAGGAGAGATTACTATCGATGTCGCAAAGTCATTCTCTCGTCAATCGGAGTGACGGGAAAAGTATTGATATAAAAACGGTCATTGAAAAAGAATTTCAAGCCTATGTTGGGCCAGAGACCGCGACAGAGACAGAGCTTTATGACTTGCAAGGGCCGTCTGTCTTCATCCCGCCCGCACATGTTCGGATCATGTCAATGGCGATCCATGAGTTGGTGACCAATGCCAGCAAACATGGCGCTTTAAGTCTGCCGAACAAGAAAATCACCATAACAACGGCCCTCAAAGACGGCGTTGCTACGTTTAAATGGGAAGAAAAATCTGAGTCCCATTCGCTGGAAATTGGGCAACCTAAAGGTGGATTTGGAAGTTTTTTGCTGTCAAAGGTTGTTGCGGCCGAATTACAGGGCGCGGTAAAATATGAGATAAATTCAGGGGGCTTATTATTTGCCTTAGAGTTCCCTTTGAAAGAGGGGTCTTAAATGAGTAGCCTACCCAAAGTGTTGATTTTGGACGATCAACAACTCATCGCCTATAGTCTGGCGGCAATTCTTGAGGATAATGGTTTTGAGGTCGTCGGGCCTTATGCTAATGTGTCGAGTGCCCTCCAAGGTGTTGAAACCTTAAATCCCGATATGGCCATTCTTGATATTAATATGGGGGACGGCACGACGAGCGAACCTTTGGCGGATATCTTAATGGACAAACAAGTGCCATTTGCGTTTGTGACGGGATATGGAAGTGTCGTGTCGATTTCTTCTCGGTTTAACGATATCATTAAAATGCACAAGCCCGTCAGATCTTCGAAATTTGTCGAGATGGTTAAGAGTTTAGCCGCCTAATGTCATGTGACGTGCGGCGGTGCAGGTATAACTCCCGTGGGCGGCAAAGGTGAAACCCGCGCTTATTTTAAACTCTCTCCTCAGTTATTTTTAATCGTTCCAAGGGTTTACGCGCAAGCTTCCCCCAATTGCAGAAACATGATCCACGCTTTCAAAAGCTGTGTCATATTTAAATGGTTCTTTCAGACATGGGACAGGTTAGCGCTTTCTGACTGGTCTGGGAGACGGCAGGGTTGAGCATCTGGGGTTTAAGGTCCCGGACTGTGCCGGGCCTTTTGTGGTGAGAGACGACCTCTGGGTGTTGAACCGGGTCATATCCAATAAAACGGGTGTGGGTGACCGGAACGCTTAACTGAGGGACCCCCGACCGCTGCATCTACAACT
>CALDTL010000060.1 GCA_937923965.1 uncultured Caulobacterales bacterium
CCAAAGACTTCTGACCATACGATTTTCACAGGGATACCGCCCGCGAGTTGATAGACATCTTCCGGGAATAATTCGCACTGACAGACGATTTCGATCGCGGACTGAACACCGCGTATATTGACGCAAAACAGGATCCCGATAATCAATCCTGTCAAGGTTCCCAGGACTCCTATCATCGCACCAGACAGCAAGAATATCCGCAATATACCGCCTTGGGTCGCGCCGATTGTGCGCAAGATAGCAATGTCTTTTGATTTATTTTTCACCAACATAATCATGGAGGACAGAACCGGGAAAGCCGCAATAATCACAACAATCATAAAAATGAAACGCATGGCGATTTGTTCGGTTCGAAGCGCTGTCGCGGTCGCTGCATTTCTAAATCGCCAATTCTGGATAAACCCAGGAGCGCCTAACGCCTCATAGACAAGCGGCTCTAATTGATCGACATCATCCGGCGTATCGAGGCGAACCTGAATATCCCCCGTAAGCTCCCCGCCTTCCATCAGCAGGGTCGCTTGATCGAAGTCCATGTAAATATAAGATTGGTCCACTTGCAAAAGACCAACAGAAAAAATGGCCCCTACGGTGTAATTCTTTCTTATGGGCTGCGGACCGGTTACCGTCGTGCGGCTCCTTGGAGAGTAAACCGTAACGCGGTCGCCGGCGATCAGGCCCAAGCTTGCGGCCAGCCGAGACCCCATTGCGATTTGATGGTCAGAGCCACTACCCTGCCCAAAGCCTTGCAAAGACCCTTGCGAAATATTGTCTGCAATGAGTTCATAGGCATTCAAATTTTCCGGACGGATACCGATCACCTGACCGCCGCCAAACACGCCATTGGCTTGAATACCCGTAAAATGCTGAGTGTATTGAAAGGCTTGTGCAACGCCGGGGATCTCTAGAATCCTCGTCTCAATCTCCCTCATTTCAACGGGGTCTACATTTGGATCCGCGAGTTCAGCATAAACATGCCCCTCACTCCCGATGGTGAGACGAATAACTTCATCGCGAAACCCGTTCATGATCGACATAATGATAATCATCGCGGCAATCGCGAGCATAATACAAAAGAAGGAAATCGCCGCGATGAGACCGACGCCGCCTTGGTTTTTCTTGGCTCGCAGGTACCGGGTTGCGATGCGCCGCTCAATGACGCCAAACGGCACGCTCTGTCCCGTATTTGTCGCCTGACGCGCCACTATGCAAAGGCCTTCGCAACAAAGTCTATCGCCGCTTCGGGCGTCATATTTTGTTTTTCGCCTGTGGCGCGGTCTTTGACTTCCACTTGGCCCTCTTTGAGGCCGCGCGGACCGACAGCGATTTGGTATGGCAGCCCGATTAAATCCATGCGCGAGAATTTCACGCCGATGGAGCCTTTTTCATCATCGAGCAGCGGGTCAACGCCTGCGACGACGAGCTTTTGATAGATCTGCTCAGAGACTTTATCTGCCTCCTCATGGCCGGGTTTCAGGTTCAGCACCCCTGCCCCAAATGGCGCAACAGACTTTGGCCAGATGATACCGTTTTCGTCATGGCTGGCTTCGATGATGCCGCCGACGAGACGCGAGACGCCGATGCCGTAACTGCCCATCATGGCGACCTGAGGTTTGCCATCGGAGTCCATCACAGTCGCCTTCATCGGCGCGGAATATTTATCGCCAAAATAGAAGATATGTCCCACTTCGATCCCGCGCGCGGACAGCTGTTTATCCGCTGGTATCTTCGCAAATTCGTCTGCGTTGTGCATTTCTTCCGTCGCAGCATAAAGCGCCGTGCGCTGATTGAAAATATGGCTGAGATCACCGTCAAAATCGACATCGCCCGGCGGGGCCATTTCGACCAAATCTCGGTGACAGAACACTTCGCTCTCGCCGCTCTCCGCGAGGATAACGAACTCATGGGACAGGTCCCCGCCAATCGGGCCGGTGTCCGCTTTCATCGGAACCGCCTTAATGCCCAAACGCGCGAAGGTGTTCAGATAGGCCGTGAACATCTTATAATAAGATTTCACCGCATCTTCTTCGGTGAGGTCAAAGCTATAGGTGTCTTTCATCAGGAACTCTCGTCCGCGCATCACGCCAAAACGCGGGCGGCGCTCATCGCGAAACTTCCACTGAATGTGATAGAGCATTTTCGGCAAATCTTTATAGGACCGCACAAAGGAGCGGAACACATCGGTAATCATGTCCTCATTGGTCGGGCCGTAAAGCATCTCGCGGTCATGACGATCCGTAATCCGCAGCATCTCCGGGCCGTAAGCATCAAAGCGCCCGGTCTCTTTCCAGAGGTCCGCGCTTTGAATCGTTGGCATGAGCATCTCTATTGCGCCGGCCTTATTTTGTTCCTCGCGAACGATTTGTTCGATTTTCTTGAGAACTTTGTGGCCCAATGGCAGCCAGGTATAAATCCCGGCGCTGTTCTGTTTCATCATGCCCGCCCGCAACATATAGCGGTGCGACGCCACCGTTGCGTCAGACGGCGTCTCTTTGAGAAGCGGTAAAAAATAGCGGGAAAGGCGCATGGAGCGGGCTCATTGAAAACAGGTCTTTGCGGGGGCATAGACGAGCATCTGGACAGCGGCAAGCATTTGAATACTATCTATTCTGTCACACGGGCCAGCGGCGTCTTTAGCGGTTAAAAAATCGGCCCAAATCATCCCAGCTGACCAAGCCTGACAGAATGACGCCGCACGCTATCACCCATAAAACAGACGCAACTATCGTCGTTTGGATAAATTTGCGTTTTATATCCAGCGTATGCGGCGCGCCAGGCTCTGAGCCTTCGACAACATCGTTTTCCTCGGCCTGTCCGCGAATCCCGACTGGCAAAATAATGAACAACACAAGCCACCAAATAATCAGCCAAACGACCAATGCGGAGAACCAGTTCATATCAATGGGCCTTATGCGTTTCCATGAGTTCTATTAATACGCCCCCAGCATCGCCCGGGTGTAGAAAAACGACAGGTGTCCCATGCGCGCCAATCCTTGGCTCGCCCAATACCCGCATGCCGCGTGTTTCCATGATGTCTTTGGCCGCATGAATATCTTCGACCTCGAAGCACATATGATGCTGTCCGCCCTTAGGATTCCGGTCGAGAAATTTTAGAATCGGCGAGGTGTCGCCATAAGGCTCGATCAGCTCAACCTGCCCCGTGGGGAGATTGACAAAGGCATATTTGACACCTTGCGGGGCTAAGATTTCCGGCTCTGTTATGTTGGCCGCCCCCATCACATCGCGGTAAAAAGCAATCGCAGCCTCGATATCCGGGACGGCCACGCCAACATGGTTCATGGCCCCGAGCTGAAAGGTTTTGTCGTCGCAGTTCGTCATCTTACTTCACCTTATGGGCCACAATTTCAACATGGGTGCGTTTGCCGGTTCTATCTCGAACGGCGCGTTTCACTTTCGCCATGACCTTATTTTCAATGATATCTTCATCGCGCCGCGCCGCTTGGCTCAAGGCGTCAAAAGCATCTTCGGCGGCGTCCGCGATATCATCCAAGAGGCCGTCTAGCAGCGCGCCTTTTCGACCTTCCGGAAATCCGCTGGCGCGCGGCTCGGGGCCCGCGACAAGCTTACCCTTCGAGTTCACGACGAGGCTAACGGTTATATGTCCCGCATAGGCCATTTTCCGGCGCAAGCGCAGGCCTTCATCGCTGGCGGAGACGATGTCTTTCCCGTCCTGATGCAAGCGGCCAGACGCCACAATATCAATCACGCGCGGACCTTTAGGTGCGAGCAGAATCATCTCGCCATTACGCGGCGGATAGCTCCGCTTTACGCCGAGCGTTTTCGCAAGCTTTGCATGTTCCAGCAAATGCCGCCGCTCGCCGTGAACGGGAATAGCAATCTCAGGTTCGACCCAATCATACATCATCGCCAGCTCGTCGCGACAAGGGTGACCCGAGACGTGAATGTCGCGCATCTTCTCAGTGACGATTTCGACCCCGTCATCGGCGAGTGCATTTTGAAGCGCAAAGATACCCTTCTCATTGCCGGGAATAATTTTCGAGCTGAAAATCACAACGTCGCCTTTTTTGAATTTAACGCTGCGATGTTCGCCCTGCGCAATACGGGAGAGCGCCGCCCGGGGCTCGCCCTGACTGCCCGTGCAAAGATAGAGAACATGCGCGGGCGGCATCGCTTGGGCTTCGTCTTCGGACAGCAAGGCGCCGGTTTTTTCCAATAGCCCCACGGATTTCGCCGCCGCCGTCATGCGCTTCATTGACCGCCCCATGAGGCAGACAGAGCGATTATTTTCTCGCGCGGCTATCATCACAGATTCAAGCCGGGCGACATTGGAGGCAAAGCTGGCAACGGCAACGCCGCGGCCCTCATATTCTCCAATCAGTTTGGTGAGCTCTGCGCGGACGCCTTCTTCTGATCCCGCCATACCGGGCGAGAAGACATTGGTGGAATCGCAAATCATCGCCAGCACGCCGTCTTTACCGAGCGCGCGCAAGGCGGTCTCGTCTACGGGCTCGCCGATTTGCGGCGCGGGGTCTATTTTCCAATCCCCAGTGTGCAGCACAGTTCCAAGAGACGTGCGGATCGCGAGCGCATTGGGTTCAGGGATGGAATGGGTCAGGGTGATAAGATCAATCTCAAACGGACCGATGTTAATTTTGCCGCCAAGCTCTACGAGGTTCAGCGGCACCTCGTCCAGAAGCCCCACTTCGGAGAGCCGGTCCTTGACGAGATACATGGTGAAAGGCGTGGCCCAAACAGGGCAGCGGATACGGTCCCAAAGGCGCGCCAAGGCGCCCATGTGATCTTCATGGGCATGGGTTAGCACAATACCGAGAATGTTTTTTCGGTGCTGTTCGATAAAGTCGATATCCGGCATGATAATATCAATGCCCGGCGTATCGGGGCCGCCGAAGGTCACGCCCATATCGACGATAATCCATTTGCGGTTATGTTCGGGTCCAAATCCAAATAGGTTGAGATTCATCCCAATTTCCCCAGACCCGCCGAGGGGGAGGAAGACAAATTCGTCTTCGTGTTTTTGCTTTGTCATATTTCGTACTTCTTTTTAGGCGCGAGAGGCCGTTTCGCATCGCATCCAGTTTGCAGCAGCGTCTTTCCGCCCGTCCCTATTTAGAGGGGCGATTCAACCGCCAGACTTCATATAGACCGTCTATCGTCAGTTGCGAGTCATAGTGCTGAATTGTCTCACTCGCCCCGTCAAATAGTGACGCCACGCCGCCCGTGCCAATCACCGTGAAGTCGCGGTCATCTTCTTTTTGGATTTGCCGGACGAGCCCGTCAATGAGGCCAATATAGCCCCAAAACACGCCTGCCTGCATGGCAGACACGGTATTCTTACCGATAACGCTATCTGGTTTTTTGATTTCAATACGCGGCAATTGTGCGGCGGCTTCATGGAGGGCGCGCATGGAGAGGTTGATACCCGGCGCGATGATGCCGCCTTCGAAATGTTTATCCGCAGAGACAACATCAAAGGTCGTCGCCGTGCCGCTATCGATGATAATCAGCGGGCCATCATATCGAAGCACCGCGCCGAGCGTGGTCACGAGGCGATCCGCCCCGACCTGTTCAGGATTATCGACGCGCACGCCAATGCCGACATCCACGCCTTCCTCTCCGATAATAATCGGGTCCACACCAAGATGCCGCCTAGATAAATTTCTCAAGTTGAAAATCGATTGCGGCACCACAGAGGAAATGACGCAGGCGGAGATATCTTCAAAGGCCAGCCCCACCATCCCGAGGAGCTGATGGAACCAGACTGCATATTCATCCGCAGTGCGTGTGGGGTCGGTCGCAATGCGCCATTCAAACAGCCATTTCGATTTTGTGTCATGGACCGCAAATAAGATATTCGTATTGCCGTTATCGATTGCGAGTAACATTCAGTCTGTCCCAAAAAACACGTCACCTGCGTGGACGTCCCGTATCGTGCCATCCGAAAGCGCCACGCGCAACGCTCCGTTTTCAAGCAAGCTCTCCGCGCGGCCCGTAAAATTTTCATTGGGCAAACGCACGGTTACCGGCCCCGGCAAACCGTCTGCGAGAGCCGTCCAATCAGACCGAGTCGCAGAAAACCCATAGGCCATATGTTTACGGATCGCGCGATCAAGCGCGGCAGATAAAATCGCGAGAAACCCTTCTGGCCCTGTAAATTCTGGCTCATCCGTATCGAGCACTGCGGGATCAATATGGCTCAAGAGATGCGTCGCGGGTATATTTCCGCCGTCCGGATGAGAGACAAGGTTCACGCCAATGCCAATCAGCAGCCGCCCCGGTTTCGTCTCAAGCAAAAGCCCCGCGATTTTCCGGCCATCCATCAACACATCATTCGGCCATTTGAGGCTGGGTTGCTCGGTCAAGCTATAAGCGCTCAGGGCATTTGCGACTGCAATGGCTGCGACAAAGCTGAACTTGGCGGCCTCTTGGGGGGACCCTTCGAAACTATAGCAGGCTGTTCCGTAAAAATTGCCTTTTGGTGACACCCAATCTCTGCCGCGCCGCCCTCTGCCCGCGCTTTGTGCATCGGCCCGCACCCAAAAAGGCGGCGTTTCACCGGCCTCGAAAAGCCGGTCAGCTTCTATATTGGTGCTGCCCAGATTTTCATATTGAAAGAACTTCATGCGCGAAGAAGGGTCTATTGCGCGAAGAGTGCCTGTGATGCCGCTTCGGCGATCGAAATACCGCTTCCTGCAATGCCCGGTAATATAAGGACGGGAATAACCAAAAGAACAGAGATAAGCGCAATGACGCGCGTGGTTCTGGGGGCGCGCATAAATTCGCGGGTCGGCTCGTCAAACCACATCGTTTTGATAATTCTAAGATAGTAGAACGCACTGACGACTGAGGCGACCAAAGCGATAACGACAAGCCAAATGAGGCCCGCATCTACGGCCGGAGAGAAGGCTAAGAATTTGCCGAAAAAGCCAAGCCACGGCGGAATGCCGATAAGCGAGACCATGAACATGGTCATGCAAATCGCCATGGCCGGACTGGATTTCGATAGGCCCGACAGATCACTGATTTGCTCGACCATACCGTTGCGAAGGCGCATTTGCAGTATCGTCGCGAAGACGCCGATTACAGTGATAACGTAAATTGTCATGAAGATTAGCATGCCCTGCACACCCGCGACTGTCCCGGCCGCCAATGGCACGAGCGCATAGCCCATATTGGCGATGGAGGAATAGGCCATCAAGCGTTTGATATTCGACTGAACGAGAGCGCCTAGTGCGCCGACAACCATAGAGAGGACCGCCAGCACGATAATCACTTGCTGCCACTGCCCGCCGATATCGCCGAATGGCACGATAATGAGGCGCGTGATAATCGCCATAGCGGCCAGCTTTGGCGCGGCGGCAAAGAACCCGGTGACGGGTGTTGGCGAGCCCTCGTAAACATCTGGCGTCCACATATGGAAGGGCGCAGCAGAAATCTTAAACGCTAGACCGCAGAGCATAAAGACCATGCCCGCCGTGACGCCCGTTGTAAGTCCCGTCAATTCAATCGACGCCCTGATCGTTTCAAAGTCCAGAGACCCTGTGAAGCCATAAACCAGTGATGCGCCATAGAGCAGAAGACCCGACGACAGCGCGCCCAGCACGAAATATTTAAGGCCTGCTTCTGAGGCGCGGAGGCTATCGCGGTTAAAGGCCGCCATAATATAGAGCGCGAGTGATTGCATTTCGATGCCGATATACATGGACAAGAGGTT
>CALDTL010000061.1 GCA_937923965.1 uncultured Caulobacterales bacterium
ACGGATATATCTATCGTTTCCCCGGGTCTAGTTTCAGGGATGGGGACCATAGATGGCGATGAACAAATCAATTCTGAGGCTGGCGTGATCCGTTTTAAATAACGACCGCTCCAGGTCACATTCCCGATATTTTGGACCCGCCATGTTTTGACAAATGTTGTATTGACAGGAACGGCCGTGCCGTCAGGGATTGTCACGTCCTTAATAAATAAAGTCTTGTCGCCTTCGGGCGCGACAAAGATTTGCCCCGCAGGCGGGTCTTGTTGGCCCGTCTGAGACGTTAGAAAGATAGCAAGACTCATTGCAACGACGCCGACCCCGATCAGGAGATATCGCCTATCGGCGCCTTGGGGAGCGGTTTGAACAGAGGATTTCGGGTCCAGTTTTGAGTTCTTAAAAAGATCATCAAATTGTTCAGAGTCCAAGCCTAGCGACTCCGAAATTTTTTCTTTGGTCTCGGCGCTGGGCGCCTCTTGCCCTTTTATTATACGATAAAACTGACTCTTGCTGACGCCGCTTTCCCAAATTATCGTTTTGGAGAAAACGCCTCGGCGTTCTTTCGCCTTCTTAAGAGCTTCGCTCAAATCACCCGACATAATTATTAATCGCCCACGTAAAAACCACCTAAACTAGCATTCCCGAATCTTCTCTATGATAATGGGACACATTTTTCAATCCCAGGGACAAAAAATAGTTTGATACACATTCATCAAATGACTTAGGCAGTCTGCGGGGAGTTTTCCCTTCTTATACCGCACGGGGCGCAACCTCATCTCTCGTTTTCAACGAGGGATGAGCCTCCCGTTTGCTATCGTCCTGCAATCTCTGCTTCCGCCTTGTTATTTCCTCAAATTCGTAAGAGTAAAAAGAGATAGCGAAGATGGAAATCCGGATGCCGATAAACAGTCTCAAGTCAGCCTTGCGGAATGACATGCGAGCGCGGCGACACATCTATTTTCAACGAAATCCATCTCCAGATTTATATCGATTTTTTAAAGACCCGGATCACGAAATTTTAAACGCCTCGACCCTCGCAGGTTTCTCGCCCATCCGTGACGAAATAGATATTTGGCCCCTTTTAAGCGCTTTGCAGAATGACGGTCGGCGTATTGGCCTCCCCGTTGTAACGGGGGCCAAGGAGTCTTTGGTCTTTCGCGAATGGACGCCCGACTGCCCAATGGAGACAGACCGCTTCGGTGTTTCAATCCCGGCCGCAAACAAACCCATGTCACCTCGCCTCATTCTTGTCCCGCTTCTCGCTTTCACGGCTCGCGGGGAGCGCCTTGGCTATGGCGGCGGCTATTATGACAGAACGCTGGCAGCCTTAAGAGCGCAATCTGAGATTTTTGCTTGCGGCGTCGCCTATGCGGGGCAAGAGGTAGACACTCTACCCACGGATGAGCATGATGAACGTCTGGACGGGATTTTAACCGAAGATGGATTTAGGCGGCTGACATGAAATTAGCATTTTTCGGTGATGTCGTCGGACGCTCTGGCCGCGAAGCCGTCAAGCGCCATCTGCCGAGCCTAAAAGCAAATTTGGGCTTGGACGCCGTTGTGATTAATGCGGAAAATGCCGCTGGCGGCTTTGGGATTACGCGGGCCACCGCCGAAGAGCTATTTGACGCCGGGGCTGATGTGCTCACACTTGGTAATCACACATTTGACCAAGCGCAGGGAATCTCCGTCATTGATAATGACCCGCGTATTCTTCGCCCTTGTAATTACCCGCAAGGCACAACGCCGGGACGCGGGGCGGGATTGTTTGAGGTCAACGGCTTTCAATTGCTCGTGGTCAATGTTCTGGGCAGCATTTTCATGGACCCGCTGGATAACGCCTTTCATGCGGTCGAGCGCGAATTAGAGGCCGCTCCGCTAGGCGCCGTCGCTGATGCCGTCCTCGTGGATGTTCACGCCGAAGCCACATCAGAGAAAAACGCGATGGGTTATTTTTGCGATGGCCGCGCCAGCCTTGTTGTTGGCACGCATCAACATGTTCCCACAGGCGATGCACGCATTTTGCCGAACGGCACGGCCTATCAGACAGATGCTGGGATGTGCGGCGATTATAATTCTGTCATTGGCATGGAGGTCGAGGAACCCATCCGGCGTTTCACAACCAAGATGCGCGGCGGACGCTTTACCCCCGCCAGCGGCCCGGGCACGCTTTGCGGAGTTTATGTCGAGACAAACGCGAACGGCCTTGCAACGCACATCGAGCCCGTCCGTATCGGCGGGCAATTGGCGACGGCGATTCCGAGCGTAAGTTAAAAAGCCGCCATATACCAAGCTGTCACTTGCAACGCGCGGGTTGCCGCATAGGGTTTTGCGATGACCCGTATTCCCTTCGCTTTTCTGGCCCTCTCAACCCTATTTGCCGCCGCGCCTGCCCATCCCAAAGATATCCTCTCTATCTTATCGGACCCGCCGCTGCGCGCGGCCCCGACGACCATCCCCTATAGCTACACCCTTTCCATAGATTTCGCGGCGATTGACGGGAAAGACACCGAGACGGGTCAAGCCGTTCTGCGGATTGATCCCTCGCAGCCCGCAGGATCGCGCGCGCAAATCCTCTCGGCGACAGATCCCGAGTCTGAAACCCTCGCCGATTTCCTCAAAGATATAGAGGACCCAGACAACACGATGGAAAAACGCGCAGACACATTTTGGTGCGGGGCCTTAGGCGGGGACGATAATCTTGATCCCGCCGATTTTGAGCTAATCTCTGAGACGCCCACCGAAGCTATTCTTCGCCCCCGCGAGAATAAACTCGCAGAGCTAATGATGCAGTCGGACGGCGCGCCGGCCGACAAAAAAGCGCGTAAGATGAAAAAGAAGCTGATGGAACGCATTGACGGCCAAGTTACGCTCTCCAAACCGACGGCCCGAATGAAAGGCTTTGAGGTCACTATGACGCGGCGGCTGACAATGATGGTCGTGGCGAAACTCAAAACAATGGACGTCGCGCAAAGCTGTGCCCTCGCGCCAAATGGATTTTATCATTTCTCCGAGATGACACTGAATGTTGAGGGCAAAGCTATGGGCAGCCGGTTTGGCCAAAATATGACCCTGCGGTTGACGGATCTTTCGCCTCTGCCTTAAATCCGAGCCTCTCTATCGCAGAGCTATGCTTGCCCCGAGCCGCCCCCCTCGCTAAAGCGCATCCAAACCGAATTACGAGAGAAGAGGTCTCCCATGGCAGGTCATTCCAAATGGGCCAATATTCAACATCGCAAAGGGCGTCAGGATAAGCTGCGCTCCAAGCTATTTTCCAAGCTCGCGAAAGATATTGCGATCGCCTCAAAAATTGGCGGACCCGACCCCGATATGAACCCACGTCTGCGTTTGGCCATCGCCAACGCCAAGGGCCAGTCCATGCCCAAGGATAATATCAAACGCGCGGTTGATAAAGGCGCGGGCGGCGAAGGCGAAGATTACGAAGATATCCGTTATGAGGGCTTTGGCCCAGCTGGCATCGGGTTCATCGTCGAAGCCTCCACAGATAATAAAAACCGCACGGCCATGTCTGTCCGCACAGCCTTTTCTAAGAACGGCGGCAATATGGGCGAGACAGGCTCTGTCTCTTTCATGTTCGACCAGGTCGGGAAAATTGAATATCCGCTCGAGATCGCAGATGAAGACACAATGATGGAAGCCGCCATCGAATGCGGCGCGGATGATTGCGAAACCGACGAAGCCGCAGCCGATCAATGGGACGAATATGAACCGGTTCACACGGTCTGGACAACACGCGATGACCTCGGCTCGGTCTCGGCGGCCCTGAACGAAAAATTCGGCGATGCGAAATCCGTGAACCTCGTCTGGAAGGGGCAGAACGATATCGATAATCCCGACGCCGCCGCCCAAGTCATGAGACTGCAAGAGGCCCTCGAAGACTTAGACGACGTCAATGACGTCTATCACAATTTCGACCTCACAGAAGAAGCCGCCGCGAAGCTCGCGGAAGATTAAGGCGAACGAAAATTACGAATAAATAGACCCGGCCATTCGCGCCGGGTTTTTTGTTGGGGGGCTCATTGTGGTTTTATCGTGATATGGGACGTCCCATTATCTATCATTGTCAGATCGTGAGTAGACGACTTTGCCATCAATTACAGTTTCCTGAACTTTGATTGCGGCAATATCGTACGCCGGAGTTTTTCTTGGGTCTGCTGACAAGACAACAAAGTCTGCCCGCTTGCCCTTTTCGAGTGTTCCCGCGATCTCTTCCTCCTTAAATCCATAGGCATTGGTTGATGTGTAGGCCGTTAAAGCCTCTTCCACTGTAATTTTTTGTTCTGGCACCCAACCCTCAGGATTGGCGTCGTCTAATGTCCGCCGGGTAACGGCCGCATAAACACCTAGAATCGGCGAGAGCGGCGCGACGGGCCAGTCAGATCCGAAAGTGAGTTTACCGCCTGAGTCCAATATCGACCGAAACGCGTAAGTCGTTTTCAGACGATCACCGCCGATACGGTCTTCGGCCCAACGCCCATCGTCAATGGCATGATAGGGCTGCATCGAGGCGATAATACCTGCATCTGCCAACTCTTGAATAGCGCGCTCTGTTGGGTGCTGAAAATGTTCAATACGGTATCGGCGCTCTCGGATGTCATCACCGGCAATGTCTTTCATCTGCGCGATGACGGTATCGATCCCCTTATCGCCTAAGGCGTGAATAGATAATTCCAAGCCGGCTTGATCAGCGCCCTGCATCCATCCTGCGAGAACATCCGGCTCATTCAGCGGCAAGCCTGTGCTATCCGGCGCATCTGTATAAGGTTCATACATCCATGCGGTGCGCGCACCTAATGAGCCGTCAATAAACCCTTTGATCCCGCCCCATTTCAGGAGGTCATCTCCTCGGCCATTACTTTGCACCTCGTCTTCCATAGTCTGCCAGGCTTCTATCGGGGTGGAGACCTGTGCCCGTATTTTCATAATGCCGCGTGTCTGCGCCATCTGGAAAATATCCAGCATCGTCGTTTCCGTTGGGTAGGCCGTGACAGCATGAACTTTAGTCAGGCCTAAACTTAGCGCATGGTCTTGTGCCAGAGAGAATTGCTCCATCAGCTCATCATTTGATGGCGTGGGGACCACTGAAAGCACAAGGTTAAGGGCATTGCCTTTTAAAATGCCCGTCGGCTGTCCAGCAGCGTCTCGCATAATGATGCCGCCCTCAGGGGCTTTTGTGTCTTGGTTTATGCCTGCGGCACGTAAGGCGGCCGAATTAGCAAGAGCCATGTGCCCGTCCGTTCGGATAACAAAGACAGGGGTGTCTGACGTCTCTGTGTCAATCCAATCTTTATGCGGTAATTCCCCGCCCCATTGTGTTTGATCCCAATTCCCATTGAGGACCCATCGGCCTGCGGGGAGGGTTTCGGCGTAGTCGATGATACGCCGCTTAAACTCTGCTGGCGTTTTTGCGTCGCGCAAATCGACACTGGCAAGGGCTGCCCCGCCTTCCATGAAATGAACATGATTATCCATAAAGCCAGGCATGACGAATTTTCCCGAAAGATCGACATTTACATCGCTGGACATATTGGCGGGGAGTTTTTGGCCAACGAAAACAATATCACCGTCATTAACAGCTACGACCCGAGCATCTGGCATACCCTGCACACCCGTCCAGATAACACCCTTCGAATAAATTGCATCTACGTTGAGCCCCTTTTCCGTTGGCTGACAGCCGAGCGTGAAAACAGAGAGTAAAATTAGAACGGTGTAACGCATGGGCATACCTTAGGTCATCCGATTGGGAAGTCCATTGAGAGATAAGCTCTAAGGCCTGCTACCTCCCCCCAATGCCACCGCCCAAAACTTAATCCCCACGTCGCACCCCACGTCCCCACCGAAATCCCCAAACATTCCAACCGCTTATAAAAAACCCGAAAAACATAATCCACGTTTCGTAATTTGGCCGCATATTTAAACTCGTTCCTCACATCGGGATAGGTAGACGTCATCTGCTGTTGTGAGGACGGTGGGGTTGAGCATCTTGAGGTGACACTTGAGACTGTGCCGGACCTTTTACGCTGAGAGACGACCGCTTTGTCTTAAACCGGGGCTGTCAGGACGGCTGGAAACAGTTGGGTTGGTGTACTGTGCAAGGAAAGCGCACCGCATCGACACGCTAAGTTATCTTTACCGGATAATGCGGCGTCAGGGCATGCATGACCGGAAGGCAAAACTGCGGGACCCCCGCCCGGTGTATCAAAAACCGCTGCCGCGTGTTGAAACTCGCGTAAAACAATAAACTCATCTGGTCTCCATCGCGGGGATCAACACGCGGGCAGTCCCAAATGCCCAAAGACAAGCTTTCGGCAATTCCCTTGATGGATTGTAGGAGGTTTCGCATGCCTAAGCCTCTCATTCGTCATCCTAGGCCTTGTGCCTGGGACCTCTAATGCAAAGCAATCGAAGGATTAAAGGCCCTCGGCACAATGCCGAGGGTGACAGCCATATAGCAACCGCGATTGGCCTAATCCCGGAGCAGCTCATTCACGCCTGTCTTGGAGCGTGTTTGGGCATCGACGGTTTTGACGATGACGGCGCAGGACAGGCTATGGGTGCCATCTTTGGACGGCAGGTTCCCCGGGACGACGACGGAGTAAGCCGGGACTTCGCCGAAGGAAATCTCGCCTGTAGCGCGGTTATAAATTTTAGTCGATTGCGAGATGAAGACGCCCATGGACAGCACAGAGCCTTCGCGGATAATCACGCCTTCGACGACTTCGGAGCGCGCGCCGATGAAACAATTATCTTCAATGATCGTTGGGTTGGCTTGCAGCGGCTCGAGCACGCCGCCAATGCCGACACCGCCGGAGAGATGCACATTCTCGCCGATTTGCGCGCAGGACCCGACCGTCGCCCATGTATCAACCATCGTGCCAGAGCCGACATGCGCGCCAATATTCACATAGGACGGCATGAGGACGGCGTTCGGCGCGATGAAAGAGCCGCGGCGCACTGTGGCTGGCGGGACAACGCGAAAGGCGGCCTTGGCGAAATCCTCTTCGGTCCAGCCTTCAAATTTCGAGGCAACCTTATCGTA
>CALDTL010000062.1 GCA_937923965.1 uncultured Caulobacterales bacterium
TCGTCTCCTGCCTTGTCATCGTCGACCTCCAGCGACTCGAAAAGGCAGGAGACTCCCTCATCCACGGACCCAATTCTGCCTGGCGAGACGCGCCAAAAAGTGATTGGTCTACGCCGCGTGATCGCCACGCGTATGGCAGAGTCGAAACGCAATATCCCGCATTTCACCTATGTTGAGGAAATGGATGTCACCGCACTAGAGGGACTGCGGGCGCGCATGAATACACTTAAAACAGATGACAAGCCCAAACTGACAGTCTTGCCTTTTATCATTCGTGCGCTTGCGGTGACGATGATTGACTGGCCGCAATTTAACGCGCGTTATGAGGACGAAAAAGGCTATGTCGCGCGGTTTGAAGATTTGAATCTCGGGATTGCGGCGCAAACCGACGGCGGCCTTATTGTGCCCGTCTTGCAGGTCGCGCAATCCAAATCCGTTTGGGAGCTCGCTATCGAGATTGCCCGCCTCGCCGAAGCGGCGCGGACGAACCAGCTCTCGACGGATGACCTGTCCGGCGCGACGACAACGCTAACCTCGCTCGGACCGCTCGGCGGGATTGTCACAACGCCCGTGATTAACCGCCCGGAAGTCGCGATTTTCGGCCCCAATAAAATTCGGGAGAAATTAGTGCTGGACGGCGGCGATGTCACCGCGCGCAAGGTCATGAATTTTTCGGTCTCCTGTGATCACCGCGTCATTGACGGCTATGACGCCGCTAAAATGATGCAAGACCTCAAAGCCCGCATCGAAGACCCGACTAGTATCTTTGTGCTCTAGAACCGGCATGTGGTCGCGGCGTGGATTCACCGAAGTTTAGGCTTGGCAGTTCGGCGCCGCTGTCCTATATGGCGCGCTCGCTACACATCGTAGCGTCGACGGATGGTGAGGTAGCTCAGCTGGTTAGAGCGCAGGACTCATAATCCTGAGGTCGAGAGTTCAAGTCTCTCTCTCACTACCACCCGTCTTAAACGCTCCCAAAATATGGCGTGACGCGCTGGATGACCCAGAACATGGCGATGGTTGAGAAGCTATAGACTGCGGCGGTCTCGAGGATTTTGCGGTAATTTTGCCCGAGTTTTGTGACGCTCCACAATGCCGCTAAGGCTAATACGATAACGGCGAATTGGCCGAACTCAACGCCCAGATTAAAGAGCAAGAGCGCGAGGAGTTCTGTGCCTTGGGGCAGGCCTATATCGGCGAGGGCCCCTGCGAAACCAAAACCGTGGATGAGGCCAACGACAAAGGCGATGAGGTAAGGCCGCCGCGCGCCGAGGGTCGGCCTGCCGGCGCGTTTCCGCAAGACTTCAACGCCCAGCAAAACAATTGAGCCCGCAATGAGAATTTCGACGGGACGGGACGGCAGAGCCGCTCCGCCTAATGCCGTGGCAGCGAGGGTGATTGAATGGGCGAGGGTGAAGGCCGTCGCGACGCCCCAGACTTTTCGTCCGCGCACGAGCAGCGTGAGGCCGATAACGAAGATAAGATGATCCCAGCCAAAGATAATATGATCGACCCCGATACGAAGATAGTCCCCCGCCGGACTCGCGGCTGGCCCGCCCAAAGCAAGGGTTGGATCGGCAGGTTTCAGCAAGGCAGATCGCGGGGGCGCATCCAGATAGGAAATCTCGACAAAGGCATCCGTCAGCGTATTTTCTAAGCCAGGAAGCGAAATAACGCCTTGTCGCAGATTGCAGGTAACTTTGAATCGCTCGCTGACGGTATCGCTGACGCGGTCTAGTTTTGGCTCTGTCTGTGTGCACGTCTCTGGGAAAACGGGTTTTATACTGAGCCGCCGTCCCGATAAGACGGGTTGTTTCCAAACGACATTAAATTCACCTGCGGCAATTTCTGTCACTCTCAAAAAGGCCGGACGCACTTCATGTGCAAAGGCCGAGAGGGAGATAGATAGAAGCAGAAGCGCAAGGAAAAGGCGTTTCACTCTTCGACCTCCACCTTATATTTGGCGATGAGGGCTTCGAGCGCTTTTGTGTTTTCTGCGCGTTTGGCTTCGTCTAGCCAGACCGCTTCGACTTCGATTTGAATATCCTCGAAGTCAGGTAAATATTCGGGCGTAACCTTGGTGAGCCTCACGAGATGAACGCCAAAGGCAGAGCTAATGGGGCCTTGCCAATCTTGCGTGTCAGGGAGAGCAAATAGCTTTTGCGCAAAAGTCGTTCCGAAATCTCTTTGCACAGCGGGTTGCGCGAGGGTGTTGAAACTGCGGCCAGCCATGAAGGCATCCCCCATTCCTTGCCAATTGTCAGCCACGCCGCCGCCTAAGAGAATTTCGGCGTCAGATATGACCGTATCGGCGCGGCCTTTGGGGGACAGATAAATATGCTCGAAACTCCGCGTTTCGGGACGGATGAAAAAATGTGTGTTGTCGTTGAACCACGTCTCCAACCCCGCGCGGTCAGGAAGCGCGGGCACGCTGACATCGTCAATCATGAAACGCATTTTTTGCGCGAGGCGGCGGCGGATAATTGTATCATCTTCATTCAAGCCTAGACGCATAGCTTCGCGCATCAAAACTTGCTCTTCAATATGCGCAAAGAGCAGGCCCTCTAGATCAGCATCTGAAGGCTGCCGCCGATTTTCAGTCGCAAATATCTGCGCCTGACGTTCCATTTCAGCGGGGCTAATTGTGATCGTGCGTTCAGATTTTACAACATGTTTTTGCCAAAGCGCATGTCCGGCGAAAAGCATTATGCCAAGTATGACAAAATGAACGAAAGGCTCGCGGCGTAGTGTTTTCATTTAATTCGCAGATGTCCAAATTGGGGATGACCAAGCCCGTTCTTTAATTGTTGCTGGCAAGTCTGGATGACGCTCAACTCCCGCTTTCAGCGCATCCCAAGTTGACCATCGGCAGGTCGGGTTTTCCAGAACACGGACGTAGTAAGAGGCGCTCTCGCCCTGCGTATAATTAGGGTCGGTCCAGACGGATTTGAGTTCCGGGTCGCCTTGCGATGTTGAC
>CALDTL010000063.1 GCA_937923965.1 uncultured Caulobacterales bacterium
AAAAATCCGCTCGTGCGGTCTATGTAATCCTGATAGTTTTTGCGGCGGCCCATGTCGCGCTCCAGCAGGTCACGGCCTGAGACCTTCGTCAGCAGGAGCGTCATGATGATCGGCGCGAAAATCGTGGTCCATCCCAAAGGCGCAGCGCAGGCCACGAGCCAAATGCCCCACCACATACAGGCATTGCCGAAATAATTCGGATGGCGCGTATATTTCCAAAGGCCTTTATCCATGACGGGTTTGTCATCGAGTGGGCCGTCATAATCTTTGTTCTTTTTGATAAAGGCGGCAAGCTGCGCATCGCCAATGGCTTCGAAGAGAAACCCGACAAGCCAGAGGAGTGCGCCGAGAATGGGGAGAATGCCGATATCGACATTGCCGATTTCATTTAAACCAGAAAAAGATCCAAGTTTTGGCATGGTGGGGATACTTTTTGAAAGTTCCACAGGAGCATACATAACCCAACCGCTTCCCTCCTTTAGCGCCTCGTAGGCTGTCGCCATCGCCACCCAAACCGGTGCGCTGACAATCATGATCAACAACCCTTGTCCAAAGAAGATTGTCAGCAAGGACCGCAAACGCCAAGCCATCTCGCTAAGACCTTTTTTAGCGGCACGCTTTTGCATGCTGACGTATCGCTTGTCCTCGCCGTGGCCGAGATTGCGTTTCCCAAGATAAAGCGTCAGGCGCAGCCCCCAGATGATGGGCAAGGCCGCGAGCAGCATGAGGTAAGGCGTTTTGACGGGCGCAAGATACAGACAAACACTCGCGACCAGTAAAAATCCAAAGCCCCAGAAAATATCAATCAAGCTGGCGTCTTTGACGGCAACGCTAATCGCCCAAAGCAAGGTCAGCGCGCCGAACACCACCACAGCACTATGTGCAAAATAGACTAAAATATCACTGAGCATAACGGCCTCTGAATTTTGTAATTTCGGTTTTATCGACTGCCTTAGCTACGAATCCCAGAACAATTTAGGTTTTTCGGAACCAATTCTCATCTGTTTCGTTGAGCTCTAGTAACGAAAAGGAAAATTATATGAATGCCATGAATCTCGAAAATTTAGACCTGAAACTAGAAGACAACGTGGTCTTCATGAAAGTCAGCGGTGAAGTGTCAAAGGAAGAGATGACGCAAAGTCTAAACTGGTTCGAAACTGTTGCGAATGCAAATGACAATATAAATATTTGCGTCGACATGGCGAAAGATGATTTTGATGGCCTAGGTGAGCTCCGTCAGGAGTTCGTGCGGGTTGGGCAAGTGCTGCGGACCGTCCCCGATGCTGATAAGTGTGCGGTCGTGACGGACAGCCAATTTTTACGAAACTCTGCCAAAGTCGAAGGCGCCGTTATTCCTGGCCTCGAAATTCGGACTTTTGCCGCAGACGAGTCCAGCCCAGCAGAGACGTGGCTGAAAGGCGAAAGCCTGATAGAGACATCCCCCGCAGAAAAAGAAATGGTTTCTCAGGTCTCGGCTGAGGCCGCTAAAACTGAAACGGCGACCGAAACGGTTGAGGATAATCCCTGGGACAATTTTGCAGCAATAGATTTGGTCTAGGCGCCTAGCATAACGGTCTCAAAAAACGCGCTCCAGCGGTAACGCTGGGGCGCTTTTTTTGGCTGCTGCGCCGAAAATAGACGCAAATTTTTACAATTTGACCCGTTTTTGGCCTCAATTCGGCCTGAATTGCTTAGGATTTAAGTCGGTCTCACGGAACCAAAGGTGTTTGCCGATCGTTCTGTCAGACTAAGTGAAGGAGTAAATTATGTTAAATTTATCACACGGACTAAAAATATCTGCGGCGGCTTTAATATTGGGCGTCATGAGCGCCATTCCGGCGCACGCTCAAATCGGAAGCGTTACCGGCGCTGTAAGCGGCAATTTGGACGGAGCCGTTAGCTCCTCATCCAGAATAGGCACGCAGGTTAGAGCCCCATCACCAAAAGTGCGGGTCGAAGCTCCAGTTCGCGCCCGTATCTCCTCGCGTTCGGCGCCGCGCTCATCAGGAACGCATTACCACGGTGGATACGCTCATGATCACGGCTACTACGGCGATGATTATAGATTTCATGGTGCATATAGCCGCCATTATCACAACGACCGTCACAGTCACGCACATGGCTATGCAAGCGTAAGCGTAGAAATCAAAAGCGATAAAAATAAGCAGCCCGTTGGCCCAATGTTGACATATGGTCAGCAGGTTTATTCCAAGAAAGGGAAAGATCTCGGCTCAATTACAGGTCTAACGAGAACGCAGTCTGGTATGGTCACGCAAATCTATGTTGATGGAGTGCCGAAACCGATCCCGGTTGACACTCTGTCGGCCGAAGGTGACATTCTCAAAACGTCACTCAAGAAGAAAAAACTGAAATAGGTTTTTTTAAACTAAGTTAAGAAAGCCCGCCCTGGTCAATTCGCGGAAATGCGAGGCGACGGGGGCGGGTTTTGTCGTCTGAGAGCCAGTTTCCGCTATCTATGTTCCCACATCGGTTTTGAGAGCGCCCTCTTTTAGGCTGCCTTTGGCCTCTTTCGCCGGCTTATCGGCGGCTATCGGATCATGCGCTTTGCGGCGGTCCAATTCGTCAACAAAGCTATGATTGACGTCGCGGTGTTCGGCTTCATCTGCGCGAACGGCGATGATAACATCGCTGAGGCGGGCGTCTTGGCCGAGCTGCCAATAGTCAATCGCAATTTGCGGCGCGGGCACATTTTCATGGCGGCCGTCTTCGACCTCTTTGAGATATTGCGTGTAACTTATGACGGCCTCTTCTTCGAAATAGCCGACAACGCGGTGGGCTGTGCGCGGAGCAAAAAGATAGAGGAAGAAGTAAAAATTATAAAAAATCATCTGAACAGCAATGATCAAGAAACGCTCAAACCGATTTGGCTGTGCGATCTCGATAAATGTCATTAAGTGCATGCGCTCATTTTCGGCTTCGTCCAAAAGCGTTCGGATCCAACCTTCGTCATCGCGCATCTTTCGCAGCGCGGTGAGGTGCTGCCACAACCCCCCGACCATACCAGGCACAGCTGCCACGGTCTCAAGAACCACAGCGCGGTGACCATACCGCCTTGCGAAAAACTTATCCGCGAAGAAACGGAGAAGCCGAACAAAGGCAAAGGCAATTTTATCACTCAGGGTTTGGGGTTTTACATGGGTGTCAACCGCAATATCGTAATCGACGGTGCGAGGGGTAGGCCGTTGCGGCGCGTGCATTTTCAACTCTCCTGCAATGCTCTTAGGCACCAACGATGTGGTGAGCGATGGGGCGATTTAGAAGAGGCAAGCTGTCGCAGTCACGCGCTTTATCTCGTCCTGGACAGGGGGTGAAAACGTCGGATCAGCAAATGCTAGGCTAAAGACTTAGGTTGCACCTTTTGGAGAAGCCTCCTAACCGAGATCCATGAATTTCATTCAATCCGTTAAAACCTGTTTCAAGAAATTTGCTGTCTTTAAGGGGCGGGCCACTCGGTCTGAGTTTTGGTGGTTTCAGTTATTCTTCTGGTTGGCGCTATTCGGGACTGTATTGATACTAGGTCTGTCTGGCTATGTTGTGACGGATGAGGTTTGGGACATAGCTCTAATAGGGGAGATGATACTGTTTATCCCGGTTCTAACGGTAACTGCTCGGAGGCTCCATGACATGGGGTTAAGTGGGTGGCTACAGGCACCTGTGGTTTTAACCTACCTGGAAGATGTCGACATAGTCATTCCGGATTTCAGTGACATCGTAATTGTCCAATATGTGAATAATGCTTCAATGATATTTTTCGTCGCTATTCTTCTAATCTGCATCCGGCGCGGTCAGTCTAAGGCAAATAAATATGGTCCTGACCCGCTTGCACCAAACCTGGATAAAGTCTTCAACTAAGGGGCGTTCAACCCCGACGCGCCTCATAGAGTGCAATTGCCGCTGCCGTCGCGACATTGAGGCTTTCTGCCTCGCCCGCGATTGGCGAGCTGTTCATTGGGATGCGGGCAAGTTGGTCGCAGGTTTTGCGGACGCGGTCACGCAGGCCCGGACCTTCTGCACCCATGACGATGACTTGTTTTGTGCCGGCGTGCAGCGCGCCGGATAGCTCAAGCTCCGTTTCGCCGGCCAATCCTGTGACGTGCCATCCGATGCGCTGCAGGTTTTGCAGCGTATTGGCGATATTGGTCTCGAGGCACACAGGGATAGTTTCGAGGCAGCCCACCGCGACTTTGGCGAGCGCGCCGGACAGCGGCGGGGCTTTGCGGGTCTGCATGACAACGGCGCTAACGCCAAAGGCGGAGGATAGCCGGAGCATTGCGCCAACATTATGCGGGTCTGTGATTTGGTCGAGTACGAGGATAAGCCCGTCCTCCGGAGCGGCGTCGGCTAAAACTTCGAGGGCGGGCCATTCGAGCGGCGCGGCTTTCAGGGCGATTCCCTGATGCACGGTTCCGTTGGGCAGCTTGCGATCAATATGTTTTGGCTCGACGATTTGGGCGGTCACGCCGCCTTTGGGGAGCTCGAGGCGATTAGCGGCGGATTCGGTCACTAGCAGCTCATGAATGGTTCGCCGGGCGTTGGAGAGCGCGGCAAGGCAGGCGTGGGTGCCATAAATCCAGCCAGACCCGCCCTCATGTTGGGCCGATTTCCTGTTTTTTGGCCCGTTTCTAGGCGATTTTCGCGGCGAATTTTTGGGCGAGCGCGGCGCGGCGGTGGCGCCGTGGGACTTCGCGCCATAAGCGCGTTTTGGCGCGTCTGCCGCTGCGCCCTTCATACCACGGCTGCGCAGGTTCATTTTTTGGCCTTTTGAGCCTGATTTTCTTTGAGTCTGCCTATTGCGCGGGGGGTTATTCATCTCTATAGGTCCTGCGGATTATAAACATCGACTCTGTGGACGACGCGGCTATCAGCTTTCACCGCGAAGTGACAGAGCCTTTTTTGTTGGAGGCAACGAAACAGTCCCGTTTAACCATCGGGATATTGAAAATGGAGGGGTGGCCGAGTGGTTAAAGGCGTCAGACTGTAAATCTGATCACTATGTGTACATTGGTTCGAATCCAATCCCCTCCACCATTCGCCCCTCGCGGGGATGCCGACAATGGAAAGCAAATTGAACACAGCGGGCGTTGTGTAGTGGTAAGACCTCAGCCTTCCAAGCTGATGACGCGAGTTCGATTCTCGCCGCCCGCTCCAATCTTCTCTCCCCATGATGGGGTGAGGGGGTTTAGAAATACTTAACTGACCGACGAGCCATGAGGGTTTTAGGTCCTAACATGTGAGTGAGACACGACATGGCAAAAGAGAAGTTTGAACGTAATAAGCCGCATGCGAATATCGGCACGATTGGTCACGTTGATCATGGTAAGACGACGCTAACGGCAGCGATCACGAAATATTTCGGTGATTTCCAAGCCTATGATCAGATTGACGGCGCGCCGGAAGAAAAAGCGCGTGGTATCACGATTTCGACGGCTCACGTTGAGTATGAGACAGAAAACCGTCACTACGCCCACGTCGACTGCCCAGGCCATGCTGACTATGTTAAGAACATGATCACCGGCGCGGCGCAAATGGACGGCGCTATTTTGGTTGTGAACGCAGCGGATGGCCCGATGCCTCAGACACGCGAGCACATCTTGCTCGGCCGTCAGGTTGGTATCCCGGCTATGGTCGTTTTCATGAACAAAGTTGACCAAGTCGACGATGAAGAACTTCTTGAGCTCGTTGAAATGGAAATCCGTGATCTTCTGACATCATATGATTACCCTGGTGACGACATTCCGGTGATTGCTGGCTCTGCTTTGGCTGCGATGGAAGGTAAAAATCCAGAAATCGGCGAAGAAGCGATTAAAAAGCTAATGGCCGCTGTTGATGAATATATCCCGCAGCCAGACCGCGCTGTTGATGGGGCGTTCCTGATGCCAATCGAAGACGTGTTCTCAATCTCTGGCCGGGGTACTGTTGTAACAGGCCGTATTGAGCGCGGCGTGTTAAACGTTGGCGACGAAATCGAAATCGTTGGCATCAAAGACACAACGAAGACAACCTGTACCGGTGTTGAGATGTTCCGTCAGCTGCTTGATCGCGGCGAGGCTGGCGATAATGTCGGTGCATTGCTTCGCGGTATTGACCGTGAAGGTGTTGAGCGCGGACAGGTTCTTTGTAAGCCTGGGTCCGTTCAGCCGCATACGAAGTTCGAAGCTGAAGCTTACATCCTGACAAAGGACGAAGGCGGCCGTCATACGCCATTCTTCAACAACTATCGTCCGCAGTTCTACTTCCGTACAACTGACGTGACAGGTGTTGTGACGTTGAAGGAAGGCACAGAGATGGTCATGCCGGGCGATAATGTTGAAGTAAACGTTGAGCTTATCGTGCCAATCGCGATGGAAGAAAAGCTTCGCTTCGCTATCCGCGAAGGTGGCCGCACCGTCGGCGCCGGCGTCGTTGCAAAGATTATCGAATAAACCGATAATAATCATTGAGGTTTTGAGCGGCCCGCGCTAGTGGGCCGCTTCTTATAAAGAAACATACTTCAAAGTTGCTTTTATTGTCTTTGAAGTGAGCTGTTTGAAACGTGAAAAAGTCCAAGGGTTCCGTTATGGATCGTCAAAACATACGCATACGGTTGAAGGCATTTGACCACCGCATCCTCGACGTCTCGACTAAAGAGATAGTCTCGACGGCTAAGCGCACCGGCGCGACCGTCCGTGGTCCAATTCCACTAC
>CALDTL010000064.1 GCA_937923965.1 uncultured Caulobacterales bacterium
GGAATGTCCGCAATCGGTCCGGGGGACCGATTGCAATGAAGCGCCTGATCCGATGGCGGTTCAGGCTAATGCAGAGGGCAAGAAAATCACATCAGTTCTCGTCAAAGAGGGCGAATGTATCGTCGTCCCAAAAGGCGTCCGACACCGCCCCCGCGCCGAAGAAGAGTGCCTCATTTTTCTGATTGAACCGAACGGCGTGAAGAATAATGGCGATGCGGAAGTAGACGCGGTTTATGACGCGCCCATGGGGGAGTGGGTGTGATGTCTTCGCCACTTTTCGCCGTCACCCTCGGCCTTGAGCCGAGGGTCCATCTCGAAATTGCTGCATGGATCCTCGGGTCAAGCCCGAGGATGACAAACTGGTGGTTGTCCGTTGGGGAGTGGGTGTGATGGTAGAAACTGTAATAATGTATCGACCTGTGGGAACTGCAGAACTTAGGTTGATCGAAGACGGCGGTTTCAAAGCGTATCCCCCACGCCTGCCTGATCAGCCAATTTTTTATCCAGTTCTGAACGAAGGCTACGCTCGGCAGATTGCTAAGGATTGGAATTCGAGATTGAACGATGACAAGGTTGGGTTTGTCACTCGTTTTGCCGTCGCAAAAGACACGGCCGACAAATACCAACCTGAGATCGTTGGTGGTAAAGAACATGAAGAAATTTGGGTGCCAGCGGAAGAACTTGAAGCTTTCAATGCTGCCATCATTGGAAAAATAGAAGTCATTGCAAAATACGCAGAAGACCAGCTCGTTTGGGAAGAAAATAATGCTTAAAATTGAAAACCTCCACGTGGCCGTTGATGACGGCCTAAAACCTATCCTCACAGGACTTTCCCTTGAAGTTCCCAAGGGTGAAGTTCATGCGATTATGGGGCCGAATGGGGCCGGTAAATCGACGCTATCTTACTGCCTGACTGGCCGCGATGGCTATGAGGTCACGGACGGCACAGTCACGCTGGACGGCGAAGATTTGCTGGAAATGGAACCGGAAGAGCGCGCGGCGGCGGGCGTCTTTTTGTCGTTCCAATATCCACTGGAAATCCCCGGCGTCCCGACCATGACCTTCTTGAAAACCGCGCTCAACGCCCAGCGTAAAGCGCGCGGCGAGGAAGAGATGAAAGCGCCAGAGTTCCTCAAGAAATCAAGAGCTTTGGCCGCCGAATTAAAGATGAAACCGGAGATGCTAAAGCGTCCGCTCAATGTCGGTTTTTCCGGCGGCGAGAAGAAGCGTATGGAAATTTTCCAAATGATGATGCTCGAGCCGAATTTTGTCGTCATGGACGAAACAGACTCCGGCCTTGATGTGGATGCGTTGCGGATTGTCGCAGACGGCGTGAATAAGCTGCGTTCTCCCGATCGCGGTATGCTGATTATTACGCATTATCAGCGCTTGCTCGATTACATCGTGCCGGACCGCGTGCATGTCCTCGCCAATGGCGGGATTGCCGCCAGCGGGGATGCGGATTTCGCGAAGACGCTAGAGAAAGAGGGATATGACAAATATGCCGCTTAGCGCTTCAAATCTCCCCACACGCCGCGACGAGGCGTGGAAATGGACCGATGTTAGCCGCGCCGCTGCGGGTGATCTTCGCGGAGCGGAGGCGGCTGCGCCTGTGCAAATTTTTGTCCCGCAAGGCGTTACCGTTACGCGGGTCGATGCGACGCCCGCCGCCAATGACACCTCCTTGCAAAAGCTTGCGCTGCAATATGCGGGGCAGATTTGGGCGATTGAGGTGCCGGACGGGTTCACCGCCGAACAACCCATTCAAATCGAAGGCCTCACCCAGGGCCATGCGCAGATAACACTGACCCTAGGGACCGGCGCGAAAGTGCAGCTCGTGGAGCATTATGACGGCGACGCGAACGCTTTCGTCAATTCGCATTTAAACGTGAAACTCTCCGCTGATGCCGTACTTGACCGCGTGACCGTGCAGACGGACCCAGAAGATTGCGTTCGCATTGCCACCACCCATGTGACGGCGTGGGCGAATGCCGAGCTGGTGCAGCATACATTGGCGTTCGGCGGGAAACTCTCGCGTTTGGAAACCCGTTTTGCGGGCATGGGCAAGGCCGTGAAAGCCACCATGAACGGCGCTTACCTCCTCGATGCGGCGCGTCATTGCGATATGACGAGCTATGTGGATTTGGCCTGTCCCGACGGACTCATCCGGCAATCGGTGAAGGGCGTCACCGCCGATAAATCTCGCGGCGTGTTCCAAGGTAAATTCCACGTGCGTCGCCCCGCGCAGCACACAGATGCAGAGATGCGCCATGATGCGATGATGCTGTCCGATACATCCGAAATTCGGTCAAAGCCGGAGCTTGAAATCTACGCCGATGACGTCGCCTGCGCCCATGGCAATACGATTGGCGCGCTCGACGAGTCCGCGTTGTTCTATATGCGCCAGAGAGGCATCCCCCTCGCGCAAGCCCGCGCCATGTTGACTGAGGCTTTCCTCGGGAGTGTGTTCGATACGCTAGACGATGAGGTCATGCGCGAGAGCTTGTTGGACAAGCTGCGTGGGTGGTTGAAAGACGATTGATGACCACCTCCAATTTGTCAATTTTCATTCTTACGCTGACGATAGCTTTTTTCGGTATATCGATTTGGGCGCGTAAAAGTGAAAACCCTAGAATCAAATTGATCATTAATATTATGCGAGTCCTGATTTTCATCCTTGTGTTGTTTTATCTGACCAAAAGACAAACGGAACTATTTTGACCTTCGATATCCAATCCATCCGCGACCAATTCCCGGTC